>NZ_LIPN01000146.1 GCF_001418325.1 Streptomyces atriruber | reverse complement strand
CGGCCTGCGGGACGGGCGCGCCGTCCCACGGCTGGGCGGAGGCGACGGCGAACGCGGGCTGCCCGACGGCGGCGGGCACGGCCTGGGCGAACGCGGGCTGCTCGGCCGCGGGGAACTGCTGTTCCGCCACGGCGAACTGCTCCGCCACCGGGAACTGCTGCTCCTCCGCCGGGACCTGGCCCAGCTCGGCGCCCTGCTGCGCCACCGGGACGGCCTGGCCGACACCGGAGTCCGCGGCGTGCGGGAACGCGGGGGCGCCAGGATCGGCGGTCTCCGCCGTGGCGTACTGCTCCTCTGCGGCGACGGGTGCCTCGGCCGCCTCGGCAGGAGCGGGCGCCTCGGCCGCAACGGGTGCCTCAGCGGGCAGCGCGAAGGGAGCGGGGTCCTCGGACTGCGGTGCTTCTGTGGTCTGTGGTGCGGGTGCGACGGATGCGGCGCCCGCGACGGCCTCGGCGTCCGGGACCTCTGTGCCATCCGGGGCACCGGTGACGTCCGGGGCACCCGTGGCCACTGCGGCCTGCGGGACGACCGTTTCTGCTGGTGCGGGATACGCATCCTGCCCGGTCTGTTCCTGACCCTGGCCCGGCCCCTGGCCCTGCCCCTGCCTCAGCGGCGCCCACGGCGACCCGCCCTGCGGCGGGATCTCACCGAGCTGCGGACCGGGCAGCCCCGCGTCGTCCCGCGGGATGTCCAGGTACTCGGGCCCGGTCGTCGGCGGCCCCGCATGCCGGGCCGGCACGGCGTGCTGCGGTGCGGGCGCCACACCCGCGGGCCCCCGGTCGGCGAGCGAACGCACCGGGCTCCCCGAGCCGTCCGGCACGGCAGGACCCGAAGGACCCCGGTGCAGCGGACGACGGGCGGGGCCCGGATGGGAAGGAGCGGGCGTGCCGCCGGGCAGCCGGACGCCGTTCAGGTCGACGGAACCGCTGTCCCTGCCGGACGTCTCGTGCGGCCCCGGCTGATGGGCGGCGTGCGCGGCATGGGCTGCCTGACCGGCGTACCCGGCCTGCCCGACCGGCTGCTGACCCGCCGACTGCTGGCCCTGGACCGGCGCCACCAGCCCATCGCCCCACGCGCCCTGGGCGCCCGGCATCAGCAGCAGGTCGTCCTCATCGGCGGGGGGCAAGGAGATGGGGTCGGAGGGGTCGGCAGCGTCTACGAAGGTATACGCACCCGGAGCGGGACCGCCCGGCTGCTGCGCCCCCATGCCCTGCACGGGCCCGGAAGGCACACCACTGCCTGCGCCCTCCGGCAGCCCCTCACCCGGGACCTGGCCGGTGTCGGTCATGCGTAACCCCTCGCCCATCGGTTAGTGCTTCTTCGACCGCCCCTCGGCCTTCGGCCGGGGAGGTCCCATCGCCCGGAGCGGCGCACCAACCGCCCGTCATCCTCAACGAGCGTGTGCGCCGCGCGGCACGAACCGCGCACCGGACAACAGGCATTGTCCCTGTCGGTCCGCCACCGTGGCAGCTTGATCGGCCACGGCCCGCTGTGGACTGCGCCACGTTGCGCATCCTCCGGTCATGCCGTACCACACACCCCCCAAAAACGGGCGAGCTTTCCGGACATTGACCAACGAACTGCTGGGCACCCGGGTGCAGTACAACGATCGGCCAGCCTACCCCGCACCGCGCGCCGGCAGGGTCACGGGGAACGGTCGGGCAGCCGCCCCGAGAGCAGGAACACCACGGTCCGCTTCTCCTCCCGCCAAGCCCGTGTGTCGAGCTCCACGGATTGCAGGAGGGCGCATTCGACGGCGTATCCGTGCTCGCTCAGATCCCTGCCGATGAGTTCGGCGGCGTCGCGTGTCGCGGCGTGCGTCACGATGCGCTCCGGGCGGCGGTCGGCGACCGCGGAGACCACCGCGGCTCCCCCGCCCCCGACGCGTACGACATCGGGCTCGGGCAGGTCTTCGAGTACGTGCGGGGCGATGCCGTGCACGGTCTGCGCCTGGACGCCGAAGCGGCGCACCGCGGCCGTCGTGCGGCCGAGGGCGTCGGGGTCGCTGTCGACGGCGATCACCGCGGCGCCGAAGCGGGCCGCCTCCGCGGTGAAGGCGCCGCTGCCGCAGCCGATGTCCCAGACGAGGTCTCCCACGCGCGGGCCGAGGCGTGCCAGTTGCGCGGCCCGCAGCCGGTCGCTCTCCCCCTCGCCGAGCCAGATGTCCCCGCCGTACTCCGCGGCGGGCAGCGCCCAGCCGCGCGGGCCCGCGCCCGGTTCGCGGCCCATGATCCAGCCGGTGTCGGCGGCCGCGGCGGCGCCCCCGACGACGATGACGACGTTCGGGTCGCGCCAGGTGTGGTCGGCGGCCTTGTCGGAGGTGACGACGGAGACCTGCTCGCGTTCGGTGCCCAGCTCCTCGCAGATCACGAAGGTGCGGTGGACGCCCTGGAGCAGCAGCCCGAGTTCCGCCGGGCCCGCGCCGGGCGAGGTGAGGACGGCGACCTTGTTGTGGGCGCGGCAGACGTTCACGGCGCGGCGCAGGGTGCGGCGGTGGGCGACCACGATCTCGGCGTCGTCCCACGGCATGCCCGCGCGGGCGAAGGCCTGGGCGACGGAGGATACGGCGGGCACCACTTCGACTTCCAGGCCGAATTCCGGGGCGCGCAGGGTGCGTACGACACCGAAGAAGCCCGGGTCGCCGTCGGCGAGGACGACGGCGGTGCCGCGGTGGGCGGCGATGCGGCGGGCGGCGAGGCCCACGCTGCCGAGGCGGATCCTTTCGGCGCGGGCGGGCAGCTCGTCCAGCGCCAGGTGGTGGCCTGCGCCCGCCACGAGCGTGGCGGCGCTGAGCGCGGAGCGTGCCGCGGCGGTCAGCGGCGTGCCGTCCCAGCCGATCACCGTGACCCGGTCGGCCATCGTCGTCTGTCTCCTGGGTTCGTTCTCGCGGGTCGTCACTGCGGGGCGGCTGCCGCGCGGACGCGGTCGGGCACGCGGCCCGGGGCGAGCGTACCTGCTGGAACCGCTACTCAGTTCCAGTCGGAGTAGGCGGAGAATCCGCTGTCGGCGAGGCTCTCGGAGACGCCTTCGAGATCTTCGGGGAGCAGGCTCCACACGATGAGGTCGGTGCGCAGCTCCAGCCAGCCGCCGAAGGGGTCGCCGCCGTTCCTCGTGCGCGCTATCCAGGCGCCGCGCAGGACGCCCTCGCTGATGCAGCCGATCTTCTGCGCGACCTGCTGGGCGGCGGTGTTGTCGGCGGCGGTACGCAGCTCGATGCGTTCGAACTGCTGGTCGTGGAAGAGCCATTGGGCGGTGGCGAGCGCCGCCTCGGACGCGTACCCCTCGCCGCGGGCCCAGGGGGCGACGACGTAGTTCAGCTCGGTGGAGCGCACCCGCCAGTCGGTGCCCCGGAGTTGGATGATGCCGACAAGTCGCTGGGTGAGGAACTCGGTGACGGCGAGGACGATGCCGCGGCCCTCGGAGCGCTCGGCGGGGGCGAGGCGGTCGATCCAGTCGTGTGCGTCGGCCTCGGTGTAGGGCTGGGGGACGGAGGTCCAGGCCGTGACGAGCTCGTCGTTCATCATCTCCGCGTACGCGGGGACGTCCGCCTCTTCGAGAGGGCGCAGCACCAATCGCTCCGTGCTGATGGAGATGTCGGGGAACCCCGATGTGCCCGCTTTGCCCGAGGAGGCTGTAGTCATGCGCCGCTCCATACCCTTCATAGACCTGAAGGACCTTCACCTTTCGGTCTTCTGAAGTGCCCAGCATGCAGCATGCACGGGCGCAGACGCACCACGGGGTCCTCTCCGGGTGGCGGAGAGGACCCCGTTGGTGTCGCGCGCGCGGGAGGCCGTTCAGCCCGCCTCGACGGGCAGGACGGACCCCTTGTACTTGTCCTCGATGAACTTCTTCACCTCGGGCGACCGCAGCAGTTTCGCCAGCTTCTGGACCTGCGGGTCGTCCTGGTCGCCCTTCTTGACGGCGAGGACGTTGTTGTAGGGATTGCCCTTCGAGGACTCCAGAAGGATGGCGTCCTTCTTGGGGCTCAGCCGGGCGTCGAGCGCGTAGTTGTTGTTGATGACCGCCGCGTCGAGGTCGTCGAGCGAGCGCGGCAGCTGCGCCGGTTCGAGCGGCTTGACGGTGAGCTTCTTCGGGTTGGACGTGATGTCCTCGGGCGTCGCGGTTCCTCCGACGCCCTTCTTGAGCCCGATGATGCCCTGGGAGGCGAGCAGTTGGAGTGCCCGTCCCTCGTTGGTCGTGTCGTTCGGAACGCCGACGGTGGCCCCTTCGGGGAGCTTCGCGACGTCCTTGATCTCCTTCGCGTACACGCCCATCGGAGGCAGGTACACCTCGGTGACCGGCACCAGGTCCGTCTTCTTCGACTCGTTGAAGTCTTCGAGGTAGGGGGTGTGCTGGTACAGGTTGGCGTCGAGCGAGCCCTCCTGGAGCGCGGTGTTCGGCGTGACGTAGTCCGTGAACTCCGTGATCCGGAGGTCGAGCCCGGCCTTCTTCGCGAGGTTCTGCTGGATGTACGTGAGGACCTCGCCGGCCGGGGTCGGAGTGGCGCCGACCACGAGCTCGTCGTCGCTCCGGGCGTCCCCGCCGCACGCGGTGAGACCCAGCGCAAGGGCCAGGGTCCCTGCCGCGGCGGCGATGGCGGACGTACGCACGGTCAGAACGCCGCGACGACGGCGCCGTCGTACTTCTCGTCGATGAACTTCTTGACCTCGGGCGAGGTGAGGAGCTTGGCGAGCTTCTTCACGCGCGGGTCGTTCTCGTCGCCCTTCTTCACGGCGAGGAAGTTGCCGTAGGGGTTGCCCTTGGCGGGCTCGGCGACGATGGCGTCCTTGGCGGGGCTGAGCGCGGGCTTGGCCTCCAGGGCGTAGTTGCCGTTGATCACCGCGGCGTCGACATCGCTCAGGGTGCGGGGCACCGTGGGGGCTTCGAGCTCCTTGAACGTGATGTTCTTGGGGTTCTTGGCGATGTCCTTGGGGGTGGCCTCGTAGCCCACGCCCTTCTTGAGCTCGATGATGCCGTTGTCCGCGAGGAGCTTGAGCGCACGGGCCTCGTTGGTGGTGTCGTTCGGAATGGCGACGGTGGCGCCGTTCTTCAGCTCACCGAGCTTCTTGACCTTCTTGGAGTAGACGCCGAGCGGCTCCAGGTGAACCGTCGCTCCCGGGACGGGCACGATGTCGGTGCCGCGCTTCTTGTTGAAGTCGTCCAGGTACGGCTTGTGCTGGAAGTAGTTGGCGAAGACCTCGCCCTGCTCCACGGCCGTGTTCGGCGTGACGTAGTCGGTGAATTCCTTCACCTCGAGGTCGAGGCCTGCCTTCTTGGCGAGGTTCTTCTGGACGTAGTCCAGGATCTCGCCCTGCGGCATCGGCGTCGCGGCGACGATGAGCTTGCCGTCCTTGTCGGCGGCGGAGCCCTTGTCGGAGCCACAGGCGGAGAGCCCGAGGGTGAGGGCTCCGACGGCGAGGACAGCTGTGGTGATCTTGGCGGTGTTACGCACGAAAAGTGCCTTTCTCCATGGGTGGTGCAGCCCCGCGGGGTGCGCGGGGAAGTCCTGGTGACCGTTGCGTCAGCCGGTCTTGGTGACCGATTCGGCGGCGGCGGTGCCGGGCAGCACGCCCCGCAGCGGCCGGAACAGCAGCAGCGGGGCCGAGCCGCCGCCGCGCTTGTGCAGCCGACGGGCCGCGAAGTCGCCCGCGAACTGGATGATCGAGATGACCACGGCGAGGATCGCCACGGTGATCCACATCAGTTCGGTCTCGAAGCGCTGGTAGCCGTAGCGCAGGGCGAGGTCGCCCAGGCCGCCGCCGCCGACGGTGCCCGCCATGGCGGAGTAGCCGATGAGCGCGACGATCGTGGTGGTGGCGCCCGAGATCAGCGAGGGCAGCGACTCGGGGACGAGGACCTTGCGCACCACGGTCCAGGTGGAGCCGCCCATCGACTGCACGGCCTCGACGAGCCCGCCGTCGACCTCACGGATCGAGGTCTCCACCAGCCGCGCGAAGAACGGGATGGCGCCGACGGCCAGCGGCACGAGGGCGGCCTCGCGGCCGATCGTGGTACCGGTGATCCAGCGCGTGAAGCCCATCAGGGCGACCATGAGGATGATGAAGGGCATCGAGCGCGCGATGTTCACGATCTGCCCGATCACCTTGTTGAGGAAGGCGTTCTGCAGCAGCCCGCCGCGCTCGGTGAGGACGAGCAGGACACCGAGCGGCAGTCCGGCGACGACGGCTATCAGCGTCGACCAGCCCACCATGTAGAGGGTGTCCCAACAGGCCTGCTCCAGCAGGGGCTGCATCTCCGACCAGGTCACTTGGCACCTTCCTTGACCAGCAGCGTCGCGTCCTTCGGCGTGGGCGCGGGCTCTTCGCCCGCGATGTCGACCTGCAGGCCCTGCTCGCGCAGGAAGCCGATCGGGACGACGTTCTCCTCGAAGCGGCCGGGCAGCTCGATGCGCATGCGGCCGACCTGCTTGCCCGCGACGGTGTCCATCGCGGCGCCGAGGATCGAGATGTCGATGTTGTACGTGCGCGACAGCTGGGAGATGACCGGCTGGGTCGCGGCCTCCCCGTGGAAGGTCACGTCGACGACGGTGCGGTCGGCGCCGGTGGCGTCGCCGCTGACCGGGAAGAGCGCGGCGGCGAGCTCGGAGCCGGGGGTGGCGAGCAGCTCGTTGACGGTGCCGGACTCGATGATCTGGCCGCGCTCCATGAGGGCCGCGGAGTCGCAGACGCTCTTGACGACGTCCATCTCGTGCGTGATGAGCAGGACGGTCAGGCCGAGCTGCTGGTTGAGGTCGCGCAGGAGCTGGAGGATGGAGCGGGTGGTCTCGGGGTCGAGGGCGCTGGTCGCCTCGTCGGAGAGCAGCACCTTCGGGTCGCCGGCCAGGGCGCGGGCGATGCCGACGCGCTGCTTCTGGCCGCCGGAGAGCTGGGCCGGGTAGGACTTCGCCTTGTCGGCGAGGCCGACCAGGTCGAGGAGTTCGAGGGCCTTGCGGGAGCGCTCCTGGCCGGAGAGGCCGAGGATCTCGAGCGGCAGCTCGACATTGTCCTGCACGGTGCGCGAGGACAGCAGGTTGAAGTGCTGGAAGACCATGCCGATGCGGCTGCGGGCCCGGCGCAGTTCCTTGCCCGCGCGGGGGCCGCGTCCCGCCAGGGCGGTGAGGTCCTGGCCGGCGACGGTCACGGTGCCGGAGGTCGGGCGCTCCAGGAGGTTGACGCAGCGGATCAGGGAGGACTTGCCGGCGCCGGACTGGCCGATGACGCCGTACACCTCGCCCTCGCGGACGTGCAGGTCGACTCCGTCGAGGGCGGTTACTTCACGACCGCGTGAGCGGTAGACCTTGGTGAGGCCGGAAGTGGTGATCACAGGGGTTTCCGTCACTGTCGAGTGCGCGGCGCGGGGTGGCCGGGCACGGGGCATTCGTTCGGAACGCGGCACGGTTCTCGCGGTGGTGGTGCGGTGGAACCGGAGGACGTGTGCGCGGGGCAGGCTCGCTTCCTACGTCGACTTGTCGACTCCATCGAGTTCAACGGTTGCGTCGGTCAGGAGCGCGGCACAGCGGCTTCGCTTCGGGGCGCGAGGCTCTTCAGTGGTGCGGGGGCCCTCAGAAGGCGCACATTCGACACATACAACGAGCACCGGGCGTCGTGATCGCCTCGGTCGCAAGGGTGCGGCTGCTCGTCGTGGTCATGGGCCCAAGTAAAACACGCGTGTGGTCACTGTCCACCACCGCTGTCCGGTATACGGACAGCGGTGGGACGGCTCCGGACGCCCGGAACGGACGGTTCAGTCGGCGAGCACGATCTCCACGCCGCCCGCCGTGGCCTGCGCTGACACGGCGGAGAGGTCCTTGACGACGACGTCGGCGGAGAGCTCGGACGCCTGGTGGGTTGTGGTCAACGCCACGGTCTTCATCCCGGCGGCCCGGCCGGCCTGCAGACCCGCCGGGGCGTCCTCGAAGACGACGCAGCGGGCGGGGTCGACGCCGAGCTTGTCGGCGGCGAGGAGGAAGGGCTCGGGGTCGGGCTTGCCGCGCGTGATGTCGTCGGCGGCGATGACGAGGCCGGGGCGCAGGCCGACCTCGGCGAGCCGGGCCTCGCCCAGCGCGCGCGTCGCGGAGGTCACCACGGCCCAGCGGTCGGCGGGCAGGGATTCCAGGAGCTCGCGGGTGCCGGGCAGCAGGACGACGCCGCCGGCGACGTCGGAGACCTCGAGCTCCTCGATGCGGGCGACGGCCTCGGCGATCTTCTCCGGCGGCAGCAGATCGGCGGCGATCTCGGCGGCGGGCCGCCCGTGCAGCTCGACCCGGCCGAATTCCTCGGCGGTGATCCCGTACTCCTGCGCCCACCGCGACCAGCAGCGGTACACCGACTCCATGGAGGAGATGAGGGTGCCGTCGTTGTCGAACAGGAGCGCGTCAGCATGGATCTTCATGGTGGTCGAGCGTACGGGGCGTCCCCGTGGGACGCGCAATGGGCCGAGGCCCGCGCGCAGCGGGCCGAAGGCCCCGTAATAAAGTCACGGACATGCTTGTTGCCCTGACGATCGCGACCTCCGTGGCCGCGCTCGCCCTCGCCGCATGGTGCGGTTTCGCCGCGTACCGCGACCAGCCGACCAAGGACTGGCACTTCATCGGGATGGGCGTCGTGACCCTCCTGGCCGCCGTCCAGCTGATCGCCGGGATCGTGCAGCTCGCGCGCGGCGAGCACGCGGACCAGGGCACGACGATCTTCGTGGCGTATCTGATCGGCGCTTTCGCCTGCGTGCCCGCGGCGGGCTTCATGTCCCTCGCCGAGCGCAGCCGCTGGGGCTCCCTGACGGTCGCCGCGGGCGGCGTGGTCCTCGCCGTGCTCGAAGTGCGGCTCTACGACATCTGGGGAGGCTGAGGTGACGGTGAGCGAAGAGAGCGAGCCCCGTGGCACCCGCCAGAAGCTGATCACCGGCCCGGGCATCCTGCTGGTGTGGCTGTACGGCGTGATGGTGGTCGGCGCCGTGTCCCGCTCGGCCGTGCAGATCTCCACGGACTTCGACAAGGCGCCGCTCGCGTACTCGCTGTCGGCGCTCGCGGGCCTCGTCTACGGCTTCATCACGTACTCACTGGTGCGCGGCGGTAGCACGGCCCGCACGGCGGCGCTGGTCTGCTGCGCCGCCGAGCTGGTGGGCGTGCTCGGCGTGGGGACCTGGACGCTCGTGGAGCCGTCCGCCTTCCCGGACGCCACGGTGTGGTCCGACTTCGGGATGGGCTACCTCTTCATCCCGGTGATCCTGCCGGTCACCGCGATCTTCTGGCTGAACAAGGCGCGGCGGGCGTCCGCGGACTGAGCGGTTCGCCGCGCCCCTTTCGGTCCGCTAGGCGCTGGCCACGTACGTCCCCGCGACCGCCTCCTTGGCGAGCGTCACCACCGTGAGGCGGTCGTCCACGCGCCGGCTGCTCACCGCGGCGTACCCGTGCTTCCTGTAGAGCTGAAGGTTCTGCTCGCTGCGATGTCCCGAGAAGAGCTGGAAGCACTTGGCCGTGCCCGCGGCGCCGAGCCGCTGCTCGATCGCGTCGAGCAGCCTGCCGCCGAGGCCGTGCCGCTGCATCCTCGGGTGGACGATGAGCTTGCCGATCCTGGCCGTGCCGTCGGCGTCGACCGTGCCGCGCACGGAGGCCACCACCTCCCCGCCGAGCCGGGCCACCAGGACGGTGCCCGCGGCCAGCTCACCCCTGAGGGAGTCCAGGGACTGGGTCAGGGGTTCGATCGAGTAGTCGCCGTAGATCTCGGCCTCGCTCTGGTAGCAGAGGTACTGCAGTTTGAGGATCTGTTCGGCGGCGTCCTGGTCGTCCGCCGCCGCCACCGAGATGGTCACGCTCATGCCCATGTGTGCATGCCTCCCGCTCACCTGCTCCACCGGTTGTCTAACGCTCCATTCCCCACGGTGCAGGAGCCGCAACCTCCGCCGCCAGCATTCTGCGCAGGCATCCCAGGCATCGGGAACGTTCCGGCCCCAGACTCCCCTGTGACATTCCCAACTCCCCTGCGATTTCGCGGTAGGTGAGGTCCTTGGGAGACAGCAGTGCGGCCATGAGACCGGGGCAGCGCCCGGGCAGCCTGCGCACCGCGGCGTGCAGGGTGCGGTCCCGGTCGGCGGACAGGGCGCGCTCCTCGGGCCCGCACTCGGTGTCGTCGGCGGGCTCGGTCGCGTACGCCGCTTCCCGACGGCTGCTACGCCGGGTACGGCGCGCCTCGGACTGCACGGCGCCGCGCAGCCACAGCGCCGGGTCGGCCGGTGGCCCCTCGGACTGCAGGCGCTCCAGCAGGCGCAGCCAGACGGCCTGTTCGAGGTCGCCGGGGTCCGTGCCGGAGCCGAGCGCCTCCGCGGACGCCTCGGCGGCCAGCAGCGGGCGCAGGGTGGGGATGAGCGCGGGGATGAGGTCGTTCGTCATGCACGGCGGGACGCGGCCGCTCCGGTACGAGGTTTCCGGAGCGGCCGCCTCTCACCCCAAACGGGGCCGTGACCTCACCGGTTGACGAAGTCCGCGGCCGCGAGCAGGGCGGTGTCGCAGTTGTCGGAGAAGATCCCGTCGATGCCCGTCTCGAAGTACGCCTTGAAGGCGCCGAAGGCGTCGCCGTAGGCGTTCGGGTCGGTGCCCTTCCGGAAGTTCGCGGGCAGGAAGGTGTTCTCGTTGCGCATCGTGTACGGGTGCAGGATCAGGCCCGCCGCGTGTGCGTCCTTGACGAGCGTGGTCGGGGTGCCGAGGCTGCCGTCGGCCTTCCGCGGGATGACCAGGTCGAGGGTCGGGCCGATGCCCTGCGCGTAGCCCGCCATCCACCGCAGGCCCTCGGGCTTGATGAGGTCGGCGACGGTGCGCGGGTCGCCCGCCTCGACGAAGTCCCAGGGGCGCGAGTTCGCGGTGGACAGGAGCACGACGCGGGGTCCGGAGACCAGCTTGGCCAGGCGCTGGATGCTGCTGGGCTCGAAGGACTGCAGGAAGGTCGGCGAGTTCTTCTTGTGACGGCCGTAGCGGCGCAGGAGCTTCGCGAGGGGCTCCTCCAGGCCGAGGCCCAGCTTGCGGAAGTAGGTGGGGTGCTTGGTCTCGATGTGCAGCCAGATCGGCCTGCCGCGCTTGCGGCCCTCCTTCTCCGCCCACTTCAGGACCTCGTCGAGGGTGGGGACGTCCCAGCGGCCGTCGTAGAGGGTGTTGCGCTGGCGGGTGCCGGGGATGCGCTCCTTGGCGCGCAGCGTCTTCAGCTCGGCGAGCGTGAAGTCCTCGGTGAACCAGCCGGTGAGCGAGGTGCCGTCCACGGACTTGGTGGTCTTGCGGGACGCGAACTCGGGGTGCGCCGAGACGTCCGTCGTCGCGGTGATGTCGTTCTCGTGACGGCATACGAGATGGCCGTCCTTGGTCGGCACCACGTCCTGCTCGATGACGTGCGCGCCCATGTCGAGGGCGAGCTGGTACGAGCCCAGGGTGTGTTCCGGCCGATAGCCGCTGGTGCCCCGGTGCGCGACGACCGTCGGCACCGGCAGGGACTTGTATCCGCCATGTCCGCCGTGCCCGCCGCCGTGCCGCTCGTCGGCTCTCGCCACGCCGGGCAGTCCGACCGCGACGGTGCCGGCACCGAGGATCGCGGCCCCCAGTACCGCTCGACGCCCCCGGCTCGTCCCCGGCTGCTGCTGACCCGATTCCTGCGTCGCCATTGGCGCTCCTCCCGATGTCCCGCTGCTTTGCACCTGACAAAGCGGGACCGATCGTAGGTGGCCGGGAGTGACGTGTGGGAGACCCCTGAAGGAACGGCGGGATGACGCGGCGTGGCGAGTGGGCGCACCATGGAGGTGGCGGGCCGTGCTCGGCAGCCGCCACGCAGAGCGAAGTGCGTGCGTGACAAGGACCACTACTTCGGGCCACAGCGACCCCACCGGGATACGGTCGTCACACAGGCGACAACCTTGGGCAACACCGCACAGAATCAGGTCAACACTGCGTATCGAGTCCATGAACCCGATGTGCAAACGGCAGCGGCCCGCGAGTATCGTCCTCACCTGCACTTACTCGTCGTCGACCCGTTGACACCGGAGGGCCTGTTGTCCCGTCTAGCGCTCATCAAGGCAGTGCTCGGACCGATCTTGCGCCTGATGTTCCGCCCACGGGTAGAAGGCGCCGAGAACATCCCGGGGACCGGGCCCGTCATTCTGGCCGGAAACCACCTGACGTTCATCGACTCGATGATCCTGCCGCTGGTCACCAACCGTCCGGTGTTCTTCATCGGCAAGGACGAGTACGTCACCGGCAAGGGCCTCAAGGGCCGCCTCATGGCGTGGTTCTTCACGGGCGTCGGCATGATCCCCGTGGACCGTGACGGCGGGCGCGGCGGTGTCGCGGCGCTGATGACCGGTCGGCGCATTCTCGACGACGGCAAGGTCTTCGGCATCTACCCCGAGGGCACGAGGTCTCCCGACGGGCGGCTGTACCGGGGGCGTACGGGCATCGCACGGCTCACCCTCATGACGGGTGCGCCCGTCGTCCCCTTCGCGATGATCGGCACGGACAAGCTCCAGCCGGGCGGCAAGGGGCTTCCCCGGCCGGGCAAGGTGACGGTCCGCTTCGGCGAGGCGATGGAGTTCTCGCGGTACGACGGCATGGACCGCGACCGCTATGTGCTGCGCGCGGTGACGGACTCCGTGATGACGGAGGTCATGCTGCTCTCCGGGCAGGAGTACGTGGACATGTACGCCACCAAGGCGAAGGCGGCGTAGCCCGGCGGGGCTTGAGCGGTTTTCGGTGCGCCCGCACCGGTGCGGAGGTCCTTCCTCCCGCACCGGTGCGGGCGTTCCTCGTTCCGGCCCCGTCGCCCGGGCAGCCGATCGCGCAGTTCCCCGCGCCCCTGATGAGGCTTCCGGCGCCTTGAAGCGGGCGGTCGGGCGGGTGGGGTCAGGGGCGCGGGGAACTGCGCGAGCGGCCGGCGACGGGCCGCGGATGCACGACGGCGGTTCGCCCTCCCCCAGGGCTGGAGGTCAGTGCTCGATGCCGTCCTCCAGTTTCTGGTTCTTCAGGAGGAACCAGGCCGCCGCTGCCGTGGCCAGGAGGACCGCCGCGCCCACTCCCGCCGCCAGGCGCAGGCCGTCGACGAACGCCGACTGGGCGGCCGAGAGCAGCACGTCCGCCTGGGCGGACGGGAGGGCCGCCGAGGACTCCACCGCGCCGCCGAGCGATTCGTGCGCGGCCGACGCCACGTCGGCGGGGGTCCCGGGCGGGGCCGTGAAGTCGCGGTAGACGCCGGTGACGATGGAGCCGAGCAGCGCGATGCCGAGGGCCGCGCCCAGTTCGTACGCCGTCTCGGAGACCGCGGAGGCCGCACCCGCCTGTTCCTTGGGGACGCTGGAGAGGATGACGTCGGCGGTCACGGTGAACGAGAAGCCCGCGCCGATGCCGACGACCAGGAGCGAGGCGCCGAGGAGCGGATAGCCGGTGCTCTGGTCGAGTGCCGTGAGCACGGCGAGCGAGAGCCCCACCGCCGCGAGACCGCCGGCCACCACGATCCGTACCGAGAACCGCCGCGCCACCATGCCCGCGATCAGCCCCGCGCCCACCGCGCCCACCGCGGCGGGCAGTTCGGCGAGACCCGCCTCGAACGGCCGTCTGCCCTGCACGAGCTGCAGGAACTGGGAGAGGAAGAAGACCAGGCCGGAGAGGCCGAGGACGGTCAGCAGATCGGCGAGGACCGCCCCGGAGAACCCGCGGTTGCGGAAGAGCCGCATGTCCAGAAGGGGCGCGGGGAGGGTGAGCTGGCGGCGTACGAACCAGACGAGGGCGGTGACGCCCACGACCGCGGCCGCGGCGACGTCCCAGCGCAGTCCGTGCGCGGCCGCCTCCTTGATGGCGTAGACGACGGCGATCATGCCGATGAGGGAGAGCACGACGCTGATCAGGTCCCAGGGACCCGGCGCCGGGTTCTTGGACTCGGGCAGGAACTTGATGCCGACCAGCACGAGCACGGCCATCACCGGGAGGTTGATCAGGAAGACCGAGCCCCACCAGAAGTGTTCGAGCAGGAAGCCGCCGACGACGGGCCCGACGGCGGCGCCCGCGGACGCCATGGCGCCCCAGATGCCGACCGCGAGGCTGCGCTCGCGCGGGTCGTGGAAGATGTTGCGGATCAGGGCCAGCGTCGACGGCATCAGCGTCGCGCCCGCGACGCCGAGCAGGGCACGCGCCAGGATCATCAGCTCGGGGCTGGTGGCGTACGAGTTGAGGACCGACACCGCGCCGAAGGCGACGGCTCCGGTGAGCAGCAGCTTCTTGCGGCCGATGCGGTCGCCGAGGCTGCCCATGGAGACGAGCAGACCCGCGATGACGAAGGAGTAGACGTCGCCGATCCACAGCAGTTGGGTGCCGGACGGCTTGAGGTCCTCGCTGATGTACGGCGTCGCCAGGCCGAGCACGGTCGCGTCGACGGCGACCAGGAGCACGGCCAGGGCGAGCACGGCGAGCGCGAGCCAGCGGCCGGGGCTGCGCTCCACCTCGGGCGCCGCGGCCTCCTTGTGGGTGCTGGTCATGATTCCACTCTCCGCTGCGCGCCGCCGATCAGCAGCTCGGCAATCATGTACGAGAAGTCGTTGGCGGCCACCCGGCCGTCCTGCACGGCCCAGGCGCCGGAGCCGATCAGGCCGTAGAACGCCTCGGTGAGCCAGGCGGGGGTGAGGTCGATGCGGAACTCGCCGCTCTCCTGGCCGCGCCGGAAGAGGGCGGCGAGCCGGTCGTCGATGCGGGACCAGCCGCCGTTCTGCGCGTCGCCCTCGAAGAGCTGGTTCTCGGTGTACAGGAAGGCCAGCAGGCCGGCGGCGGGCTCGATCTCCTTCACCAGGCGCCGCAGCGCGTCGCTCACGCTGCCCTGGTCGAGCCCGGCCCGGGCGAGGGCGGCCTCGCACTCCTGGAGGCCGAGCTCTTCGAGGGCGCGCACGAGCGCGTCGCGGCCCGCGAAGTGGCGGTGGAGGGTCGCCCTGCTGATGCCCGCGGCGCGGGCGACCTCGTCCATGGTGGCGGTGGCTTTGCGGGTGAGCAGGGCCGCGGCGCTGCGCAGGACCTGATCGCGATCGACTGACATGAGACAACCATAAGCCGCATGAGACATCTTTGTCTCATGCGTTTATGGTCGCCCGCTGTTCCGCGGTCGTCAGCTCCAGGGCAGCCGCGCGCGGCCCTCCCAGTACGCGGCGGGGTCCTGGACGAGCCCGACGAGCCGCTCCACCTGCCCGGCGTCCAGGTCGACGGCGGCGGCGTGCAGGTTGGAGACCAGCTGGACCGAGGTCGCCGCGCCGGACAGGACCACGCCCGCCCACGGTTCGGCCAGCAGGACGGCGAGCGCCACCGCGTCGCAGCCCAGGCCCGTCTCCTCGGCGACCTCGCGCAGCACGGTGGGCGCGTACGGATCGGCCAGGCGGCCGTTGGCCAGGCCTTCCTTGACGAGCACGGTGAGCCCCGCGTCGTGCGCCTCGGCGAGGGCGGGCCCCGCGGACCTCTCCAGGATGTTGTACGTCGCCTGGACCGTGCGGAAGAGCGGCTCCCCGTCGACGGTCACGGCGAGGGCGGCCCGGATCGCGGCCGCCTGTTCGGGGCCGCTGACCGAGAGACCGACGGTGACGCCCTCGGCCGCGAGCTCGGCGAGGCGGGCGTGGAGTTCCTTGTCGGTGAGCGCCGGGCTCTCGGGCGTCACGGAGTGCACCTGGTAGAGGTCGAGGCGGTCGCCGAGCAGTTCGGCGGTCTCGGCGCGCTGGCGGGCGTACGCCGCCGGGCTGTGGTCCTTGACCTCGTGCGGGCCCTCGGCGTCGGTGCGCCAGTCCGCCGTGTAGGTGTAGCCCCACTTGCTGCCGATGACGACGTCGCCGATGTCGGGCCTGGCGTTCAGCCAGTCGGCGAGGAATTCCTCGGAGCGGCCGTAGGACCGGGCCACGTCGATGTAGCGGACCCCCGACGCGTAGGCGGCGTCGAGGAGTTCGAGGGTGCGCTCGCGCAGGGCCTCGACACTGCGGGACGGCGGCAGGTCGGTGTCACGGCCGAGCGTGATGTAACCGGGCCTGCCGACGGCGGCGAGACCGAGCCCTATGTGCGCGGTCGGGGTCGTGGCTGCGGCCAGCCTGGCGAAGGGCATCGCGGGCTCCTCGTTGTAGGGGGTTCCCCGTCAACGTAACCCGCGACGCCCTTTTGTCACCCGAGGCGGCCGGGCACCTGCGGGCGTGTCACCTGTGGGCGTGTCACCTGCGGGCGCCCGCCCACTCCTTCTGGACCGACAGGTCCGCCTTGACGTCGGCGAGCTGGTCGGCGACGGCCGAGGGGGCGGTGCCGCCGCGGCCGTTGCGGGAGGCCAGCGCGCCCGGCACGTTCAGGACCGTGCGCACCTCGGGGGTGAGGTGCTCGGAGATCTTGGCGAACTGGTCGTCGGTGAGGTCGTCGAGCTCCTTGCCCTCGGCCTCGGCGACCTTCACGCACTCGCCCGCGACCTCGTGCGCGACGCGGAACGGCACGCCCTGCTTGACCAGCCACTCGGCGATGTCGGTGGCGAGCGAGAAACCGGCCGGCGCCAGCTCCGCCATGCGCTCGCGGTGGACGGTGAGCGTCGCCATCATGCCGGTGAAGGCGGGGAGCAGGATCTCCAGCTGGTCGCAGGAGTCGAACACCGGCTCCTTGTCCTCCTGGAGGTCCCGGTTGTACGCGAGCGGGAGGGCCTTGAGCGTGGCCATGAGGCCCGTCAGGTTGCCGATGAGGCGGCCGGACTTGCCCCGCGCCAGTTCGGCGATGTCCGGGTTCTTCTTCTGCGGCATGATCGACGAGCCGGTGGAGAAGGCGTCGTGGAGGGTGACGAAGGAGAACTCCTTCGTGTTCCAGATGATGATCTCCTCGGCGATCCGGGAGAGGTTCACGCCGATCATCGCGGTGATGAAGGCGAACTCCGCGACGAAGTCGCGGGAGGCCGTCCCGTCGATGGAGTTGGCCGACGAACCGTGCTCGAAGCCGAGCTCGGCGGCGACCGCCTGCGGGTCGAGACCGAGCGAGGAACCGGCCAGCGCGCCGGAGCCGTACGGTGACACGGCCGTCCGGGTGTCCCACTGCCGCAGCCGCTCCGCGTCCCGGGACAGCGACTGGACGTGCGCGAGGACGTGGTGCGCGAAGAGGACGGGCTGGGCGTGCTGCAGGTGGGTGCGGCCCGGCATGGCGACGTCGGGGTGCGCCTCGGCGAGGCCCACGAGCGCGTCCTGGAACTCGGCGAGCAGGCCGCCGATGATCCTGGCGTGGTCGCGCAGGTACATCCGGAAGAGCGTCGCCACCTGGTCGTTGCGGGACCGGCCGGCCCGCAGCTTGCCGCCCAGGTCCGGGCCGACCCGCTCCAGCAGGCCCCGCTCCAGGGCCGTGTGGACGTCCTCGTCGGCGACGGTGCCGACGAACGAGCCGTCGGCCACGTCGGCCTCCAGCCGGTCGAGCCCGTCCAGCATGCCGGTCAGCTCGTCCGCGGTGAGCAGGCCCGCCGTGTGGAGCACGCGTGCGTGGGCTCGGGAGCCGGCGATGTCGTACGGCGCGAGGCGCCAGTCGAAGTGGACCGATGCCGACAGCTTCGCCAGGGCCTCTGCGGGCCCGTCGGCGAACCGTCCGCCCCAGAGCCGGACGTCACCGCCGTTGTTGCTGCTCACTGCACGTGCTCCTCAAGGCTGTTGCTGGAAATGCGGGTGGCGCGAGGTCGCGTCGGGTCAGGCCCGCGTGCGGCGCCGTGCGGCGATCTTCGCGGAAAGACCGAAGATCTCGATGAAGCCCTGCGCCTTGGACTGGTCGAACGTGTCGCCCGAGTCGTAGGTGGCGAGGTTGAAATCGTAGAGGGATTCGCTGGACCTGCGGCCCGTGACGACGGCGCGGCCGCCGTGCAGGTTCATCCGGATGTCGCCGGTGACGTACTGGTTCGCCTCGTCGACGAAGCCGTCCAGGGCGCGCTTGAGCGGGGAGAACCACAGGCCGTCGTAGACCAGCTCGCCCCAGCGCTGCTCGACCTGGCGCTTGTAGCGCGCCAGTTCGCGCTCGACGGTGACGTTCTCCAGCTCCTGGTGGGCGGTGATGAGGGCGAGGGCGCCCGGAGCCTCGTACACCTCACGGGACTTGATGCCGACGAGGCGGTCCTCGACCATGTCGATCCGGCCGATGCCCTGGGCGCCCGCACGCTCGTTGAGCTGCTGGATCGCCTGGAGGACGGTGACGGGCCTGCCGTCGAGCGCGACCGGGACGCCCTGCTCGAAGGAGATGACGACCTCGTCGGCCCCGCGCGGCTCGGCGGGGTTCGAGGTGTACTCGTAGATGTCCTCGACCGGCGCGTTCCAGATGTCCTCCAGGAAGCCCGTCTCGACGGCGCGTCCGAAGACGTTCTGGTCGATGGAGTACGGCGACTTCTTGGACGTCGCGATCGGGAGCTGCTTCTCCTCGCAGAAGGCGATCGCCTTGTCCCGGGTCATCGCATAGTCACGGACGGGGGCGATGCACGTGAGGTCGGGGGCGAGGGCGACGATGCCGGCCTCGAACCGCACCTGGTCGTTGCCCTTGCCGGTGCAGCCGTGGGCGACCGTGGAGGCGCCGTGCTTCTCGGCGGCGGCCACCAGGTGCTTCACGATCGCGGGGCGCGAGAGGGCGGAGACCAGCGGATAGCGGTCCATGTAGAGGGCGTTGGCCTTGATCGCCGGGAGGCAGTACTCCTCGGCGAACTCGTCCTTGGCGTCGGCGACCTCGGCCTCCACGGCACCGCAGGCGAGCGCGCGCTTGCGGATGACATCGAGGTCCTCGCCGCCCTGGCCGACGTCGACGGCGACGGCGATGACTTCGGCGCCCGTCTCCTCGGCGATCCAGCCGATGGCGACGGAGGTGTCCAGACCGCCCGAGTAGGCGAGTACGACGCGCTCGGTCACGGGGCCCTCCCTGCATGCGGTGCGTTCATTCGGTGCTATGCATGAGTATGCAGTGCTCCGTATGTTTCGTCAATGCGCTGCCTCGGCGGGCGCCGCGCGGCGCCGTGACGGAGGGCACCCAAAGTAGTTAGACAGCCAAAGGACCCCTGGTCGATAATCCCCGGCCATGGGAAAGACGCATGAACGCATAGACGGCAGGCTCCGCACCTTCATCGAGGCGCAGCCGATGTTCTTCACGGCGACCGCGCCCCTCGCCGACGACGGCACGATCAACCTCTCCCCCAAGGGCCTCAAGGGCTCCTTCGCGGTCATCGACGACCAGCGCGTCGCCTATCTGGACTTCGCGGGCAGCAACGCCGAGACCGTCGCCCACCTGCGGGAGAACGGCCGCATCACCCTCATGTGGTGCGCCTTCCAGGGGCCGCCCAACATCGTGCGGGTACACGGCCGCGGCGAGCCCGTCTTCCGCGACGACCCGCGCTTCACCGAGCTGCTCGGCCACTTCCCCGGCATCGACCCGAGCCCGCACGGCCTGCGCGCCGTCATCGTCGTGACGGCCGACCTCATCCGCGACACCTGCGGATACGCGGTGCCCTTCATGACGTACGACGAGGACCGCGACCTGCACGGCAAGCGCTTCGCGCGCGAGGACGACGAGTCGCTGAGCGCGTACTTCACCAAGAAGGACCACATCGCGCAGAGCATCGACGGACTCCCCGGACTCCCGCTGCCCCTGCCGCCGACCCCCGCTCAGCCCTCCGTGTAGCGACCACATACCGAGACGGGGTTGCACGCGCACACGGCCGGGGCGTTGCATCGCGCCGTGCAACCCGAACAGACGAGCGCCGACTCCCGGACGACGACCGCAGGCCCCCGGCCCCCCACCGGCGGGACGGGGGCCGCCGACAAGGCGGCCCGCCGCGCCGTCACCGTCTTCCCCGTCCTCGTACTGGCCGCGGGCGCGCTCGGGCTCGCCCTGCCGGACGCCTTCGAGGGCTGGGGAACGAACGTCCCGTACCTGCTGGGCGTCGTGATGTTCTGCATGGGCCTGACCATGACCCCGCTCGACTTCCAGGGCGTGGTCAAGCGGCCCTGGGCCGTCGCGCTCGGCCTGGTCGCCCACTATGTGATCATGCCGGGCCTCGGCTGGCTGATCGCCCACGCGCTCGGCCTGTCACCGCAGTTGGCGGCGGGCGTCATCCTGGTGGGCTGCGCGCCGAGCGGCACGGCGTCCAACGTCGTGACCTACCTGGCACGCGGCGACGTGGCCCTGTCCGTGTCGGTCGCCACCGTCTCGACGGTCCTCGCACCGCTGATCACACCGCCGCTGACGCTGCTGCTCGCGGGCGAGTACCTGCCGGTCGACGCGGGCTCGATGGTCACGGACATCTTCAAGACCGTGCTGCTCCCGGTCATCGCGGGCCTGCTCGTGCGCCTGCTCTTCGGACGGTACGTCGACCGGGTGCTCGGCGCGCTGCCGTGGCTGTCGGCACTGACCATCGCCGCCATCGTGGCGATCGTCGTCGCGGGCAGCGCCGAGGCGATCAAGTCGGCCGCGGCGCTGGTGTTCCTCGCGGTGTTCCTGCACAACGGGCTCGGCCTCGCGCTCGGTTACGGCGCGGGCAAACTGGCCCGGCTCGGCCCGCCGGCCTCCCGCGCGATGGCCTTCGAGGTCGGCATGCAGAACTCGGGCCTCGCCGCTTCCCTGGCCACGGCCCACTTCAGCCCGCTGGCCGCCCTGCCCGCGGCCGTGTTCTCCGTGTGGCACAACGTCTCGGGGGCATTGGTGGCCGCTTGGCTGTCGTATCGGGCGCGGCGGGGCGAGCGGCCCTGAGCCGAGTGGGGCGGCCCGTCACGAACCGGGAACGCCTGTGTGCCACCTCCCGGCGGGCGGGTGCAACCGGGGCTTCGACGTGTCCGAGGACTCGGGCTCGGGGTTCTTCAACGGCTCGCGCACCCAGACCCCGTCGCGGCAGACCATGCTGCGCAGAGGGGTACGGATGACCCACTCGCTCTCGTCGGCACAGGGCTCGTCCTCGGTCGGCCCCGGCGGCCAGACCCACTCGCGCTCGTCACCGTCCGGCAAGCACCGCACCAGGGACCCGTGCCGGGTCACGCCCTGGCTGTCCCTGGGCGTACAGGTCGGCCCTCCCCAGCCCCTCGACCGTTCGAAGCGGGGCGTCATGGTGACGGTGGGCGTCGGGCGCGACGTGGGCTGCTCGGGGCAGCTCGTCGGGTGACCGGCGGGCGGGGTGCCCTCGACGAAGGTGAAGGACTCGTGGCACTTCACCTCGAAGCGGCCCCCGTTGCCGCCGGACGCGGCGGGCTCCGCCTCACCGGCGCGCGCGGTGGGCGCGCCGCCGTCGGTCCCGCACGACGTGACCAGCAGCAGCGCGGCACCGCAGGCGGCGGTGAGGAGCGGTAGGCAACGCGTACGTCGTCCACTCATGCGGTGAACCGTAGGGCGCGGGACGTACGGGGCGGAAGACCGTGACCCTAGTGCTCGTTCGAGGCCAGGCGCAGCAGGTGGTCCGCCAGTGCCTGGCCGCCCGTCGGCTCCCTGCTGATCAGCATCAGGGTGTCGTCGCCCGCGATCGTGCCGAGGATGTCGTGCAGTTCGGCCTGGTCGATCGCGGAGGCCAGGAACTGGGCCGCGCCCGGTGGGGTGCGCAGGACCACGAGGTTCGCCGAGGCCTCCGCGGAGATCAGGAGCTCCGCGGAGAGGCGCCGCATCCGTTCCTCCTTGGCCGACTCGCCCAGCGGCGCGCGCGGGGTGCGGAAACCGCCCTCGCTCGGCACCGCGTAGATCAGGTCGCCCTCGGCGTTGCGGATCTTCACCGCGTTCAGCTCGTCCAGGTCCCGGGAGAGCGTCGCCTGAGTGACCGTCAGACCGTCGTCGGCGAGCAGCTTCGCCAGCTGGCTCTGGGAGCGCACCGGCTGCCGGTTGAGGATGTCCACGATCCGGCGGTGGCGTGCGGTGCGGGTCTGCGGCACGGCGGGACCCGCGTGGTCGGCGTGCTCGTTGCCTTGCGCCTGGCTCATCGTCGTCTCATTCTCCGGATCGTTCGTCCCCGTCGGCTTCAAGAGCCTTGCTCAGGATGCCGGGCAGGGCCCCGAGGAATGCGTCCACCTCGTCGTCGCGCACGTTCAGCGGCGGCATCAGCCGTACGACATCGGGGGCGGGCGCGTTCACGAGGAAGCCGGCGTCCTGGGCCACCTGCTGCGCCCGCGGCGCGAGCGGCTCGGTGAGCACGATACCCAGCAGGAGCCCCGAGCCCCTTACATGCCGTACGAGCGGGTGTCCCAGTGACTCGATTCCGTCGCGCAGCTTCTCGCCCGCCCGCTTGGTGTTGTCGAGGAGCCCCTCGGCCTCGATGGTGTCGATCACGGCGCGGCCCGCGGCGCACGCGACGGGGTTCCCGCCGAACGTCGTGCCGTGGTGACCGGGCTTGAAGAGGTCGGCGGCGGCGCCGAACGCGACGGTCGCGCCGAGCGGCAGCCCGCCGCCCAGGCCCTTCGCGAGCGTGACGACATCGGGCTGTACGCCGTCGTGTGCCAGGTACTCGAACCAGTGCCCGGTGCGACCGATTCCGGTCTGCACCTCGTCGAGGACGAGGAGGGTCCCGGTGGCCTCGGTGATCTCCCGGGCCGCCCTGAGGTAACCCGCGGGCGGCACGACGACGCCGTTCTCGCCCTGGATCGGCTCGATGATGACGAAGGCGGTGTCGGTGGTCACGGCTGCGCGGAGGGCGTCCACGTCGCCGTAGGGGACGTGCGTGACCTCTCCGGGCAGCGGTACGAACGGCTCCTGCTTGCCGGGCTGTCCGGTGAGGGCGAGCGCGCCCATCGTGCGGCCGTGGAAGCCGCCCCGAGTGGCGACCATGTGGGGGCGACCGGTCAGCCTGCCGAGCTTGAACGCGCCTTCGTTGGCCTCTGCGCCGGAGTTGCAGAAGTACACCCGGCCCTCACGGCCGAAGAGCTGCAGCAGCTTCTCCGCGAGCGCGACGGGCGGCTCGGCGACGAAGAGGTTCGACACGTGGCCGAGGGCGCCGATCTGAGCGCTCACCGCCTCCACGATCGCCGGGTGGGCGTGGCCGAGCGCGTTGACCGCGATGCCGCCGACGAAGTCGAGGTACTCCTTGCCGTCGGCGTCCCACAGCTTGGTGCCGGCGCCGCGCACGAGGGGCAGCCTCGGAGTGCCGTAGTTGTCCATGAGTGCGTCCCGCCAGCGCGCGGTCAGCTCCTGGTTGCTCATGACTCCCCCTCAGCACCGGTGCTCTCGTCAGTACCGGTGTTCTCGTCGTGGTCGGGCACGACCATCGTGCCGATGCCCTCGTCGGTGAAGATCTCCAGCAGGATCGAGTGCTGGACGCGTCCGTCGATCACACGGGCCGTCTCGACGCCGTTGCGCACGGCGTGCAGACAGCCCTCCATCTTCGGGACCATGCCGCTGGCCAGCTCGGGCAGGAGCTTCTCCAGCTCCGTGGCGGTGAGGCGGCTGATGACCTCGTCGCTGTTCGGCCAGTCCTCGTAGAGGCCCTCGACGTCCGTGAGGACCATCAGGGTCTCGGCATCAAGCGCCGCAGCGAGTGCCGCAGCCGCCGTATCAGCATTGACGTTGTAGACATGGCCCCCTTCTTCAGGGTCCTGGGAGCGGGCGATCGAGGAGACGACCGGGATGCGGCCGTCGGCAAGGAGCGCCTCGATGGCGCCGGTGTCGATCTCGGTGATCTCGCCGACCCGGCCGATGTCGACCAGCTCACCCTCGATGCGGGGCTGGTGCTTGGTGGCGGTGATCGTGTGCGCGTCCTCGCCGGTGAGGCCGACGGCGAGCGGGCCGTGCTGGTTCAGCAGGCCGACGAGCTCGCGCTGGACCTGTCCGGCGAGCACCATCCGTACGACGTCCATCGCCTCCTCGGTGGTGACGCGCAGGCCCGCCTTGAACTCGCTGACGATGCCGTGCCGGTCGAGGGCCTTGCTGATCTGCGGTCCGCCGCCGTGCACGACGACGGGCCTGAGGCCCGCGTGGTGCAGGAAGACGACGTCCTGGGCGAAGGCGGCCTTCAGGGCCTCGTCGACCATGGCGTTGCCGCCGAACTTGATGACGACGGTCTTGCCACGGTGCCGGGTCAGCCAGGGCAGCGCCTCGATGAGGGTCTGGGCCTTGGGGAGCGCGGTGTGCTTGCGCGCGGTGGGAGTGCTCATGAGCTGTACGCGCTGTTCTCGTGGACGTAGTCCGCGGTGAGGTCGTTGGTCCAGATCGTCGCGGACTCCGTGCCTGCCGCCAGGTCGGCGGTGATGACGACTTCCCGGTAGCGCATGTCGACGAGCTCGCGGTCCTCGCCGACGGAGCCGTTCTTGCAGACCCATACGCCGTTGATGGCGACGTTCAGCTGGTTCGGGTCGAAGGCCGCGGAGGTGGTGCCGATGGCGGAGAGCACCCGGCCCCAGTTGGGGTCCTCGCCGTGCAGGGCGCACTTGAGGAGGTTGTTGCGGGCGATGGAGCGGCCCACCTCGACGGCGTCGGCCTCGCTCGCGGCGTTGACCACGTCGACCTTGATGTCCTTGCTCGCGCCCTCGGCGTCGCCGATGAGCTGGCGGCCGAGGTCGGCGCAGACCTCGCGGACGGCGTCGGCAAACTCGGCGTACTCAGGGGTGACTTCGGCCGCTCCGGAGGCCAGCAGCAGCACGGTGTCGTTGGTCGACATGCAGCCGTCGGAGTCGACGCGGTCGAAGGTGAGCCGGGTGGCGTCCCGCAGCGCCCGGTCCAGGACGTCGGCCTCCAGGTCGGCGTCCGTGGTCAGCACGACGAGCATCGTGGCGAGGCCGGGGGCGAGCATGCCCGCGCCCTTGGCCATGCCGCCGACGGTCCAGCCGCCGTCCTTGGTGACCACGGACGTCTTGTGCACGCTGTCGGTGGTCTTGATGGCGATGGCGGCCTTCTCGCCGCCGTGCGCGGAGAGTTCACCGGCGGCCTTGTCGACGCCCGGCAGGAGCTTGTCCATGGGGAGCGTGACGCCGATGAGCCCCGTGGACGCGACGGCGACCTCGCCCGCGTTCAGGGACAGCACGTCGGCGACCTTCTCGGCGGTGGCGTGCGTGTCCTGGAAGCCCCGGGGTCCCGTACAGGCGTTGGCGCCACCGGAGTTGAGGACGACGGCGGAGACGAGGCCGCCCTTGAGGACCTGCTCCGACCACAGGACGGGGGCGGCCTTGACGCGGTTGGAGGTGAAGACGCCCGCGGCGGCCAGGCGGGGCCCGGTGTTGACCACGAGGGCCAGGTCCGGGTTGCCGTTCTCCTTGATGCCGGCGGCGATGCCCGCCGCCGTGAATCCCTTGGCTGCCGTCACACTCACGGCGCGACTCCGATCGTAGTGAGCCCGGTGGCCTCGTCGAGGCCGAGGGCGATGTTCATGCTCTGCAGGGCGCCGCCCGCGGTGCCTTTGGTCAGGTTGTCGATGGCGCTGATGACGATCACGCGCCCGGCCGTCTCGTCGTACGCGACCTGGATCTGCACGGCGTTCGAGCCGTACACGGAGGCGGTGGCGGGCCACTGCCCCTCGGGGAGCAGCCGCACGAACGGCTCGTCGGCGAACGCCTTCGCGTACGCGTCCCGCACGGACTCGGCCGTGACGCCCGCCTTGGCCTTCGCGCTGCAGGTGGCGAGGATGCCGCGGGGCATCGGGGCCAGGGTCGGCGTGAAGGAGACGGTGACGGGGGCGTCGGCGGCGGCGCTGAGGTTCTGGATCATTTCGGGCGTGTGGCGGTGGGCTCCGCCGACTCCGTACGGGGACATGCTCCCCATGACCTCGGAGCCGAGGAGGTGCGGCTTGGCCGCCTTGCCCGCGCCGGAGGTGCCGGACGCGGCGACGATCACCGCCTCGGGCTCGACGAGGTCCGCCGCGTACGCCGGGAAGAGGGCGAGGGAAACCGCGGTGGGGTAGCACCCGGGCACCGCGATGCGCTTGGACCCCGCCAGTGCGGCGCGTGCACCCGGCAGCTCGGGCAGGCCGTAGGGCCAGGTCCCGGCGTGCGGGCTCCCGTAGAACTTCTCCCAGTCCCCCGCGTCCTTCAGCCGGAAGTCCGCGCCCATGTCGACGACGAGGACGTCCGGGCCGAGCCGCTCGGCGACGGCGGCGGACTGGCCGTGGGGCAGGGCGAGGAAGACGACGTCGTGCGGGCGGTCCCGCCCCGCGAGGACCTCCGGCGTGGTCGGCTCCAGGATCCGGTCGGCGAGCGGCAGCAGATGCGGCTGCAGCGCGCCCAGGCGCTGGCCCGCGTTCGCGTTGCCGGTGAGGGCGCCGATCTCGACCTCGGGGTGCCCGAGCAGCAGACGCAGCAGCTCGCCGCCCGCGTACCCACTCGCCCCTGCCACTGCTGCGCGTACCCTCATGGAACCCTCCTCTTGGATGGCATGACTATACGTAACGCTGCAGTTTTATGCAATCGGCATCGGTTCCGCCGCGACCCGGCCGATCGTTCCCACTGCGCGGCGCGGCCGATGAGTTTGCCTCTCGCGGCCGGTCCAAGCTCGTGACACCTCAGGAAGGGGACCACCATGTCGGAGCTTCTCGTCGACTTCATCACCTCCCTCGACGGCCATGCGTCGGGAGAGGGCTGGCCCGGGTTCTGGGGCCTGGAGGGCCCGGAGTACCTCGCGTGGCTCGGCAAGCAGCCCGAGGCCACCTACCTGATGGGAGCGAACACCTACCGCCTGATGTCGGGCTTCGCCGCGGGCGAGGTCCCGAGCGGCCAAGACGAGTTCAGGCCCGAGGAAGAAGCGTCCGTCGACGAGCTCACGCGAGCGTCCAAGGTGGTGTTCTCCTCCTCGCTCGAGTCGCCACTGACGTGGGCCAACGCCACGCTCGTCCGCGACGACGCCGTCGAGGCGGTCCGCGCCATGAAGTCGAGCGGCTCGGGGCTCCTCAGCACGATCGGCAGCCTCAGCCTGTGCCGCTCCCTGCTGCGCGCCGGACTCGTCGACCGCTTCCGGGTCGTGATGTTCCCGGTGATCACCGGGGCCACGGGTGAGGAGCGCATCTACGACGGCTATCCGGACGTCGCCCTGGAGATGACCGAGCACCGCACCTTCGACGGCCGTATCCAGCTGGTCGAGTACAAGCCCCGCGTGCTGGAGCACCCGCCGCTCGGCGCCCCTGCGTGACCTCGCGCCGCGTCCGCCGGCCCGGGCTGCCGCCGGACGGGCAGAGAACCGTTCACGGTCCGTCGGGCGTCCTTGCCGGGAACGGAACCGGAACGCACAGAAGGCTCGCTTCATGCCCACACAGCACGACCGCACGGTGCCCTTGGCGGACGGCGGCGAGGAACGCGGCGGCACCGCCACCACGTTCGCCGTCCTACGAGGCCACCGGGGCACTCTGGCGGGCGCGACGGCACGTGTCGTCGGCCTGTCCGGACTCGCCTGGCTGCTGCTGACCGCCGCGATATTCGCGCTCGCCTGGCCCGTCTTCACGCAGATGCGGAACCAACGTCTCTATTACCGCTACCTGGAGGACCCCTACCTGCACGATGGGAGCGATCTGACGCTGGTCGCCCTGTGGACGCTCCCGCTCTTCCTGCTCCTCCTCGGCATCGGCAGCGCGGCCCTGCAGACCGTGTGCTCCCGGGCCGTCGCGGCGGAGACCGGAGGGGCTTCACCGGAGGACCCGTCACGTGCCGTGGTCCGCTCACGGCTGCGCGCGGTGCTCTCCGTGTACGCGCTGCGCGGGCTGGTCGTGTGGCTCCTGCCGTTGACCGCCATGATCGTGGCGCACCAGCTCACCGGCAGCCAGCTCGACACCCCGCTGCCCCTGGAGCGCGGAACGTTGGCCTACGAGCTCGTCGACGCCTCCCCCGCGGCCGCTCTGCTCGTCGCCGCGCTGCTGCGCCTCTCGCTCACCCTCGCTCCGGCCGCGGCCGCCGACGGGCTCGGCCCCCTCGCGGCCCTGCGCCGCTCCTGGTCGCTGACGTGGTCACGCGCGGGCCTGGTCCGGGTCCTGGCCTTCGCGCTGCCGCTGGCCGCGCTCACCGCCGGGCTGATCCGGCTCGTGACGCAGCTCGCCCTGCCGCTGCGCCCCGCCGTGAGAACCCTCCTCGAAGACGCCACGGGCAACTTCTTCGCGGCGTACTACGCGGGCATCCTCGCGCCGGTCGTCGTCGGCGTCCTGGTCGCCGCGGCCGTGGTCCTCCCCTTCGCGTACACGGCCTTCGCGGCCCTCCACGCCCGCCTGCGGCCGCGTGCCGACGCGGTACGACCGAGGGACTGACGGACCGCGTCCTGGCCGCGGGCGACGTCCTCAGACGGCGGGCCTGGCCTCCGCGGGGCGGCGTCGGAGCGACGGAGTGGCGAGCGCGGGCGGGGTCCAGACGCCGTCCGGGGGATAGATGTCGGTGCCGGGCGGGACGATCTCGTCGAGGCGGTCGAGGGTCGCGTCGTCCAGGGCCACGGACGCGCCCTTGAGGGTGGCGTGCAGCTGCTCCATCGTGCGCGGACCGATGATCACCGAGGTGACGGCGGGATGTGCGAGCGGGAAGGCGATCGCCAACTCCGGCAGCGTGCAGCCCAGTTCCTCCGCCACGGCGACGAACTGCTCCACGGCCTCCAGCTTCGCGGCGGTGAGCGGCGCCGACGGGTCGAAGCGGCCCGGGTGCAGGGTGGGGCGTCCGCTGGTCAGGTCGAGGTCCTGGCCCTTGCGGTAGCGCCCGGTCAGGAAGCCCGAGGCCAGCGGGGACCACGTCAGCACGCCCATGCCGAGGCGCTCGGCGACCGGCAGCACGCGCTTCTCGATGCCGCGGGCGAGGAGGGAGTACGGCGGCTGCTCGGTGCGGAAACGCTGGAGGCCACGCCGGTCGGCCACGTGGTGCGCCTCGACGATCTCGTCGGCGGGGAACGTGGAGCAGCCGAACGCCCGGATCTTGCCCTGGCGCACCAGGTCGGTGAGGGCGGAGAGCGTCTCCTCGATGTCGGTCGTGTGGTCCGGCCGGTGCACCTGGTACAGGTCGATCCAGTCGGTGTCCAGGCGCCGCAGGCTCTCCTCGACCTCCTTGACGATCCAACGCCGCGAGTTGCCGCCGCGGTTGGGGCCTTCCCCCATCGGGAAGTGGACCTTGGTCGCGAGCACCACGTCGTCGCGGCGGCCCTTCAGCGCCTTCCCGACGATCGTCTCCGACTCCCCCGCCGAGTACATGTCGGCGGTGTCGACGAAGTTGATCCCCTCGTCCAGCGCGGCGTGGATGATCCGGGCGCAGTCGTCGTGGTCGCCGTTGCCGACATGGCCGAACATCATGGTGCCGAGGCAGTAGGGGCTCACCTCTATGCCGGTTCCGCCCAGAACGCGGTAGCGCATGCGACTCTCCTTGGAATTCGCCCACTTGGACGCCGTGACCATACGAGGTGGAGTGCGCTCCAAGGCAAGGGCGGCGCGGAGCAAGAGGGGCGGGAGGGGCGAAGGACGGCGCGCGGACAGCCGTCGGCCCACCGGGCCGAGACGCAGGTCACATTCCGTCATGTCACAGGGCGCAGGGCTGTCTCGTCTCGGGGGTGTAGCGACGGACGAACCCCAAGGAGCACCCGATGGACGCGCGACTGAACTACATGGCCCAGCCCGGCGCCGCCAAGGCGATCAAGCACTTCATCTCGGGGGCCAGGACGCTGCAGGACTCGACCCTGCCGTCGGCGACACAGGAGCTGGTGGCGCTCAGGGTCAGTCAGATCAACGGCTGCGCCGGCTGCATCGACATGCACACCAAGGAGGCCGCCCACGCGGGCGAGACCCCGTTGCGGCTGCACCTGGTGGCCGCGTGGCGGGAGGCCACGGTCTTCACCGAGGCCGAGCGTGCCGCGCTCGAACTGGCCGAGGAGGGCACCCGGGTCGGGGACGCGGCGGGCGGGGTCGACGACGCGGTGTGGGAGCGTGCCGCCAAGCACTACGACGAGGAGCAGCTCACCGCGCTGGTGGTCCACATCGCTTTCATGAATATGGTGAACCGGCTGAACGTCATCACTCGGCAGCCCGCGGGCGACTACGAGCCGGGGCAGATCCACTGATCGAGCGGGACATCGAGGACCGGGGGGCCATGTGAGCAAGGTCGAGGAGTTCGAGGAGCTGCGGCCGCTGCTGTTCTCCATCGCCTATCGGATCCTGGGCGGCGTGGGCGAGGCGGAGGACGCGGTGCAGGAGACATGGCTGCGCTACGACGGCTCGACGACCTCGCCCGCCTCGACCAAGGCCTTTCTGTCCGCCACGGTCACCCGGATCTCGATCGACGTGCTGCGTTCGGCGCGGGTGCGTCGGGAGCAGTACGTGGGGCCGTGGTTCCCCGAGCCGCTGCTCAACGATCCGTACCAGGATCCGGCGCGCTCGGTGGAGCTGGCCGAGTCGGTGTCGATGGCGGCCCTCGTCCTGCTGGAGCGACTCAGTCCGCTGGAGCGGGCCGTGTTCGTGCTGCGGGACGTGTTCGGCTTCGAGTTCGACGAGGTCGCCGCGGCGGTGGAGCGGTCGGCGGCGGCCTGCCGGCAGCTCCTCGTGCGGGCGCGGCGGCACATGCGGGCGGGGCAGCCCCGGTTCGAGGCGGCCCGCAAGGAGCGGGACGAGCTGGCGTCGCGGTTCTTCGACGCGCTCAGCGAGGGCAATGTGGCCGGGCTGCAGGCGCTGCTCTCCGCCGAGGTGTCGATGATCGGCGACAGCGGCGGCAACGGCCCGCAGCTGACCAAACCCCTCACGGGCGTGGACCGGGTGACCCGGGTGCTGGCGATGGCCTACCCGCGGATGGCCGGGATCGGCGTGACGTACGAGACGCACGAGATCAACAGCCGGCCCGGTGCGGTCTTCCGCGACCGCGACGGCAAGGTCATCCACACGCTGGGGCTGGACGTGGCCGACGGCCGGATCCGGATGATCCGCCTGGTGGTCAACCCCGACAAGCTGCGGCACCTGGGCGAGCCTGCGGACATCTGGGCCATCGACCGCGCGACGCGACAGGCGCACCGCCTCCCGGACTAGGCCCTGTCCGGGAGGGCGTCAGCCCGCGCGGAGGTCCGCCAGCATCTGCCCCTGGTGGCGGTGGCCGACCGTCTCGTAGCCGATCACGGTGACGAACGGGGCGAGCATCACCACGAGCAGGCACACCGCGACCGCGACGCCTGCGAGGGACAAGAGGACCGCCGCGGCAAGGACCACGAGGGTGAGGGAGATCAGCAGCAGGTGGAAGCGGTCCGCCGCGGACAGCAGCAGCGTGTGCAGCAGGTAGACCATCAGCAGGTAGAGGCCGACGGGCAGGGCCAGGGCGAGCACGACGGCGGTCTCGCCGATCTTCGCGTGGTGCTCCAGCTGCAGGCCCGCCACGTGCAGCCCGGCCCCCGCGCCCGCGATGCCGATGAAGAGCGGGATGTGTCCGTAGCCGAAGAGGTATCCGCGGCGACGGCGGTGGACCAGGATGTCGCCGAACGGCGTGGCGAAGTACACCCACCACATGCCGAAGGTCAGCCCGACACCGGCGACGACGACGGCGACCGCGTTCCCGGTCCAGGACGTCCCGTCCGCGCCGCCGAGGAGGTCGCCCGAGGAGGCGACGGTGCCGACGACGCCCTCGCCGAGCGTGATGATGGCGAACAGGCCGTACCGCTCCGCGACGTGGTGCGGGTGCCAGGGCGTGCCGCCCGCGCCGCCCTGGGTGAGGACGGGCAGCACCAGCTCCAGGACCGCGAGCACGACGAAGGCGGCGAACAGGACGGCGAGCGGCAGGTGCACGAACCCGACCACGACCCAGCCGACCTGGGCGATCACGGTCCACCTGATGTTCGCCATCCCCACATCGCGGAACGCGGGGGAACCCCGGGCGGCCCGCCACCACTGCAGCACCATCGCGATCCGCATCACCACGTATCCGATGACCATCGCGCGCAGTTCGAGGTGGCCGCCCTCGTCGAGGGAGTGGAACATCGCGGGCAGGCCGAGCGAGAACACGACGACGCCGACCATCTGCACCATCGTCAGCGCCCGGTACAGCCAGTCGTCGGTGCCGAACGCGGAGGCGAACCAGCTGAAGCTGATCCAGGCGACGCTGATCGCGAACATCGCCAGGGCGAACGCGGTGATCGCCTGCACGGCGTGGCCCTCGGCGACCATCTCGGCGAACCGGGAGGCCGCGGTGCCGACCGCGACCACGAAGGTCAGGTCGTACAGCAGCTCCAGCGGCGTGGACACCCGGCCGTGCTCCTCCGGGTCGCGGCCGCTCATCGGCAGCAGCCGGTGCGCCAGACCGCTCCTTTGGGCAGCCGCGCGTTCGGAGTCGCTCATGAACAGCATGATGACGCAGGACGGGTGCGCCCGCAGTGCGGGATGCCGCGTGACTACCTGCGGGAGAACTCAGGCGGCCTCGGGTGAGCCCGGCAGTCGGCCCGCGAAGCGGCGCACCGCGCAGGTGAAGGCGTCCGGCTCGTCGAAGTTGGCGAGGTGGCGTGCCCCGGGGATCAGCTCGATGCGGGCCTGAGGATGGGCGCGGGCGAATTCCGCCGCGCCGGACCGGAAGACGGTGTCCTTCTCGCCGTTGAGGATGAGGACGGGCGCCGCCACGTGCCGCATCGCGCTCGCGTCGAAGCGGCCGATGACCTCGCCCCAGGCGTCCGGCAGCGTGTGGAACGCGTAGCCGGAGCGGATGGTCTCCGCCACCGTCCGCGGCGGGTACAGCCGCCGGAGCGCGCGGTCGTTCCACCGGGCCAGCCGGTCGGCGGGCAGCCGGGTGACGAGCCGGGCGACCACCCGGTACGGCGTGGCCCACGCGCCGCGCGTCGACGCGCTGGCCCCCGCGAGGACGAGCCCGCGCAGCCGGTCCGGGTGGCGGCGGGCGAACTCCAGCGCGGCGTACCCGCCGAGGGAGTGGCCGACGACCAGGGCCGGTCCGCGGTCGAGCGAGTCCACGGCGGACGCGATGATCTCCGTCGCCGCGGCGAGGCTCCAGGGCTGCGCGGAGCGGGCCCCGTGGCCGGGCAGGTCGACCGCGGCGACGGGGAAGTCGTCCCGCAGCGCGGTCAGTTGGGGGCTCCACTGCCCCGCGCTGAAGCGGGTTCCGTGCACGAAGACGATGGGTGGCGCTTCGGCCGCGCGCGTCGCGTCCGTTGCGCGCACCGCGTCTGTCGCGCTGGTTGTGTCTGCCGTGTCCGTGGCCATGCCGGATCCCCCCTGATCAGCCGCGGTCAACCCGCGATCAGCCCCGAGACCGGCTCATCCGCGCGGGTCCTCGCCGCGTGCCGCCCGCTTCTCGGCCTGCTCCGCGTGCTTCTCCTTGATGCGCACCGCGTCCTTGCGCACGTCGGCCTGCGTGGCGCGCTCCTGGCGCAGCCAGCCGGGCTGCTCCGCCTTCAGCGCGTCGATCTGCTCCGTGGTGAGCGGCTCGGTCACTCCGCCGCGCGCGAGGCCCGCGATGGAGACGCCGAGCTTGGCCGCGACGACGGGACGGGGGTGCGGGCCGTTGCGGCGCAGCTCCTGGAGCCACTCGGGCGGGTCGGCCTGCAGCGCGTTGAGCTCGCTGCGCGAGACGACGCCCTCCTGGAATTCGGCGGGCGTGGCCTGGAGGTACACACCCAGCTTCTTCGCCGCGGTCGCGGGCTTCATGGTCTGGGTGGTCTGGTGCGACGTCATGGGTCCAGGGTATCGAGCGTGTGCGCTACTCCCGACCACGCCGGGTAGCCTGGCGAGGTGACAGGCTCGGAAGTATCCCCTTCGTTCCAGCTCGCCTACGTCCCAGGGGTGACGCCCGCCAAATGGGTGCGTATCTGGAACGAGCGGCTGCCCGACGTCCCGCTGACCCTCCTCACCGTGTCCGCGGCCGAGGTGCCCGGCGTACTGCGCGCGGGCGGCGCCGACGCCGGTTTCGTGCGGTTGCCGATCGACCGTACGGACCTCAGCGCGATCCCTCTCTACACCGAGACGACGGTCGTCGTGATCCCGAAGGACCACGTCGTGGCCGCGGTCGACGAGGTGTCCCTCGACGATCTCGCCGACGAGGTCGTGTTCCACCCGCTGGACGAGACGCTGGAGTGGGAGCGGCGGCCCGGACTGCCCGCGTACGAGCGTCCCGCGACGACCGAGGACGCGGTCGAGCTGGTCGCGGCGGGAGTGGGGCTCCTCGTCGTGCCGCAGTCCCTCGCCCGCCTGTACCACCGCAAGGACCTCACCTACCGCCCGGTAACGGGCGCTCCGGAGTCGCGCGTCGCCCTGTCGTGGCCGGAGGCCGAGACCACGGATCTGGTCGAGGACTTCATCGGGATCGTCCGTGGCCGGACGGTCAACAGTTCCCGGGGCCGGGCCCAGACCCCGCCGAAGGGCAAGGGCAACGGCACGGACAAGGACGTGGCCAGGGCCAAGGCGGCGCTCCAGGCGAAGCGGAAGCCGGCCGGAACCGGCAAGGGCGGTGCCAAGTCCGCCGGGAAGCCGACGGGCGCGGGCAGGTCGACGGGCAAGGGCGGGCGCGGCTCCGCGGCCGCCAAGCGCGGCAAGCCCCGCCGCCGCTCCTAGGGCCCGGGACGCCTCGGGGCGGCGCGACTCACCCGTCCGACATCCCCGGCACCACCAACCCCGACTCGTACGCCGCCACCACCGCCTGCGTCCGGTCCCGCAGTCCCAGCTTGGCGAGGACGCGGCTCACGTGGGTCTTCACGGTCTCCTCGCCGACGTGCAGGCGTGCGGCGATCTCCGGGTTGGAGAGGCCTTCCGCGACGAGTCCGAGCACCTCGGTCTCGCGGGGTGTCAGGGAGTCCAGGCGCGGCGTGGGCCTGCCCGTGCGGGTGGGGCGGATGCGGGCGAACTCGGCGATGAGACGGCGGGTGACCGTCGGCGCGAGCAGCCCCTCGCCCGCGGCGACCACGCGGACCGCGTCGAAGAGGTGCTCCGCGGTGACGTCCTTGAGCAGGAAGCCCGCGGCCCCGGCACCCAGCGCGTCGTACACGTGCTCGTCGAGGTCGAAGGTGGTGAGGATGAGGACGCGGGTGTCCGTCCCCGCCAGCCGGCCGGTCGCCTCGATGCCGTCCATCACCGGCATCCGTACGTCCATCAGGACCAGGTCGGGCCGCAGCTCCCGGCAGAGGCGGACCGCCGCCGCGCCGTCCGCCGCCGTGCCGACGACGGCGAAGTCGGGCTGTGTGGCGAGCAGTCCGGCGTAGCCGACGCGCACGACCTCGTGGTCGTCGGCGATGACGATGCGCAAGGGCGCGGGCCCGTGCGGGCGGCTGCTCACGCGGCCTGCTCCCGGGACTCTCGGGCGCGGGGCTCCCCGGGCGGCACGGGGAACGTCGCCTCGATCAGGAAGCCGCCCCCGGACGCCGGGCCCGCCCGCAGCGTGCCGCCCACCATCGCGGCGCGTTCACGCATGCCGAGCAGGCCGTGGCCGTCGTCGTGGTCCGTCGACGAGTGCGGGCTCGGTCCGTTGTCGCGCACGCGCAGGCGCAACTTACCGGGCCCGTAACGGAGTTCGACGTCGATCGCGGCCCCGGGCGCATGCCTGCGGGCGTTGGTGAGAGCTTCCTGGACGATGCGGTACGCGGTGAGCTCGACGCCCGCGTCCAGGGGCCGCATCGGGCCCTCGACGATCAGGCGCAGCGCGCCGCCCGACGCGTCCCTCGCCTCGTCGACGAGCTCCCCGAGCTGTTCGATGCCGGGCTGCGGTCGGCGTTCCGGTGCGGCGGCGGCCGGGCCCGCGTCCTCGCGCAGCACGCCGAGCAGCCGGCGCATCTCGGTGAGGGCGGTGCGTGCGGTGTCACCGATGGCCAGGAAGCGCTCGGCTCCGGCGGCGGGCAGGCCCGGGGTGGTGAGCCGGGCGGTCTCGGCCTGGACGGCGATCATCGAGATGTGGTGGGCGACCACGTCGTGCAGCTCCCTGGCGATCCTGGCGCGTTCGCCGCGGGCCGCGTGGGCGAGCAGGGTGTCGGCGATGGCGCGTTCGGTGGCGTCGTGGGCGAGCGCCGTGTCCCTGGCCCGGCGGGCGAGCCCGGTCCCGGACGCCGCGGCGGCGCCCGCGGCGATCAGCGCGGCGAGGAACCCTGCCCCCGTGATCGCGTAACCGACGAAGGGCAGCGGCAGCAGCACGGCGAGGACCTTCGGGCCGTGCAGGCCCGCCCGGTGGAGGGCGAAGAGGACCACGGCCAGTCCGGCCGCCGTCAGGACGTGGAACGGGGTGAGCGCGAGCAGTCCTGCCGCGGCCGCGGCCGACGCCGCCGCCGCCACGCCCCTGCTGCCTGCCGACGGGCGCCGCGGCGCGGCGAGGACCGCCACCGGCGCCGTGGCCGCCAGCGCGAGGGACAGTGCCAGCGGCAGCGGGACGCGGCCGTCCGCGCGCAGCAGCACCTCGCCCGCGGCGGCGAGCGCGAGGACCGCGGCGGCCACCACCGGCGCCTCGGGCGACCCTCCGGGCGGCCACATCCGCTTGCCCCGTACGGCAGTTACGGCAGTCGGCGACTTCACGGGAGTCATTGTCACCGGCGGCGGGCACGGTGGAGTCCCTCGTGTGAGGGATACGAAGACGCTCCGGCGCGTGACGACCCGCGCCCTCGGCGTCCCTAGCCTCGCTTCGTACGGATGACACCGGGGGAAGGAGCAGGGGCGCATGGAGGCGACCATCGAAGTACGGGAGCTGCGCAAGCGGTTCGGGGCGGTGACGGCGGTGGACGGGCTCTCGTTCCGCGTGGAGCCGGGACAGGTGACCGGGTTCGTGGGGCCCAACGGCGCGGGTAAGTCGACGACGCTGCGGATCCTCCTCGGCCTGGACACCGCCGACGGGGGCGTCGCGCTGATCGGGGGGCGTCCCTACGCGGCGCTGCGCACCCCGCTCCTCGAAGTCGGCGCACTGCTCGACGCGGGCGCCGTGCACCCCAGCAGGCGGGGGCGGGACCATCTGCTGTGGATGGCGCACTCGCACCGGATCCCGGTGCGGCGGGTGGACGAGGTGCTGGAGCTGGCGGGGCTCGGCGGGGTCGCGCGGCGGCGGGTCGGCGGCTACTCGCTGGGCATGCGGCAGCGGCTGGGCATCGCGGCGGCGCTGCTCGGCGACCCGCCGGTGCTGCTCTTCGACGAGCCCGTCAACGGCCTGGATCCGGAGGGCATCCGGTGGATCCGCACGTTCCTGAAGGTGCTGGCCGCCGAGCGGCGGGCGGTGCTCGTCTCCAGTCACCTCATGAGCGAACTGGAGGACACCGCGGACCACTTGATCGTGATCGGCCGGGGCCGGGTGATCGCCGACACGAGCGTACGCGAGCTGCTCGACGCCGCGTCGGACGACCGGGTGGAGGTGCGCACCGACGAACGGACCCGGGCGATGACGGTCCTCGCGGCGGCGGGCGCGGGCGTCGCGGCCACCGGCCGGGACGTCCTCGCCGTGTCGGGGCTCGACGCGGAGCGCGTCGTGGCGCTGCTCGGCGGGGCGGGCGTGGCGTTCTCGGGTATCGCCGCGCACCGGGCGACGCTGGAGGAGGCGTACATGGAACTCACCCGGGACGCCGTGCAGTTCGCGGCGGACGCGGAACAGCGGCCCTCCGCCGCGGCCGTCCCCTCCTTCGAGGAATTCGAGGAAGAGGAAGGTGCGCGATGACCACCACCACGTCACGCCGCCCCGGGGCCGCGCCCGTGGGCCGCGCCGGGCGCCCCGTGCGCGACGGGTTCCCTCAGCTGCTGCACGCCGAGTGGACCAAGTGGCGCACGGTGCGCCGCTGGGGCGTCACCCTCCTCGGCGCGGTTCTGGTGACCGTCCTGGTCTCCCTGTTCTCGGCGCTCAGTTCGACGGCCGAGACCGCCCGCGGCGGCGGCCCGCCGGGCCCCACCGACGCCGACGGCCGACCCGTGCGGGACGCCTTCTCCTTCGCCCACCGCACGCTCACCGGCGACGGCAGCATCACGGCCCGGGTGTCCGTGCCCGCCGCCACGGGGTCCGGCGCGACGCCCGAGTGGGCCAAGGCCGGAGTGCTGGTCAAGGAGAGCACCCGGCCGGGGGCGGACTACGCCGCCCTCATGCTCACCGCACGTCACGGAGTGCGTCTGCAGAGCGGGTTCACCCGCGACGTGGCGGGCTCGGCCGCCTCGCCCGGCGACTCCCGGCTGCTGCGCCTGACCCGCGACGGCGCGAAGGTCACCGGATACGAGTCCACCGACGGCCGCGCATGGCAGCAGGTCGGCACGGTCGACCTGGACGGCCCGGACAGCACCGGGCGCGCCCCGGACGCCGTGGCGGCCGGTTTCTTCGTGGCCTCCCCCGACATCCAGTCGCGCGAGCGGGAGTTCGGCAGCGCGTCCGTCGACCAGCGCCCCTCGGCGTCCACGGCACGCTTCGCACAGGTGCGGCTCGACGGGCGCGCGGCCCCCGCGGCCTGGCAGCACACGGACGTCGGCGGGGACCCGGCCCGCGCCTCGGGCGAGCTGCGGAGCACGGACGGCAGAGGGAACGAGAAGGGCAGGGAGAGCACCGGCAGCGCCTTCACGCTCAGCGGCTCCGGCGACATCGGCCCGGCGCCGCCGCCCAACGACCTGGCCGTGATGGTCCTGGACGGCGCCCAGTTGGGCCTGGTCCTGATCGCCGCGCTCGGCGTGCTCTTCGTCACCGCCGAGTACCGCCGGGGCATGATCCGCACCACCTTCGCGCTCAGCCCGCGACGCGGCCGGGTGCTCGTCGCCAAGGCCGTGGTGATCGGCGCGGTGTCGTTCGCCGCTGGGCTCGTCGCGGCGTTCACCGCGTACCTGGTCAGCGCACCCCGGCTGCGCGGCGACAACAAGCCGCCGATTTTCGGCGACATCGCCCTCGGCGACGGCCCCATGCTGCGTGCCGTCATCGGCACCGCCGCCGTGCTCGCCCTGATCGCCGTGCTCGCCCTGGGCCTCGGCGCGCTGCTGCGCAGCACGGCGGCCGCGATCACCGTCGTCGTGGTGGTGTTCGTCCTGCCGCTGATCCTGCTCAGCACACTGCCGCTCGATCTCGCCCACGCGGTGCAACGCCTCACGCCCGTCGCCGGGTTCGCGATCCAGAACACCCTCCCGCGCTACGGACAGGTGGCGACCGTCTGCCTGCCGGAGGAGGGCTGTTACCCGCAGGGCCCCTGGACCGGCCTCGCGACCCTCGCCGCCTACGCCGTCGTGGTGCTCGGCGCCGCGGTGTGGCGGCTGCGGAGGCGGGACGCATGACACCCTGGACGGGACGAGGGAACCGCGGCCGGGGCCTGGGCACCCTGCACGCGGAGTGGACGAAGCTCCGTACGCTGCCCAGCACCTGGTGGCTGCTGCTCGCCACGGTGGTGCTGACCGTCGCGGCGGGCGTCCTCACCACCGCCTCGCTGTCCACCGGGGACTGTCCGGTGCCCGCCGAGTGCCACGAGGACACCGTCCGGCTCAGCCTGACGGGCGTGTGGGTGGGGCAGGGCGCCGTCGTCGTCCTCGCGGTCCTCGCGATGAGCGGCGAGTACGGCACCGGGACCATCCGCACGACGCTGGCCGCCCAGCCGCGACGGGTGCGGGTACTGGCCGCCAAGGCTGTGGTGGTGGGCGCGCTGACCGCGGGGGCGGGCGCCCTCGGGGCGTACGGTTCGCTGCTCGCGGGGCGTGCGCTCCTGGCCGCCGACGGGTTCGCGGTGCCGGGGCTCATGGCGGGGCCGACTCTGCGGGCGGCCCTGGGATCGGTCCTCTATCTGTCGCTCGCCGCGCTGGTCGGGCTCGGCACGGCCACCGCCCTGCGCGACACGGCGGCCGCGGCGACCACGGCCCTCGCCCTCTTCTACGGCCTTCCGGTGCTGGCCGGGCTGCTGGCCGACCCCGACTGGCGGGAGCGGGCCGAGGAGCTGACCCCGTCGACGGCCGGGCTGGCGATCCGTGCGACCGTCGGCCTCGATCGGCTGCCGATCGGGCCGTGGGCGGGGATCGGGGTGCTCGGCGGCTATGCGGCGGGGGCGTTGCTGGTGGGCGCGCTGGTGCTGCGTGCGCGCGACGCCTGAGCGTCCGGTGCGGAAACGGGGAGGGGCCTCCCGCCAAGGCGGGAGGCCCCTCGTGATGCTCTGCGAAGGCGTCAGCCCAGGATGGAGAGCGCCTGGTTGAGCGTCGCGGACGGGCGCATGACCTTGGCGGCCTTGGCCGCGTCCGGCTGGTAGTAGCCGCCGATGTCGGCCGGCGAGCCCTGCACCGCGATGAGCTCGTCGACGATGGTCTGCTCCTGCTCGCCCAGCGTCTTGGCCAGGGCCGCGAAGGCCTCGGCGAGCTGCGCGTCGTCGGTCTGCTTGGCCAGCTCCTGCGCCCAGTACAGGGCGAGGTAGAAGTGGCTGCCGCGGTTGTCGATGCCGCCGAGGCGACGCGACGGCGACTTGTTCTCGTTCAGGAACGAGCCGGTGGCGCGGTCGAGGGTGTCGGCGAGCACCTGGGCGCGCGCGTTGCCCGTCTTCGTGGCGAGGTGCTCGAAGCTGACCGCGAGGGCGAGGAACTCGCCCAGGCTGTCCCAGCGCAGGTAGTTCTCCTTGACCAACTGCTGGACGTGCTTCGGGGCGGAGCCGCCGGCGCCCGTCTCGAAGAGGCCGCCGCCGTTCATCAGCGGGACGACCGACAGCATCTTGGCGCTGGTGCCCAGCTCCAGGATCGGGAAGAGGTCGGTCAGGTAGTCGCGCAGGACGTTGCCCGTGACGGAGATCGTGTCCTCGCCGCGGCGGATGCGCTCCAGGGAGAACGCGGTCGCCTCGACCGGAGCCATGATCCGGATGTCCAGGCCCTCGGTGTCGTGGTCGGCGAGGTACTGCTCGACCTTGCCGATGAGCACGGCGTCGTGGGCGCGGGTGTCGTCCAGCCAGAAGACGGCCGGGTTGCCGGTGGCGCGGGCACGGGTGACGGCGAGCTTCACCCAGTCCTGGATCGGCAGGTCCTTGGTCTGGCACATGCGGAAGATGTCACCGGCGGCGACGGTCTGCTCCAGGACGACGTTGCCAGCGCCGTCGAGGACCCGCACGTTGCCCGTGGTCTGGACCTCGAAGGTCTTGTCGTGGCTGCCGTACTCCTCGGCCTTCTGCGCCATCAGGCCGACGTTCGGGACGGAGCCCATCGTCGACGGGTCGAAGGCGCCGTTGGCGCGGCAGTCGTCCAGGACCACCTGGTAGACGCCGGAGTAGCTGCTGTCCGGCAGGACGGCCAGGGTGTCGTGCTCCTCGCCGTCCGGGCCCCACATGTGGCCGGAGGTGCGGATCATGGCCGGCATGGAGGCGTCGACGATGACGTCGCTCGGGACGTGCAGGTTGGAGATGCCCTTGTCGGAGTCGACCATGGCCAGCTCCGGGCCCTCGGCCAGCTCGGCCTCGAAGGACGCCTTGATCTCCGCACCCTCGGGCAGCGACTCCAGACCCTTGAAGATGCCGCCGAGGCCGTCGTTCGGGGTCAGGCCCGCGGCGGCGAGGGTCTCGCCGTGCGCCGCGAAGGTCTTCGGGAAGAAGGCGCGGACCACGTGGCCGAAGACGATCGGGTCGGAGACCTTCATCATCGTGGCCTTGAGGTGCACGGAGAAGAGGATGCCCTCGGCCTTGGCGCGGGCGACCTGCTCCTTGAGGAACTCGCGCAGCGCGGCGACGCGCATGACGGAGGCGTCGACGACCTCGCCCGCGAGGACCGGTACCGACTCGCGCAGGACGGTGGTGGAGCCGTCGTCACCGGTGAGCTCGATGCGCAGCGAACCGGCCTCGGCGATCACCGCGGACTTCTCGGTGGACCGGAAGTCGTTCTCGCCCATGGTGGCGACGTTCGTCTTCGAGTCGGCCGTCCAGGCGCCCATGCGGTGCGGGTGCGCCTTGGCGTAGTTCTTGACCGACGCGGGGGCGCGGCGGTCGGAGTTGCCCTCGCGCAGGACCGGGTTGACGGCGCTGCCCTTGACCTTGTCGTAGCGGGCGCGGACGTCGCGCTCCTCGTCGGTCTTCGGGTCGTCCGGGTAGTCGGGGAGCGCGTAGCCCTGGCCCTGCAGCTCGGCGATCGCGGCCTTGAGCTGCGGGATCGAGGCCGAGATGTTCGGCAGCTTGATGATGTTGGCCCCGGGCGTCTTGGCCAGCTCGCCGAGCTCGGCGAGGGCGTCGGAGATGCGCTGGCTCTCCTCCAGACGCTCGGGGAAGCTCGCGATGATGCGCCCCGCGAGCGAGATGTCGCGGGTCTCCACGCCGACACCGGCCGTCGAGGCGTAGGCCTGGACCACCGGCAAGAACGAATGGGTCGCCAGGGCCGGGGCCTCGTCAGTGTGGGTGTAGATGATGGTCGAGTCAGTCACCGGGTGCTCCGCTCCGCGTCTGCAACATTGCTCGACATCAAGATATCTCCTACCCACCCCCTTACGGACAGTGCCTTCCGGTCCGTTCTTCGTAGACAGTGTCTACGCGATGTAGTAGACAGTGTCTATGACCGAACAGGACGCCGGGCTGCGGGCCCGGCTGGTGGACGTGGGCGTCGAGCTGGTGGCGACGCGGGGGGTGCAGGCGCTGACCCTGCGGGAGATCGCGCGCAGGGCGGGCGTCTCCCACGGGGCACCCCGGCGCCACTTCCCCACACATGTGTCGCTGCTCTCCGCCATCGCGCGGCGGGGCTTCGCGGAGCTGGCGGCCGAGGCGGAGAAGGCGGTGGTCGGGGGCCGCGAGGAGGGAGCCGGTGCCGACGCGGTCCCGGACGCTCGTGCGCAGCTCAGGGCGCTGAGCCGGGCCTACCTCGACTTCGCCGTGGCGCACCGCGGGATGTTCGAGCTGATGTTCCGCCACGACCTCCTGGAGAGCAATCAGCTCGGCCTGCGGGAGACCAGCCTGCCCCTCTTCGACGTGCTGGTCGGCCTCGTCGCCGAGGCCCGTCCGGGCTCCGGCGCGGGGGCCCGGGTCGTCGCGGGCGCCCTGTGGGCGAACCTGCACGGCATCGCGCAGCTGTGGGGGTGGGGCAGCCTGCGCCTGGCGACGGGCGCGGACGACGTGGGGGCGCTGCTCGACGCGGCGCTGGCGGCGCACCTCGGACCGGAGGCGTCATGACTCCGGCGATCCGACGGAACCCCCCGCAGGGCTTGCCGCGGAACCTCACCCTCGCCTGCAGTGTCGTCGGCGCCATGGTCGTCGCCCTCGACGGCACCGCGCTGACCGTCGTCCAGCCCGCCCTGCAGCGCGATCTGGACGCCTCGTTCGCCCAGGTGCAGTGGACGAGCACCGGCTATCTGATCGCCGTGGCGAGCCTGCTCGTCTTCGCGGGGCGGCTCGGCGACCGGTACGGGCACAGGCGGCTCTTCGCCGTCGGGACGCTCGGCTTCGCGGCCGCCTCCGCGGGCGTCGGCCTCGCGTCCGGCATCGGCTGGGTGATCGCGCTGCGCGTGGCCCAGGGCGTCTTCGGGGCGTTGCTGCAGCCCGCGACGCTCGGGATGCTGCGGGCCGCGTTCCCGCCGGACCGGCTCGGGATGCCGATCGCCCTGCGGATGGGCGCGATCGGCCTCGCGGCGGCCACCGGTCCGCTCGTCGGCGGCGCGCTCGCCGCCCGGCTGGGCTGGCGCTCGGTGTTCTTCCTCAGCGTGGTGCCCGCGCTCCTGATCGGCGTACTGGCGCTGGTGGTGCGCGTTCCGGCGGCGCGCCCGAAGGCGCCCGCACCGGGGCTCGATCTGCCCGGCGCCGGCCTGCTCGCGGCGACGCTGGCCTGCCTCGTGCACACCCTCGTCACCGTGCCGGAGCACGGCTGGACACCGGCCGCCGTGGCGGGCCTCTCGGCGGCGGCCGTCGCGTGCGCCGCGTTCGTACGCCACGAACGGCGCGCCGCGAGCCCCCTGGTGCCGCCCCGCCTGCTCCGCTCGGCCGGGGTCGGGACGGCGCTCGCCATCCTGACGGCGGCGTCCGCGGCGATGTTCGGGGCGCTCTTCGTCGGCACGTACTACCTCCAGGACGTGCTGGACCTCGATCCGCTGGACAGTGCCCTGAGGGCACTGCCGCTCGCCGTGCTGATGGTCGTGAGCGCGCCGCTCTCGGCCGTGGTGCTGCGGCGGCACGGGCCGCGGCGGACGATCACGGCGGCGATGACGGTGCTCGCCCTCGGCGTACTGGCCCTGTCCCGCCTGGACGCGGCGTCGGGCCCGGTGGCGACCGGCGGCGCGTTCCTGCTCGTCGGGGCGGGGTTCGGGACGGTGATGGTCGCCGCGACGGCCGTCGTCGTGCGCCAGGCTCCGATGGCCGACGCCGGGGTCGCCGGCGGCCTCCAGCAGACGGCGATGAACGTGGGCCCCACGGTGGGCATCGCCGTGGCGACCACCTTGATGACCACGTTCGCCTCACCCGCGACGGGCCCGCGGGACGGCCGGTCCCAGTGGCCCGCGGCGGAGTTCCTCGCGGCGATGCCCCCGACGCTGACGGCGCTGGCGGCGGTGGCGGCACTCGGCGCGCTGGCCGCGACGCGACTCCCGCGCCGGACCGCACCGTCCCCCGGCCACTCGCGGCCCCGCGCCGACACGC
>NZ_LIPN01000145.1 GCF_001418325.1 Streptomyces atriruber | reverse complement strand
CGTCACGGGCCTCTCCCTCGCCGCCCGAGTCCTGTGCGCGGCCCGCGTCCCGGGCAGGACCCGAGTCCTCCTCGGCCCTGGTATCGGGTGCCGCCTGCCACGGCGGGGCAGGCGGCTGCGGCAAGCCGCTCTCCGCCGTGGCGGCCCGCTGCTCCGGCACGGTCGGCTGTTCGGTCCCGCCGAGGACGAGCCCGGCGGCCACCGCGGCCCCCGCCACGGTCACCCCGATCGCCCCGGCCGCCGCGACGGACACCTTTCCGCCGCCGGTCAGGAGGTGTCGCAACCCGTGCAGCGGCCCGCCGCCGTGGCCCGCCGATCCGGCGGCCGCGCTCCCCGCGGCGGTTCCCGCGGCTGTTCCCGCGGTCAGCGGGACGAGGAATTTGCCCGCACCGCCGAGCACGAAGATCAGCAGGGCGGGACCCGTGAGCGCCGGGAGCCGGTTGTTTGCGCGGCTCAGCAGCGTGAGCCGGGCGCGGCAGTCCGCGCACCCGGCGAGGTGGGACAGGAGCTGTTCGGACTGTCGGGGTGACGCCTCGCCCCGCACGTGACCGGGCATGCGGTCCCAGTGCGTCTCGCAGGCGGGGTTCTCGGGGGTTCCGGGGTGTGCGCGCAGGAACGCCTGGCGCATGCCTTCGCGGGCCCGGTGCAGGAGCACGGCCGTCGCGCCGCGTCCGGCGCCGATGCGTCGGCCGATCGTCTCCAGGGGCTGGCCCTCGGCCTCGGCCAGCCACAGCGCCGTCACCCACCGCTCGGGCAGCTGCCCGAGGACGCGGGTCAGCAGATCGACGGAGGAGACGCGCGCGGCAGGATCCGGTTCCGCGCCGTTCCCGCCGAAGGGGGAGTCCTCCGTGTCCGTGAGCCTGATGGTCTCGGGGGCCTGCGGGTCGTGCGGCGTCTCCCGCCCCCCGGGGCCCCGGCCGACCGTCGCAGCGAGGTGCCGCACGGTCGTCGTCAGGTACGCGGGTACGTTCTCGATCTCGTGCCCGGCGGACAGGCGCCGCCACACCCGGAAGTGCGCCTCCGCGACGAGGTCGTCGGCGAGCCAGGCGTTGCCGGTGAGCGACCGCGCGTACGCCAACAGGCGTGGCTGCTGTTCCTCGAAGACACGCGTGTACTCGCCTGTGATGGGCACTCGGGCTGCCGGACCGGCGGATATGCCGGAGGGGACGTCGGCAGGGACGTCGGTCATGGCAGGACACTCTCCCGTCGCCACTGCGGGGGGTTCGGACGAGTTCGCAACTCTAGGTGACGAATGTCCGAGTAATGAGAGGAGAGTGGCGCAGGTCACATGAGGATCTCGTCATTTTGGCGTAATAACACCCCTCGGTAAGGGGTCATAAGGGCACAGGAGTCACCTCGACCACACCCACAACCGCAACCGGATACCGAGCACCGCAGGACCAGAAGTGGAGCCCGAACATGACCGTCACCCTCGAACAGCCCGCCCGTGCCCGTCTCATCACTCCCGAGGGTCGCGAACGCGCTCTGCCGGTCGTCCTGCGCTACGCGGCCGAGGACCCCCTGGCCGTCCAGATGGCCTTCCCCTCACAGGCGTCGCTCGATGGGGCGGAGGTCACCTGGATCTTCGCCCGTCAGCTCCTGGAGGAAGGGCTCGGGGCTCCGGCGGGCAGCGGTGACGTGCACATCTGGCCGTGCGGCCGGGCTCGGACGGTCCTGGAGTTCCACTCGCACCAGGGTCTGGCGCTCGTGCAGTTCGACAAGCTCGCACTGCGGAGGTTCCTGGTGCGGTCGTACGCGGTGGTGCCCGCGGGCGGCGAGGGGAAGGGCCTCGACCTCGACCAGGGGCTCTCGCGTCTGCTCGGCGGCGTGTGAAGGACTGCTCTCAGCCGTACAGCGCGGGCCGCTCGGCCATCTCCACCCCGACGCGTGCGCCGGTGTCCAGCGCAGTGACGCCCGCCTCCGCGACGGCCGCCGCCGCGTACCCGTCCCATGCGCTCGGCCCCGTCACCCGGCCGCCCCGGGCAGCGGCCGCCCACGCCCGTACCTCCCGGTCGTACGCATCGGCGAAACGCACCAGGTAGTCCTGCGCCACGTCCTCGTGCGCACGCCCCGGCGACCGGACGACCATCGTGTGCGCGTCCCCGACCTGCGCGCCGCCCCGCTCGCAGACCGCCTCGCACCGCACCTCGTAGCCGAATCCGCAGTTGACGAAGACCTCCACGTCGACGACCGCGCCCCCGGACGTCTCGAAGAGCACCAGCTGCGGGTCGAGCAGCCCCTGCGGGGCGTCCGCCGACGGCGTCGGCCGTACCACCGTCACCGCGGTGATCTCCTGGCCGAGCAGCCACCGGGCCGCGTCGATCTCGTGGGAGACGGAGCTGCTGATCAGCATCGAGGAGGTGAAGTGCGGGGGAGAGGACACGTTCCGGTGGCGGCAGTGCAGCAGCAGGGGGCGCCCCAGGTCCCCGGAGTCGAGGAGCGTTTTCAGAGCCGCGTACTCGGTGTCGTACCGGCGCATGAACCCCACCTGGATCAGCCTGCGGCCGATGCGGGTCTCCGCCTCGACGACCCTGAGGGCCGCGGCCGAATCGGGCGTGAGGGGCTTCTCGCAGAGCACCGGCAGCCCCAGGGCGACGGCGGCCAGCAGAGCCTCCTCGTGCGCCGCCTCCGGCGAGGCCACGAGGACCGCGTCCACCCCGGGAGCGCGCAGCGCGTCCTGCGCCTCCCGGTGGACGGACACGCCCGCGCGCCCCGCCACCGCCGCTTCGGCCCGTGCCGCGTCGGGGTCCGCGACCGCCACCACGCGGGCCCCGCCCACCGTCTCGCCGATCCGCCGCACGTGGTCGGCGCCCATGTGGCCCGCCCCGAGCACGGCCACCCCCAGCAGCTCACTCACCGGACGACCTCCCCGAATCCCCGCGCCCACGCCTCACAGGACGATGCGTCGCGCGCCCCTGCGCCGGGCCACCGTAGCCCTCCGCCGCCGGACGGCCATGACGCACCCCGCGAGCAGCACGCCCGAGCCCGCGACGACCAGCAGCACCGCGGGCCAGTCCGAGTCGTCGGGCTGCACGGCCAGGGCGGCCTGCCCGCCCGCGTGCGCGGGGCTGGGCGCCGGCCGGGTCTCCTTCGGCGGCAGCAGCGATCCCACCGGACGTACCTTTCCGGCCGCCGCGAACCCCCAGTCGAGCAGTGACCTCGCCTCCTCGTACACGGCCCGCCCGCCGCCCTCCTGCGGGTTCATCACCGTCACGACGAGCGTGCGCCCGCCGCGCTGGGCCGCGCTGATGAGGGTGGAGCCCGCATGGCTCGTATAGCCGTTCTTCACGCCGAGCAGCCCCGGGTAGGGCGCCACGCCGTCGGCGCCGGTCAGCAGCCGGTTGGTGTTCTGGATGGGGTACGACCAGCCGCCCGCGGGGAAGCGTGCGACGCGGGTCGAGCAGTAGCGGGCGAACTCCGGGTCGGCGAGCCCCGCCTTGCCGAAGACCGCCAGGTCGTACGCCGATGAGACCTGCCCGGCCGCGTCGTAGCCGTCGGGCGACACCACGTGCGTGTCGCGCGCACCCAGCTCGCGGGCCTTGGCACGCATCTCCTGAACGGTCTTCCGCAGACCGCCGTTCAGCCCCGCGAGGACGTGCACGGCGTCGTTCCCCGAGCTGAGGAACACGCCCCGCCACAGGTCGGCGACCTGGTAGGCGCGCCCCTCCGCGACGCCCACCATGCTGCTGCCCTCACCGACCTGATCGAGTTCGTGCTCCGAGACCACGTGCCGCATGTCGGCCTTGAGGCGGGGCAGCGTCGCCAGGGCGAAGAGCGACTTGAGCGTCGAGGCGGGCGGCAGCGGGCGGTGCGCGTTCCGTGCGCCGAGCACCTCGCCCGTGTGGGCGTCCGCCACCACCCACGCGAGCGCGGACACGCTGCCGGGCACCGCGGGTGCGCCGGGGCCGGGGCGGACCTGGGTGCCCGCCCGGTCGAGGAGGGTCGAGGAGTAGGCGGGGACCGGCCGTGGGGGTGCGGGTTCGGCCGGGGCCTCGGAGGCCGTGGCCGGTGAGGACAGGACCGGTGAGGACAGGAGGACCAGAGCACCGAGGGCGAGGGCCGCGGTGCGTACGGAGGAGGGACGCGAAAGGTACCTGATGACCATTCAGCCACCGTATGAGCGCTGTCCGGAGTCCGCAGATCGGCTTGGCCCGGCTGGAGGTATCACTGCTCCGGGCGGTGGTCGCGGGAGTCCTTGGCCTGGTCACCCGCAGAGGTGTCGCCCCGTCACTTCGCTTACTTCGCAGGGCCACTGGGCCCGGCAGCGCAATGAAGCGTCGTAGGTGAGGCGGGGACGCACTCGGCGCGCAGCACGGCCACGCCCGTGCCCAGCACGGCCGAGGCGACCACCGCGCACACCGCGTCGCTGACCAGATCGACCGTCAGCGAGCCGCCGCCCTCAGGCCGTACGGGGAGCGACGCTCACACATAGGTGACGAGTGCGCCCGCGACGACGCATCACACCCCGACGCCGACCCTTTCGTGCGCGTCCGCGGTGACGAGGACCGAAGGCCCCCAGTACAGGCCGGTCCCGGCGAGTGACGCGATGCCCACCTGCCAGGGGGTGGGGGCGGTACCGGGCAGCGCGCGCGGCCGCCACGAGCGGACACGGAGGGCGAGCACGACGAGCGCGGCGATGACGGCGCTGATGCAGACGAGTTGGGCCGGGGAGGCGAGGAAGTGCTCGTCGGCGTAGTTCCCCCAGAAGACGAGCCCGGCGCCGAGGGCGTAATCCCGGCGCTCACGGCGTATCCGGTGCGGCCGAGCCAGGGCTCCGTCAGATTCCCCGGCATGAACTCGCCGACGAAGGGGGCCAGCAGGAAGAGCGCGACAGCGGGGCCCAGCGGCCGGATGGAAGCCACGCTTGGACGCTAGGCGGCGGGGCCCCGCTCAGGAGTCGCCCAAAAGTCGACGACGGGCGAACCAAAGTCGTCAGTCGTCGCCGGTCAGGCCGGGAGGTGCTGCTCGACGGCGGCGACGAGCTCGGCGGAGTCGGGCTCGGTCTGCGGCGAGAAGCGCGCGACGACGTTGCCGGACGGGGCTACGAGGAACTTCTCGAAGTCATCCACTTAATTGCGTTGCACTGACCAGCAGTGTTACCCCAAGGCGCCCCGCTCACCGACGCCGACAAAGAACAGGTCATCGCCGGTCTGCGCAACGGGACGCTGACCTACTGAGCCTCGCCGGATGCCCGCCGCTTGGCCTGCTCCGAGCGGCTGCGGTACTCCGCGGGCGGCTCGATGCCGTGCTTGCGGGCGAGCGTCCGGAACGTCTCATCGGTCTTGCCGGTGAGGTCGGCCAGGGTTCTGGTCCCCATGCCCGCGCGCAGCAGCTCCAGTGCGCGGGCCATCATGTCGGGCCGCAGATCGCGTTCGGCCTTGAGGTGGCGCCGGTACTTCTCGAAGACTTTCGCGGTCTCTTCGTCGGGTGTCACGTCGTCAGCCATGCCGTTCATGGTACAGCCCAAAAACTTGGGGTACGCGGAAGAATCATGACACCCCAAGTGTTTGGGGTATTGTATCCCAAGAGCTTGGTGTGGATAGTGGAAGCAGAAGGAAGAACCGGAGCGGCAGGGGAGACGGAAATGACCGGCATCGTCATCGACCAGTCGAAGATCCGAATCGCTGAGGAGCTGGTTGCCAGGGGGGCGCCTTCGTTCCCGCGCCCTCTCGCCTGGTGGCAGCGCACCATTCCCGTCTGGGTCGACGCTGCCGAGACCGAAGACGGTCGCATCGCCCTCACTCCCAACGGCAAGGTCGCGGACGGCCGCCAGGAAGAGCTCTCCCCGGCCGACATTCGGCGGGACCTCAAGGCCATCCAGCGATATCTCGATGGCCATCACTCCCTGGACTTCTCTGACGCCATCCAGCCCGCCTGACCGCACCCAGCCCCGGCGGGGGAAGTCGCCCGCCACCTGTCGCAGGGCGCCGGGGCACTCGCAGCAACCTGAAGGGAGCGTCATGATCCTCTCCATCGTCGTCTGGGTCTGGGACCACTGGTTCCTGTACATGCTGCTCGCCGCCGCGCTGGTCGCGGTGGCCGTGGCAGCGAGTGTGAAGACTCGCTGATCCATACAGCCCCGGCCACGGTCACCACGGACGTACGCCGCAAGGCAGGCCGGGGCACCGACTCCATCCCACCCGCAAGCCCCGAGGGGGCGTCATGAGTGACCGCGAACGGCACGAGTTCATCGAGCAGCACCCCAGGCCGACCAACCCCGTCGAGGCGCTGGCGCACACGCTGCAGCTCTTCGAGGAGCTGGACGACGACAGGCTCCTGGTCCAGGCGACCTCCGGGATGTACGGCAAGGGCGAGCGCACAGGCCTGACGATGGGCGACCTGCGGGAGATCGCAGGGATGCTGAAGCGCTGGGCAGGCGACGATGCCTGAGCCCTACGCCTGGACGTACACCGAGGACGGCATCCGCCGCCAGGTGAAGATCCACCGGACCCGCGACGACATCGACGTCGTGTGGGCGCCGCGCCGCCTCGGGGACCCCGCGCCGTGGTTCGACGCGGACCGCGCTGAGGACGACCCCGCCGCGTACTACGCGGACACCGACCTGGTCACGCTCGGTGTCCCGGTCACGGCGTGGTCCGGCTTCGACGACTGAGGAGAACGGCATGGCCAAGTACCGGGCAATTCTGACCCAGACCGCCAGCTGCGTGGTGGAGTTCGAGGCGCCGGACGATGCGACGCCGGAGGAACTCGAAGCCGCGATGTGGGACGACCCCCAACTGGAGACTCCCACCCTGTGCCATCAGTGCGCATCGTCCGACCGCAACCAGTCGCTAGACATCGAAGGCGAATGGAACGTCCTCCGCTGCGAGGGCAAGCGCGAGATCACGAAGATCGACGACTGACCCACAAGCCCCCGCCCGGGACGCATCCCCCCGCCACCCGGGCGGGTCCCGGCAGGCGCCCCGCCGTTCGTCTCCCCGTGCGGCGGGGCGCCTGTCCTCTGTTCCGATCACTGCCCTCGAAGGGGGCGCGTCATGAGCGAGTACCGAGAGTTCGAGCTGCACCGTCGCCGCACCCGGTGGTGGGGCCGCCGCCGCTGGGACTGCCTGCTGGTCAACGAAGACCGCTACCTCGGATGGGGCTACCGGCGCAGGCGCGATGCCGAAGCACATGTGGCCACGTGTCGGGCCTTCGAGAACAACCTGCGGCTCATCGACCAGCGTTACCCCCGATAGCTCCCCTGCCGCCCGGTGCCGGAGCCCCCGGGCGGCAGGGACCCCGCGCGCCTGTGGCGGGCCCGCGCGGGGAGCACGGCGCCCCGGAGACTTCCTCCTTCTCGGTCTCCGGGGCGCCCGCAATCCCTCGTAGCTTCAAGCGAGAGGTGCGGCCATGCCGTACAAGGATCCGGACAAGCAGCGCGAGTACGGCCGGACCTGGATACGTGAGAGGCGGCGAGCCTTCTTCGAGGATAAGGAGTGCGTGAACTGCGGCTCACGCGACCGCTTGGAGCTTGATCACATAGATCCGTCCCAGAAGGCGGAACACAGCATCTGGTCGTGGAGCAAAGTTCGGCGCGAAGCCGAGATTGCGAAGTGTCAGATATTGTGCCGCCCCTGCCATTGGGAAAAGACCAAGGCGCAAATGGGATGGGGAAAGCACGGCACGCCGTCCTGCTACAAGCGTGGCTGCCGACTCCCCGGTTGCCGCACGGCATATAGCGCGTACCGGAAAGAACTGCGCAACAGAAAACGTAAAGCTGAGCAATAGGACACGTCCCCTGAGGGGGACCCGCAGGCGCCGCACGGCGGCGCCACTCTTCACCCGCATCACCGCCCTGAGGGGGCGTCATGTCCGAACCCGCCACTGCCCCGACGTACCCGACCGCCGCCATGGCACCCGCCGAACTCGTCGCCCTGCTGGACGAAAGCGATCCCGTGGTCCGCGCCTTCGACGCGCTGGTCATCCTGCACCCCGAGCACCTGACCCCGGTCAGCTTGGTCAAGGGCGGTGCGGCGTGACCCGCCAGCGCGTTCAGCTCACGAAGCAGAAGGTCACCCGCAAGACCGTCCAGCCCGACGATTCCGGCGGCGCCGACCGGGCGCGCGGCAGGACTGCATCGCGCCGCGCCGCACTGGTGACGCAGGCCGCCCGCCGCTTCCTCGCCCGGAGCGAGCCGTGACCATGCCCGAGTACCTGCGTGCCGCCCGCACCCTGACCCAGCGCGAGGTCGACCACCGTGCGTTCGTGCGCGGTGCGGCCGACCCGGCGCCCGGCGAGGTGGCCGAGGCCCGCAGTCACCACGCGGAGTACGGGGGTGCTGAGCGGTGAACCGCCGCACCCTGACGCGCACCTGCCCGCACGTCGCACGCTGCAGCCTGTGCAGCACGGCGGGCGCACCACTGCACGCGGCGACGGTCCGCACCCGTCACCCGCCCCCGGTCTGGACGGCGGCGCGCCTGTGCGCGGCCTGCTGGCGGCAGACCGCCATCTCGGAAACGGAAGGACCCTGACCATGACGGACCCGATCCCGGTGGACGTGGACGACCGGCTCGCGCTGCGCTTCGCGGAGCTGCAGAGCGCCAAGGAGTCCGCGGCGAAGTGGAGTGCGTACGTGAGGAGTCTGACGGCCAGCATCCTCGAAGAGCTGGGCTACGAGGCGGACGACGACAGGCCGCCGTCACGTGTGGCGCACGGAGCCGACGGCAAGCCGCTGTTCGCCGTGGAGGTGACCTACCGCAAGGGCTTCGACAAGAAGGGGCTTGAGGTGAAGTACCCCGCGGTCTTCGCGGAGTTCGAAAACCTGGGCCCGGTCAAGTCCATCAGGGCCGCTGAGTAGCCGTGCTTCCCGACCTCGCGTGGATGGACTCCGCGCTGTGCGCCCAGACCGGCGGGGACTTCTTCTTCCCCGGCACGGGCGAGAGCTACGCACAGGCACGCCGCATCTGCGGCGCCTGCCCGGTGCGCACCGAGTGCGGCGAGTACGCCGACGAGGGCGAGGGCACCGTCGCCCACCCCTACCGGCACGGCTACTGGGGCGGCAAGACGCCCCGCTCCCGGGCGGACAGAGCCGCCTGACCCACCAGTTCATGCCCCGCGGCCGGCACGGCGGCGGGGCCTGCGTATGCCTCAAGGAGAGCGGTGAAAACAAGGCGCGTCCTCGACGCGTGCTGCGGTGCGGGCGGCTCAGGTATGGGCTGGCATCTGGCCGGCTTCACGGACGCAGTTGGGGCCTGAGCTGCCATGTGCCGGGACGACCTGCCCGCGGGTCACTTGTGGAACTCCGCGATCGGAGTTCAGTCCAAGGTCATCGAGTGTGACTGGTGCGTCGGCTGTGGCCTGCCCCGTCCCGGCTTCATGGACCCCGCGGTCAAAGCAGAGCAATGGAGAGAGGGCGCCGATGCCGCCGAAGAACCCACGTTGCAAGGACTGCCCGCCCTCGAAGCACCCGCGTCCGGCCCCGTATCCGGGCCCGCGCTGCGCGAGCCATCACAAGGCGGCGGGTGGCGAGCTGCCCCGGCAGTGCAAGGACTGCCCGCCGACGTCGAAGCGCCCCGCTCCGCACAAGGGGCCCCGCTGCACGACGCACCACCGCGAGGCGACGAAGCGGCGTAGGGACGCCGCCCACGAGCGCCGGGTCGGGGACACCTACGGCCTGGCGCCCGGCGACTACGACAAGCTCTACCGCCTCCAGGGCGGGCGCTGCGCGATCTGCACCCGCGGCAAGGGGATCAGCAGGCGCCTTGCCGTCGACCACGACCACAAGTGCTGTGCGGGTACCACGTCCTGCGGCACGTGCGTACGCGGTCTGGTGTGCGGGCGCTGCAACTCGATGCTGGGCCACGCCCGCGACGAGCTGGACTTCTTCATCCGGGCGCACCGCTACCTGTTCTCCCCGCCCGCACGCCGCCTGAAAGGCAGTGAGACATGATCCCCCAATTCGAGATCGGCGCGACGGGGGCGGGCTGCTTCTGGCTGTGCGTCCTGGTGTGGGCCTGGCTGCAGAAGGGCAGCCGCCGTGGCTGAGACCCGCAAGTTCCACTGCATCTCGTGCCACAAGAACGTGACCGCCACGACGGACAACCACTACCGCAAGCACGACCGCGAGAAGGGGACCGAGTGCTCGCGCTCCAGGCGCGACATCCCCGCCTGGCTGATCCGCCGCGGCCCCGAGACGGGACCCGAGGACGAACGCCCGGTCATCGGCCGCGACTACGCGCCCTGCCCCCTGTGCCCCGCCTCGCCCGTGCTGGACGGCGCGACGGGCTGCTTCACCAAGCACACGCACCAGGGCGAGACGCCGACGTCGCCGCGCGTGCCCTGCGACATGAGCGGCAAGCCGTACGAGAGCGGAGAGAGCGAGTGTCCGACGACCGGTGTACCGGCATCAACGGCCAAGGCGGACGCTGTGCCCAACGAGTCCGAGGAGATGATCAGCAAGTGGGCAGCCACCGCAAGGGCGATCGAGGACAGGGAACTGCCCCCGCCCTCCCCGGAGTCGACGACTACGCCGAAGGACTCGCCGCAGCGGCCGGACGCAGCGGAGACGCCACCTGCTGTCACTCCGTCTGGGGATGCCAGCAGTGCAACCCCGTCCAGCGGGAGTCAAGCGATCCCGGAGCACCTGTGCCACCGGAAGGACGAACACAAGCCGCACAAGTGGATGAACGGCAAGCGGCAGGCGCAGTGCGCGGGGAAGCCTGCGCCGAGGACTGCGCGTACGGAGCCTGCTCCAGCCAGCCCTTCTGCGGAGGATGCTGCGCCTGCCTCGGAGGCTGCGCCGTCCAGTACGAGCAGCAGCAGGAGCGAGCGGGGCATCGCGGCAGTGGAGAAGCTCTCCCGGAAGCCTGCCCCCACCCCGGACGGCACGCCTGCGGACAGTGCAGCCCCGACGCCTGCGGATGCCCCGGAAGCGGCGACGCGGGAAGTCCAGAAGGCGCTGCCGGGCGCGACGGTGGAGTACGACGCGACGCCGGTTCCGGTCCTCAGGAACGCTGCCGCTACGCCGACAACGGCTGCGGCACCTTCGACGGCTGCGACCCCGACGACCCCAGCCGCTGCGCCGCCTTCGAGTAGCCTCTTCGCCCAGCCCGGCAGCCCGTTCAGCCAGCCGGGGAAGGTGGCCGTCGCAGAGCCTGCCGTGCCGATGACGGTGATGGCTGAACGGCTGGTCGCCAGGATGCGGGAGGTCTTCTACAGCTACGGCAACCGCAGGACCGACGACAACCGCGGCGCGCAGAGCACCCTCGGGCCGTCCGAGATCGGGAGTCCGTGCGACAGGCGCCTGGCCATGTCGCTGCTGCGGATACCGCCGGTCAATCCGGGCGGCGACGGCTGGGCCAGCTTCAAGGGCACGGCGATCCACGCGGCCCTGGCCGAGGTGTTCACGTGGGCTGACGGCGGGACCGGGCGGTTCGCCGTCGAAGTTCCGCTGGCCTTCCCCAGTGATCTCGTGCCGCGCGGCACGACGGATCTTCTCGACCGCGTCCTGTTCATGGTCGACGACCACAAGATCCAGGGGAAGTGGTCGCAGGACAGGCTGCGGACCAAGGGCATGACACCGACGCAGCGCGCCCAGCTTCACGTCTACGGGTACGGCGCCCGCCTTCAGGGCGAACGCGTCGATCATGTCGCGCTGCTGTCGTGGCCGATGGAGTCGTCAACGCTGGACGATTTGTACGCGGTGGTCGAACCCTATGACCCGCAGATAGCGCGCGACGCGCTGGCACGGGTGGACCGGATCGCGGCCGAGATAGAGACCAGGCGCGACGCTCTCAATCGGCAGCACATCCAGCCTCTCGAAGTGGCAGCGCTGTTCCCCGTCGACCCTGAGTCATGCAAGTTCTGCGACTGGTACGCGCCCGGTGATCCGAACATGGAGCGGGGGTGTCCCGGTCGATGACCAGCGGAAAGCGGGTGCTGGACCTGGAAGAACACTTTCGGTCCAGGCTCATCATTCAGCCTTCGGGGCACTGGCGTTACGGGACCCGCGTCAACAACAAGGGGTACGCATGCGTTTGCCACGCCGGTGACCGCGAGTACGCCCACCGGGTTTCCCATCACCTTTTCATCGGACCGATACCTCCGGGATACGACGTCGATCACCTATGTGGCCTCACGTGGTGCGTAAACCCCATGCATCTTGAGGCAATCACGCACTCGGAGAACATTCGCCGGGCGTACCGGGAGTGCGGCGCCAAGCTGCACGACATGACCAATCCCGCGAACTACTACGTCCGAAGCAACGGCGGTCGGATGTGCAGGCCGTGTAACGAGCGGCGAAACCGCGCGCGACTCAGCAAAGGCAAGGACGGCAATGGCCGACAGTGACCCCGCTGTGCAGTGGTGGGAGACCGACCCGGACAGTCCGGGGAATCTCAGCGAATGCGACATCGAATACGCGAAACCGTGCCCTGATAATCCGGGGCTCGCCTATCTCTGCGTACGCGACGGAGAGGCCGGGCTGATGGTTCGCCCCATGTTCGAGGTGCTGCCCCAATAGGAGGTGACAGATATGGAACTCGACTACGAGAAGCTGCTCACCCCCGGTGAGGTGGCTGAAATCTTCCGCGTCGACACGAAGACCGTAGCCCGGTGGGCGAAGGCAGGAAAGCTCACCTCGGTGCGCACGCTCGGCGGGCACCGGCGCTACCGCGACTCCGAGGTGCGGGCCGCATTCGACGCGGGACAGGAGGCCGCGTGAGGCCGCTCCGCATTCTGATGCACCGCGTCTTCCCCGCCCTGCACTGGTGGGCGGAGGCGGCGGGCGGCCCGCTGCGCTGGATATGCACCGGCTGCGGCGCGCAGACATACGAACTCCCCTGAGAGGAACGATGACCCGCAAACAGAAGATCACTGCCGCCCTCGCCGCCTTGAGCGCCGGGGGCGGACTGCTGCTGCTCACCGCGTGCAGCTCGGTGACCGAGCCGTACAACGACGCTCCGATCGACCACAAGGTCGACCGCCCCGCCATCGTCTACTCGATGCCGGACGGCTTCGCCAACTACTCCGAGAAGTGCGATGAATTCGGAAACCTGGTGATCACCACGCGGGGCTCCGACGGCGGGGGCGGCAAGGCCGTGACCGTCATCCCCGACAAGGAAGCGTGCGCGCCGTGGGACAAGGGCGCCGACGCGTGGAAGAAGGCGAAGTGATCCACCCCGCCCCGCACCCTCTGGCCGGGCAGACCGTGACGGTCGACCTCGGCAGCGGCCCTGAGCCGTTCGACGTCGAAGACTGGTGGGACCGCGTCAACGGCGGCTCGTGGATGCACGCGGAGGGCAACCCGGCTTGCCTGGCGTACGCAGTGCGCACCGCCGGGACGACACCGATCGACGACGAAGTCGTGTACGGCAAGGCCGGGTTCCTCGGTCACCTCGTGCACATCAGTGAGATCAAGGAAGAGGCATAAGTGAGCACCCCTAATCCCTTCGCACAGCCCGGCAGGAGCGGCGACTTCTTCTCGCCGAAGCACCACCGGGAATGGCTCGGCAGGCTGTTCATCTTCTATCCGGAATCCACCGTGATGAAGACCTTCAAGGAGGACGAGGGGCCCAAGCCGTTCGTCATTGCCGACGTGGTCATCGTCGATCTGCCGGATCCGCAGACCGGACAGCCCACCGTCATGCACAGCACGACCATCGGCGGCACGTCGCTGGTCCCCGCCCTCGACCGCGACAACATCGGCAAGAAGGTGCTGGGCAGGCTTCGCCAGAATCCTCCGCAGGGCCAGCGAGACGGTGCGTACTACATCGCCGGACCCGGCGACCCCGAAGGACCGACCGACCAGGACATCGCCGTGGCCGCCGCCTACGACGCACAGCACCCGCGCCAGGTGTTCGCACCGCCGCAGGCACAGCAGGCGCCGCCAGCTCAGCAGTACGGGCAGCCGCAGAACGTCACACAGATGCCGGGCTACGGCGGGCCGCAGGCACAGCCTCAGCACGTCTCGCAGCAGTTGCCGTACGACCCGTGGCAGGGCACGCAGGCCGCGCCGGGCGGGCAGCCCCAGGCGGGCCCTCCGCAGGGGCAGTGGGGGACGCCGCCCGCAGGGCAGCAGCCCTCGCAGCAGGGTGCCCCTTCGAACGCGGCTGCGACGGCGGCCCCTGCGGGAGCTGCACCCGGTAGCCCTCAGTGGGGGGCTCCTGCCGCTTCAGCGCAGGCAGCCCCTGCCCCGACGCCCCCTGTCTCAGCATCTGCCGCCCTTGACCCGCAGCTGGTCGCGTTCCTCCAGAGCAAGGGAGTCAACGCTGAAGGAATGACGGTCGAGCAGGCGACGCTGATCGCGAACACCCTCCAGGCGCAGAAGCAGGCGCCGCCCTTCTAGGACTGCCGCACCACCACGACGGACGCACCCGCCCGGGGCGCGTCCTTTTTTCATGCCCGCAGCCGGGGCCCGCCGCATCCGGGCGGCTCCGGCTGCGCTCCACCCGCGAAGGAGAACCCGTGTTCAGCAGCAAGAAGAGCGTCCCCGCCCCCGCCGCGAGCGGCCCGGCGATCAACCTCAGCGAGGTCCCGGCCGGCCTGGTCAGTGTCACCAAGAGCGCCGCCGTATCGCTGGAGAAGAGCGGACTCACCGGCCAGCGTGCAGCCGTGTACCTGGTCCTCGATCACTCGGGGAGCATGGTCCCGTTCTACCAGGACGGCAGCGTGCAGCGCCTCGCAGAGCAGGCGCTCGGACTGTCCGCCAACCTGGACGACGACGGCGTGGTGCCGCTGGTCTACTTCGGCTCGTACGTCGAGCACCTGACCGACGTGGAGCTCAGCAGCCACCAGGGCGCCGTCAGCCGCTCGCACGGCGCAGTGCACTGGGGGTCGACGAACTACGCGGCCGCCATCAACTACGTCGTCGAAGCGCACGGCGCCGCGGGCGCCCCGGCGCTGGTCATCTTCCAGACCGACGGAGAGCCCGACTCGCGCGAGCAGGTGGAGACAGCCCTTCGGTCGGCCAGCGAATGGCCGCTGTTCTTCGCCTTCGTCGGCTTCGGCCCGGAGCGCAACATGCGCTTCCTGAAGAAGCTCGACAACCTCAAGGGCCGCCAGGTCGACAACGCGTCCTTCTTCCACGCCGCCGACCCGCACAGCGTCAGTGATGCCGCGCTGTACGACGGCATCACCCACGAGTACGCGGGATGGCTCGCCGCCGCGTCTGCCGCGGGGATCGTGCGGTGATGCGCCGCCTGCTCGTGGCAGTCCTCGCTGCCGTCGCGCTTGCGCTGGCCGGATGCGGACCGACCTACCCCGAAGGGCCCGCCGGGAAGGTCGTGGACAAGGACCGCGACTACAAGTCGTCGACCAAGACTTACAAGTACGAGCTGACGACCCGCGACAACAAGGGGCAGCAGCACGAGTTCCGGGTGTCGTCCAGCGACTACGACGACTGCGTACGCGGCGCCCGCTACCCCAAGTGCACCAAGGACTGATCACGGGGGTCCCGGAAGCGGGACCCCTCTCGTCATGCAGGCAGGGGCGGGGCTTCCCCAGGGAGGCGCGCTCACCCCGTCCCTGCCTGCATGACGAGAGGGGGCGATTCTATGAAGACTCGAATGGAGCGCTTCATGGAGAAAACCAAGAGACATCCTGAGAGCGGATGCCTCCTGTGGGTAGGAAGGATTGACCGAAACGGGTACGCCAAATTCTGGGACGGAAACAAGATTGTCAATGCTCACCGGTGGATCTTCATCGAGAAGCACGGCTACGTGCCAGAAGTGGTGCGCCACCGCTGCGACACCCGGCATTGCGTCGACTGGCTACGGTGCCTGCTGCCTGGGACCCAAGGAGATAACATCCGGGACGCCATAGAGCGCGGGCGTATGCCTGGAACAGGAGAGCGCTGTCGAAACGGTCACCGCGACCGATGGGGTACGCAGGTGACCAAGTACGGCAGGACGGTGCGACGTTGCCGTGAATGCAATCGCCTGTGGACAGCTGAATACCGGAAGCGGCGGCAGTGAGTCTAATCGGATACGCCATCACAGCACTGCAACAGGGTATGCACGTGTTCCCGGTTCAGCCTGGCGAGAAAACGCCGCACAAGCTGCGTCCCGATCGTGATTACACGATCCGCTGGTCTGAGGAAGTCACGAACGATTTGAACCGGGTCATCGAGATCTGGTCCTGGTCGCCAATGGCGAACATCGGTGTGGCCGCGAAGCAGTCGGGCCTCCTGGTGATCGACTGTGATCTGCCGAAGGCACCGAACCAACTGGCGGGCACGCCCTACGAGTCGCTTCACGACAAGTGGGGCCCGCTGGTCGACGGCATGGACGTGCTGAAGGAGATATGCGAGCGGTACGGCGGTGACTGGTCGGCGCTGACCGACACGTACACAGTGTGTACGACCAGGAAGGGCGCTCATCTCTACCTGAGATGGCCCGCCGGACTGCAAGCCTCGCAGGCTTCGCCCGTCAAAGGACTGGTCGACGTCCGCGGCAACGGGGGCGTTCATGGGGGCTATGTCCTAGGCGCCGGCTCGCGCACCGCCAGCGGCCCGTACGTCGCAGAGAACGCGAGCCCGATACGCGACGCCCCGCCCTGGCTGGTCGAGCTGTGCCGCGAACGCCCCCCGCCCGCACGGCCGACGCCACTGTTCGCGCAGCCGCGCCGCGGCGGGTCGATCGGCGGACTGGTCGACACCGTGCGCGACGCGGTGCCCGGGAATCGTTCGAACGCTCTTTACTGGTCCGCCCGCGCCGCCTGCTCCGACGGCATCCCGATCGAGGAAGCCATCGACCAGCTCGGGGCGGCGTACACCGGCCGCGGCGGGCAGCGCCAGGCCGAAGCCTCGGTGCGCAGCGCGTACCGGAATCAATCACGGAAGGAAGGCCTCTGATGGGCCTGGACATTCACCTCTACACGGCAGCTCAGCAGAAGCAGAACCACGCCTGGGAGAAGGCATCGGAAGAGTTCTACGACCGCGAGCGCACGGACGCGGAGAAGGCGGCGTTCCGCGAGCAGTGGACGTACACCTGCGCCACCGACGTCCCCAGCGAGAAGCATGGTGAGGGCACGCTGAACAACCGGCGCTACCTGCGGTCGTCGTACAACGGCAGCGGCTTCAACAGCGCAGTGCCGCAGGTGCTGGGGCGTGAGTCCTCGTACTACTGGATCTTTGAAGGTATCCAGCCCGACCAGGAGCCCGAGATCGAGCTGACCGAGGCGTCGATCCCGGCACTCGAAGCGGCACGGGGCCGGGCGGAGGAGATCGCCGCAGAGCTCCGGGCCATGGAGGCGCCGGTCAAGGTCGCGACGGTTGGCCCCAACTTGTTCTCCGGGTCCGCCGCCATAACCGAGGACGGCGCCCTGAGCTGGTACCGCGAGCAGGTGCAAAAGGCGCAGGAGAAGAACTCTCCCTTCGGCGAGAACGGATGGTCGAATCGGGACGGTCACTTCTACGGAGGTAACCCGCTGGAAGTCGTCGCCGCAGTTCCCGGGGTCGGCCTCCTCGGAGAGCCGGGTGTGCACCTGATCTTCAAGATGAATGACGAAACGACCGAGAGCTATGCCCAATCGGCGGACATCGTCGCGGAGTTCATCGAGGAAGCAATCGAGCTGATCCGCGAGGACGGCGCGGTGCACATGCACTGGAGCGGCTGACCCGTGCCCCGCCCCGTGATCACCTGCTCGCACTGCGGAGACAGGGCCGTGCACAAGGCGCGCGGCTGGTGCAAGCGCTGCTATCGCCGCTGGTTCTACTACGGCAAACCGCCTGACGGTCCGCCCCCGCTGCGCGAGGCCGTCTGCGGCACGACGGGCGGCTGGGACAAGCACAAGCGGCTGCGCACCACACCCTGCGCCGCCTGCCGCGTCGCGCACAACTCAGCGGAACGCAGGCGCAGGCGGCGCCAGCGCGGCACGACCGGCAAGGAGCGCCACTACACCACGGCGACGCCGCGCACCGGCTGGTCCAAGGAGCAGCAGCGCGCGGCGCGGCTGACCGCCCTGGTATCCACCGGGCGTGACGACCGCCTGCTCCTGCTGCAGGTACTGGGACTGGCGGAGCCGGACGGCGAAGCGGCACCCGCAGCCATCGCGTGAAGTCACTGAGCGCCAGCGTTCGCCATACCCCGCCCGCCTTGCGCCGCCGGATGCGGCAGGCGTAGAGCGGAGCACATCAACCCGCTTACCCCGGCCAGCGATTGCCGTCGCCGACCGGGGCACTTGACCAGGAGACGCATCCTCCATGGCCCGCACAAAAGGTAGCGCCGCACCCCGTGCGGTGATCAAGAGTTCTGACACGTTGCCCGTTGCCAATTCCGGCGCTGCCGGGGTCCTGACCCTGCTGGCCGTCATCGCCGCAGTGGCGACCGTCGCCCTGACCGGCACCGCCTTCTGGCTCAGCTTCGAGCACCTGCACGACGTCGCCGCCGCGCACGGCCTTGAGCGCTCGGTCACCCGCGCGTGGGCCTGGCCCGCGACCGTCGACATGTTCATCGTCGTCGGCGAGGTGCTGATCCTGCGCGCCTCGCTGCTGCGCCGCGTCGACTGGTGGGCGATCTCGCTCGCCGTCGCCGGGTCGCTCGGCTCCATCGCCCTGAACGTCGCGGGCGTCGGCGCCGGGGCGCAGGGCATGGACTACGTCGTCGCCGCCGTGCCGCCCGTCGCCGCGCTGCTCGCCTTCGGCGCGCTTATGCGGCAGGTCCACGAGGCCATCGCGCAACGCGTCGCAACGGTGCCCGTTGCAGTGCAACGCACCCCCGTTGCAGCGATCTGCGCGGCCGTGGCGCCCGTTGCAGCGCGGCCCGCCGCATGGGTCGGCCGGGCACCCGCCGGGACCCGCCTGCTGGACGCCTGGCCCATCTGCTGCACCGCCACCGCAACGGAGCCCGTTGCAGTGCAACGGCCCCTCACGCTCGTGGCAGAACACCGTGGCGAGACCATGACGACCGGTGAGGTCGCGAAGTTCTGCCACGTGTCGGCCGACACCGTCCGCTCCTGGAAGTCGCGGGGCAAGCTGAAGCCCGTGGCCACCGGGCCGGACGGCTCCCTGCGCTTCGCCGCGGCCGATGTCGTGAAGCTGCCGGGGGAGAGCCCGTGAGCATCCCCGACGGCACGACGGGGGCAGTGATCAACGGGACCGAGCAGAAGGTGACGTTCAAGAAGGTCGAGGCGGACGACAAGCACGAGACCTTCGCTCTCGACCCGGACAAGTCACCTGTCCCCGTCGACACACCGGAAGTGGCGGCCGACACCGGCACGTGGGTGGAGCAGCGCCGCGCCTACCTGGACGGGGCGCCGCCGGTCCTGCCCTCGTGGCTGAAGCATGCGGGCGAGTTCACCGAGAACGCCCGCTGGACGGTCTCCTCCTATGCCCACCTCACCGGGTTCCACCTGATCCGCGTCCCGGTCTATATGGCACGCCTGCTGCGGCAGTCGCCGCGGGGAGCGGGCCGCCTGGCCGTCCGGTGGGTCAAGTGGATCACCGATACCGAAGCGCGGCCGGTCGAGGCACGGGCCGCGGCGACCGCGAACATCGAGGCGTGGCTGGCGCTGTCCCGCGAGAAGTCCCGGCGGGTCAGGCCGCGGCGCATCGCCTCACTGGCGGTCTTCTGCGTGAGCGCGCTGATCCTCCTGATCGCCGCCCTGCTCGTGCCGGTGTGGACACTGGGCGCCTGCCTCACAGTGCTGGCGCTGATCGGCACACAGGGCGGCAGGAGCGACAAGCCGATCGTCACCCGCTACCTGTCCATCCACCTGCAGCGTCCGCTGGATTCCGAGGAGCTGACGCAGGCGATCGAGGCGATCGGGATCAAGGGCACGCCCAGGTTTGTCGGACCGGTCGCGATCGACGGCCCCGGCTGGCTGGCACAGGTCGACCTTCCGGGCGCGACGCTCGCGGAACTGCTGCTCGACAAGCGCAAGGAGCTGGCCGCCGCGATGCGCAGGCCGCTTCAGTGCGTGTGGCCCTCCGTCGGCACCGAGCACCCCGGCCGCGCCAACATCTGGGTCGCGAAGAAGGACCCGCGCTCGATCAAACGGCCGTGGCCGCTGCTGGCCGGCGGCACGGCGGACATGTACGGCGAGTTCCCGTTCGGCTGCACACCCAAGGGCGACAAGATCCCGCTCGCCCTGATCGGCACGAACATGCTGATCGGCGGCGTGATGGGCAGCGGCAAGACGTCCGCGGTCAGCACGATCGCCTGCTCGGGAGCTCTTGACCCGACCTGTGAGGCGTGGCTGTTCGAGCTCAAGGGCTCCGGCGACCTGGAGGCGCTCAAGCCCATCTGCCACCGCTACGTCCAGGGTGACGACGACGAGCACTGCGAAGCGGCGCTGGAAGGGGCGTACGCCCTGGAGATGGAGATGAAGCGGCGCAAGAAGATCGTCGCCGGTCTCCCCATCGAGGACGTTCCCACCGGCAGGAAGATCACGCGACGGCTGGCCAGGAAGTACCCGCACCTGCGGCTGCACCCGGTCCTCGCCATCTTCGACGAGGTGCACACGCTGTTCGAGCACCCCGCCTACGGCAAGGAAGCCGCGGCCGTCTTCATCCGCCTGATCCGCAAGGCGCGCGCGTACGGGATCATCCTGGTCCTCACCACGCAGCGGCCCGACGCGAAGTCGATCCCGAAGGGAGTCAGCGACAACGCGATCGTCCGCTTCTGCCTGGCGATCAGCGGGCACACCGCGAATGACCTGGTGCTGAGCACCGGTGCCTACAAGCGGGGCGTCCGCGCCACGATCTTCGAGCCTGCCGAAGGCGACGACCCGAAGGACTCCGGCACCGGATGGCTGGCGCGCTCCGTGGCCAACGCCCGCATCGTGCGGGCGTACTTCCTCTCACAGCAGGAGATGCGCGACACCGGCCAGCGGGGGCTCGCGCTGCGCACCGCGGCCGGAACCCTGTCCGGTGAGGCAGCGGGCCAGCAGATCGAGAAGACCGACCGCACAACCATCGCCGATCACCTGCACGCGGTGTGGCCGGACGGAACCGAAGCGGTGCACAGTCACCGCCTGGTCGAGTCGCTCGCGCTGTACCTGCCCGAGCTGTACGGCGCGTGGACAGAGACCGAGAAGCCGCTCAGTGACATGAGCGCGGAAGAAGTCCGCGACGCCCAGGCGATGCGGTCCACGGCGCTGAGCGCCGTACTCAAGGCGCACAGGATCCCGACCCGGCAGCTCACCATCCGGGACTGCTGCGGCGGCGCCAAAGGCGTGCGGTTCGCCGACCTCCCCGAGCCGCGAGAGACCGACGAGGACGACAGCTGACCCGGTTTCGGCAGGGGCCCATGGTTTCGCCGGAGCCGGAAACCGGTTTCGGCCCCGATATCCCCGTGATCATGCACTGACGTGCAGTGACTTCGGGTTTCGGCCCGCGCCTCCCAACCCCGAAACAGCCCCGCACCAGAGGCTGAGACACCCGATGAAAGGACCCGCATGCCCCGCTACCGCGACACAGCCCGCCGCGCCTGGCTGTCCGCCCGCATCGCCAAGCAGGCGATGGCCGACGACGAGCTGAGCGATGAGACCTGCGTCGACCCGAAGTTCCGCAAAGAGATCGACCGCATCGACTCCCGGGCCGGTGAAGAGGACGGCTACCAGCAGTACGCCGCCAGGCGGCAGCTGGACGAGGCCCTGGCCGCCGCCGCGCGTGCGAAGGCCCGCCTGGACGCCGCCGCCCCGAAGGACAGGCGCGCTGCGCGCATCGCCAAGAACAACGCCGAGGCCGCCGTGACACGCGCCCGGCGTGCGGCACGCAAGGCGGGGCTCTGATGAGCGAGCGCTGCCTCCAGTGCGAGGCGCACGCTGAACTGCACAAGGGCAACTGGGGCTTCGGCGAGGCGAACGCGGAGTGCCCGCAGTGCGAGTCCCACGCCCGGATGCACAGCAGCTGCAGCGGAGCCCTGCTGATGCTGCTCGCCACGGCTGCCGTGATCGCCGTACGTGGCGCCAGGAACTGACCATCCGCCCGATCGCAGAAGGAAGACACCCATGCCCATGAACCCCGACACCGGCAGCGAAGTGGAGATCGAGGAGGACGGGGACTACACCGTCACCTTCTCGATGGTTCTGCCGCAGCCGGAGGAAGACAGCGAAGAGTGATGCACCACCCCCCGTTGCAGCCGTGGCAGGACCGCCACGGCGCGCCGCCGCAGACATCCCAGTACCTCGGCACCGACCCGGCGGGGCACCCCCTGTACGGCACGCCCGCCACACCCCCTGCAACGGGGGGCGTTGCACCGTTGCAGCCGATCGTTGCACGGCCGTGGGGCGCCTACATCGCGGGCGGCTGTGTGGCCGCCCTCGTGCTCGTCTTCGTCATGATCGGGCTCGCGATCCTCGCCGTCGCACTGGCCGTTGCAACGGTCTGCCTGACGGCCTGCACGATCGCGCTGCGCTCGATGTGGCGGCAGTACCTGAAGGAGAAATGACCATGGACGAGTCGTCCTGGCCGGATCCGCTGCCCGACGACTGGTGCTGGTCTCACGGCCGCGTGGAGCCGGATGACGAGAACACGTATCGCGCCTGCATGGAATGCAGCCACGTCTTCCAGACGGAAGCGGATCTGGTCCGCGATCACAATGCGGCGCTTGCCAATTACCGGAGGCAGAACCCGGCGAACGCACCGCACGTCATGGCTGACGCCACGTCCGCTGAGGAGATCTGGACGTGCCCGCACTGCATTCACGACTTCTGACCCACCCCGCACCCGCGCCCCGTTGCCCTCGGCAGCGGGGCGCTTCGCGTGAAAGGACCCGCACATGATTGCCACCCTGACCGCCGTCGCCGCCATGAGCTGGCTGCTGGCGACCCGCATCATCTACGGCCGCCTGCGACGCGCGGCCATCGACGGCTATGCGAGCAAGCGCAGCTGGTACCCCGACGGCACGGACGTGCCCCTGTACCGGGATCCCGTTGCCGAGTGGCAGAAGCGGGACCGAGAGGTGACGGTCACCGAAGCCCTCGTGCTGGGTCTTGTCTGGCCGCTGACCCTGGCGGCCGTCGCCGTCTGGCTGCTCATCACCTCCGGTCCGCCGCTCTCGCGGCACGAGCTGGAAGCCGAGAAGGCCGACGCGCTGCGCCGCATCGGCGAGCTGGAGAAGCAGCTGGGGATCGCGCCGTGACCGACTACCCGCTGAGCATCCGCCTGGCGCGCGGGCACCTGGCGCACCGCGCCTTCTCCCGCCGCACCGGCCTGATGCCGCCGCGCTACACCACCGCATGCGGCCACACCTTCAACCAGAGCGGCGTCGCCGACCTGGCCGCCACCGGGACGCCGTGCCACGGCTGCCGCATCGCCACACAGGAACTTAAGGCGGGCTGAGCTGTGGCCTTCATGACGATCACGATCGCCGAACTGCGGCTGCGGGCATCGCAGCTGCGCCTCAAGGCGGCAGCACTCGACTACAAGATCCCCGGCGAGGGAGTCACCGCGCAGTCCCGCCGCTTCCGCCAGGCCGGACGCTACGTCCAGCAGGCCGCGGATTACGAGGCCCTGGCCAAGCTCGCGGAGGTGGATGAGTGAGCACCGACGCGTACGCCTCCTGCCCCGGCTACGAGACCGCCCCGAACCCTTGCCGCTGCCCCTGCTACGGCTGCAAGCACCACTGCTCTGCTCACGACCCGGACAACACCGAGCCCTGCGGTGACCAGCTTGCCGACTGGACGTGCACGCTGCCGCCCGGACCGCATCCGTACTGGCAGCACGTCGATAAGGCCAACGGCACTTGGTGGTCGCAGTCGCGCGTGGCCCCGCACAGCAACCGCGATGGCTAAGGCCAAGCGCAAGGCCGCCGACCGCCCCGTCGGCCACGCCAGTTACGTCAAGGACCCTGCGAAGGCGCCCGCCTGCTCGACCTGTGACGAGACGTGGCCGTGCAAGATCTGGCAGCGCTGGACGGCGCGGCCGGAACACGAGGAAGCCGAGCGCGAGAGAGCGCGCGTCCGCGAGCAGATCGCGCGATGGAGACCGGGCCTGTGGGCGGCAGAAGTCGCTCCGGGCCCGTCGTGCGTGTGCGGCCTGCGGACCGAGGACACCTGCCAAAGGCACCCGAGGAAGGAGACATGACATGACGATCAACGTGGACCTGCTGCTGGAGATCCGGGAGCAGATCACCAGCCACCCCGAGACGCACGACCAGGAGCAGTGGGGCAAGCGGACTGGCTGCGGTACGACTCACTGCATCGCCGGATGGGCAGCGGTGCTGACAGGCGCCGCCCTCGCCTGGACTGACGCGGCGGACCTGGACGACATCAACGGGGACGAGGTCGTTACCTACGCTGACGACCATGAAAATCCGAGCGTTTACGCCCAGCGGGTCATAGGACTGCCCCCGGGCGAGGTCATCGGTCTCTTCTACGAACTCGACAACGCGGAGGCCCTGGAAGCACTCGACCGGCTGATCGAGAAGGGCAAGAACGCCGCATGAGCCGTCTGCCCGCACAGCAGCGCCGCCGCAAGCGGCGCCTGCCCGTCACCCCGCCCGGCTACGCCGACGCCGTACCCGCCGACGGGCGGCGCGCCTACTGCCCCGCCTGCGGGGAAGTGCAGCGCGACTACGGGACGCGGCAGGCGCTGGAGGGGAACGACGTCATCCCGCACCTGCGCGAGATCGCAGCCGCGGTCAAGGAGAAGGGCAGGTGCGGCGAGGCGGTCACGACGGTCGAGTGCCCCGGCGGGACCATTGACCCGGTGAAGGACCGGGCGCCGTGACGGACAGGTTCTGCGGTGACGAGTGGTGCCTCGGCAGTGGCCACACGTTCATGCTCGGCCGCGTGGTCTACCGGTGCGCCCGTGAGGCACGCCGCCCCGAAAAGCCCATCTCCAGGGAGCTGAAGCGCATGCACGCAGAGACGGCGATCTCCGACGCGCTGCCCACCCACCAAGCAGTGATCCGCTTCGGGCCTGCCGATGGTGTGCCGCTCAACTTCCAGCCCCCGTACGAGATCACCGTCCACGGCCCGGCCGCGTTCGTGGCGCGCATCGTCGCGAGCGCGGCCGACGCCTTCGAGGAGGACGCGCAGCGATGACCAATCCCAATCGTGCAGACGTCGACCACCTCCGCGAGCGGTTTCGGCACACGCTGTGCACCGCCCCGACAATCTGCGTGAGCAGCAAGCACGGGCCGACTGAGATCACAGGGGAGCTTGACGAGATCGTGCAGGCTCTCCTGGCCGCCCACACCCCGGCGCCTGACGACCTGAACCCCGGCCCGCACATCGTCTACCGCAGCGCCCGCGACCTGGACGGCAGCCGCATGCACGCCCTGATCGACATCGAGGCGCTGGACGACTCCCGCGAGCGGACCCTCTGCCGGGCCCTCCTTCAGTACGCCCTGACCCTGCTCGATGCGAGCGAACCCGAGCGCACCACCAAGGAGCACGATGCCTAAGCACGCATTCCGGCGCCGCAGGAAGGCGCTGATCATCACCACCTCCGGGGCCGCTCTCGCAGCGGCCCTTCTGCTTTCCCCCGGCGCCGACGGAGCGCCGTCCCCGAACGCCATGCCGAAGGGCGACCTGCCCGGGTGGCGGCAGGTGTGGGCCGAGAATTTCAACTCCGCTGTCAGCGCCCCGGTGAAGACCGGCTCGTTCAGCGGCTGCAACAACCACGCCGACACCCCGCGCGCCTACTGCTCCGGCCTGTCCGGCAAGTGGCGCGACACCCTGTGGGCCTACCCGTCCGGCTGGGAGGACACCGCGAAGTCCGGCGCCGACGGCAACGGGGGCGCCCCGTACGGCGGCACCTACGAGCCGCAGAAGACCGTCTCGATCGGCAAGGGCTACGACGGCACCGGCACGCTGAAGGTCTCGATGTACCGGCCGGTGGGGAGCGGCAGTAACGTCGTCGGCACCGTCGTGCCGAGGAAGTGCATGGACCTGCGCGACGGGCGGTACAGCGCGCGGGTCAAGGTCACCAGGGCCGACCCCGGCTTCAAGTCGGCGTGGCTGCGCTACGAAGGCTCGCGCGCGGAGGTCGACTACCCCGAGGTCGACGACTACACGTCCAGCAACGTCGCGATGTTCAACCACGGCTCGCAGGAGTGGAACGTCCAGACCGGCGCCCGCATGACCACCGCGCACACCTACACGTGGGAACGCCGCGGCTCCACCGTCACCGTCTACCTGGACGGCCGCAAGCTGCGCACCGGCAGCACCTCGCTGACGACCAGCTCATGGATCTGGCAGAACGAGTCACGGATCGAACGGGACCGCAACAAGCGCAACGGCGGCTACGCGGCACCCGGCGCCAAGGCCACGCTCGAAGTCACGTGGGCCACCTGCTACAAGGCGGTGCGCTGATGCCGACCTACACCTTCGAGAAGGTCGAGCTGTACGGCGAGAAGCGCGTCAAGTGCACCGTCTGCGGCAAGGCGATGAAGCGGCGGACGACCGTGTACCAGACGCTGAACCCGTTCAACAAGACGGACGACGGCAAGGTCAAGAGCCGCTCACAGATCCTCGCCGAGCTGCGCGTGAAGCTCGATGCGTGGCGCGGACAGGCGGAGACGCACGCGAAGTGCGAAGGCGGCGCCTCATGACTGACCGCGAAGACCGCCTCGCCCGCTACCTCGCGGCGCAGCACCGCGACCAGGCGACGGGCTCACCGGCCGCCCGCATGGAGCTGGCCGCCGCGGCGCGGGAGCTGGACGAGCACGGCGAGGACATCCCGGAGGCGATGGAGTCGTGAGCTACCTCATCACCCTCGCCTTCCTGGTCGTCCTGTTCCTCGCGATGCCGTTCCTGGGCATGGCGTTCAACTGGTACTGCCGCGTGATCAACCGACTGCTGAAGCGGCGGAAGGGGCACGGCTCATGACCGGTCCCTGGACACACGTCGATGCCGTCGTGGACTGGCTGGACAACGCCGCAAAGGGGCAGGGCGACCAGACCGCGCTGCGCCTGCTGAAGATCGGCGAGGAGTACGGGGAGGCGACGCAGGCGTACATCGGCGCCGTCGGCCAGAACCCGCGCAAGGGCTTCACGCACGCCCCCCGGGACGTGGCGGAAGAACTGTGCGACGTGATCCTCGCCGCGATGGTGGCCCTGCACGGCTTCACCGTCACCCACCCGCAGGACTTCTTCGAGGCGTACGTGGACACGCGCGCCCAGCGGCTCGCCGCACTGACAGACAGGACGCAGACGTGAAGGTCATCCGCGTCGGCGAAGAGAACGGCTTCGCCGTCTACGACCCACCGATCCCGAGCAACTTCAACAGCAACCTGCGCGGCGACGACATGGACCTCGCACGCCTTCAGTGGCAGGCCGGACTCGCCTCGCTCG
>NZ_LIPN01000144.1 GCF_001418325.1 Streptomyces atriruber | reverse complement strand
GTGCCGCGGCCCGCGGCCCCCGGCACCTCCCCGCTGGTCCCCGGCATCCCGTCCGCGCCGCCCCACCCGTGGCAGCTGGACACCCGCGACCAGGCCCTGGCGCCGCAGGTGTACCGGCCGAGCGCCGCCGAGGACGCCATCGAGCCCATGGCGGCCCCGGCGGGCACCGACGCCCTCGTCGAGTACGTGCCGTCGAGCGAGATCGCCGCCGGGGCCGCTCCCGCGTGCACCAAGCGCACGGGGCCCTACCAGCGGCAGGTCGAGCGCTGGCTCCGGCGGAAGGCCGACGGCAAGCAGTCCGCCGCGGACTGCCGGGCCATCCGCGCCTTCCAGCGCAAGCAGGGGATCCGGCCCGCGATCGGGTTCGCGGGGCCCGTGACCTGGGCCCGGATGCGGCTGATCACGGCCCGCAAGAACCCGAACGCCACGAAACAGTGCCCCACGCGCGCGTACCGCGTCGCCTGCGTCGATCTGACCCGGCAGCTGATGTGGGTGCAGAAGGGCAAGAAGGTGCTGCTCGGCCCCGTTCCCGTCCGCACCGGGCGGGCCGGCTACCGGACCCGCACGGGCTGGCACAAGGTCTACTGGAAGCACAAGAACCACTGGTCGTCGCTGTACGAGACCCCCATGCCGTACAGCCAGTTCTTCAACGGCGGTCAGGCCTTCCACGCCATCTACGGCAACGTGTACAGCCCGCCGGGCTCGCGCGGCTGCGTGAACATGCGGGTCGCCGACGCCCGCGCGCTGTGGAAGACCCTGTTCAAGGGCGACCGGGTCTATGTGTGGGGGCGCAAGCCGGGCACCTGAGCCGGGGCGGCCAAGACCTGCGGGAGAGGGGGTTGTCGGCGGCCTCTGAGACACTTGTCCGCGATGAACGAGACAGCACCTTTCCGTGTCCGGGCCGAGATCGACCTCGCCGCCCTCCGCGCCAACGTGCGCGTACTGCGCGCCCACGCGCCGGACGCCGCCTTCATGGCCGTGGTGAAAGCGGACGGGTACGGCCACGGAATGGTGCCCTGCGCCAGGGCCGCTCGACAGGCGGGCGCCACCTGGCTCGGCACCGCCACCCCCGAGGAGGCCCTGGCCCTGCGCGCCGCGGGCCTGCCCGGGCGCATCATGTGCTGGCTGTGGACGCCCGGTGGCCCCTGGCGCGAGGGCGTCGAGGCGGACCTGGACATGTCGGTGAGCGCCCTGTGGGCGCTTCAGGAGGTGACGGCCGCCGCGCGGGAGGCGGGGCGGACCGCCCGTATCCAGCTCAAGGCCGACACGGGCCTCGGGCGGAACGGCTGCATGCCGGCCGACTGGCCCGAGCTCGTGGACCGCGCCCTGCGCGCCGAGGCCGAAGGACTGGTCACGGTCACCGGCCTCTGGTCGCACTTCGCGTGCGCCGACGAGCCGGGGCACCCGTCGATCGCCGCCCAGCTCACGGTCTTCCGCGAGATGGTGGCGCACGCCGAGGAGCGGGGGATCCGGCCGGAGGTGCGGCACATCGCCAACTCCCCGGGGACGCTCACGCTCCCGGAGGCGCACTTCGACCTCGTGCGTCCCGGCATCGCGATGTACGGCGTCTCGCCGAGCCCCGAGGTGGGCACCTCGCAGGACTTCGGGCTGCGGCCCGTCATGACGCTCACCGCCTCCCTCGCCCATGTGAAGCGCGCCCCGGCGGGCCACGGCGTGAGCTACGGCCACCACTACGTCACCCCTGGCGAGACGACCCTCGGCCTGATCCCGGCCGGTTACGGCGACGGGATCCCGCGCCACGCCTCCGGCACCGCCCCGGTGCTCGTCGACGGCAAGCTGCGGACGGCCGCGGGACGGGTCGCGATGGACCAGTTCGTGGTGGACCTCGGCGGGGACGAGCCCGAAGTGGGGTCGGAGGCCGTGCTGTTCGGCCCCGGCGACCGCGGTGAGCCGACCGCGGAGGACTGGGCGCAGGCCGCAGGCACCATCGCGTACGAGATCGTCACCCGCATCGGATCGCGTGTCCCGCGCGTCTATGTGCACGAGCGGCCTGACGACTGACCTGGAACTGACGAGGAGCGGCACGTGAGCGAGAGCAGCACGGGGGCGGCCGCGGCGGAAGCGGTGTCGGAGGCCGCCGCCGCGGCCGGGAGCTGGCGCAAGGCGGGCGTCGCGGGCGCCGCGATAGGAGTCCTCGCCGCGGGCGCGGCCGCCGGTGTGGCCATAGAGCGGCTCACCGTCGGCCGCGGCATGCGCAAGAAGGCGCGGCTCGCGCTCGACGCGTCGGGGCCGTACGGCTCGCTGCGCGGCATGCCCGGCACGGCGTACGCGGACGACGGCACGGAGCTCTCCTACGAGGTCGAGGAGGTCGAGGAGCCCGGGGGCGGCGGCGACCAGACTCCGCGGCGGCGCAGGCTCTTCGGCCGCCGGGCTCCCGCGCCCGTCACCGTCGTCTTCAGCCACGGCTACTGCCTGAGCCAGGACTCCTGGCACTTCCAGCGGGCCGCCCTGCGCGGCGTCGTCCGCGCCGTCTACTGGGACCAGCGCAGCCACGCCCGCTCGGCGCGCGGGGTCGACCAGCTGGAGCACGACGTGCCGGTCTCCATCGACCAGCTGGGGCGCGACCTGAAGGCGGTCATCGACGCCGCCGCGCCCGAGGGGCCGCTCGTCCTCGTCGGGCACTCCATGGGCGGCATGACG
>NZ_LIPN01000143.1 GCF_001418325.1 Streptomyces atriruber | reverse complement strand
GCACCCGGCAGCGCAAGGCGATGACCCCGCCAGGCAGGCCGCACCACCGGCCGAGCCCCGACCGTGACGCCCGCCCACGATGGACCGGACCGCACCCGGCAGCGCAAGGTGATGGCCCGGCCAGCGAGGCCGCCGGACCGACCGGGCCGCTACCGTGACGGGCACCCACGATGGGCCGGTCCGCACCCGGCAGCGAGAGGTGATGACCCGAGCAGCGGACCCCGCAGCCCCTACCCCTGGCCGTCCGGGTCAAGGTCAACGTGCGGTGGAGGGACGGGAGTCAAGGGTGGAGCGCAGCGGAATCGGCGCAGCCGACGCGACAAAGTCGCGCCCTTTACTCCCGGCCCGGAACCGCCACACTCCGCAAAACCCCGGGCGGCCCCGGCAACCATCAAAGACACCGCCCCACCGAAGTCACCGCCCACCCCCACCACGCGCCGGAAGAGAGCCTCCGGCCCCGGTGTGATGGAAACGGGACCGTCTCGGGCTCCTCCTGCGAGGGGAGCGGGAGCATCATGGGCTGGTTGTTGTCGACTGTGGCGTTCGGGGTGGGTGAGGGGCAATGCGGAGTGCCGGGGTACGGGGCGCGAGACGCGGCATGTGGCGCGGCGGGTCCGCCGGGGTGGCCACCGCCGTGAGCTGCGCGCTGCTCCTCTCGGGCTGCGGCGGCCACGACGGCGGCGCCGGGTCCGGTGACGCCTCGCACAAGCCCGTGAGCATGACGGGCAAGGGCGCGGCCCAGCAGCCCGTCCCACGAGGCCAGGGCAGCAAGGTCGAGGACGACTTCAACGGTGACGGTGCCCGTGACCTCGTACTCGACGACCTCGTGCACCCCGACCACGGCGACGACGCGGGCATAGGCATCGTCTACGGAGGCAGGGGCGGACTCGTGCCCGGCGCGCGGCAACTGGTGAGCGCCCACGCCAACGGTGCGCGTACGAAGGGTCGGCTGCCGGCCGCCTTCGACTCCGAGGCCTCCTGCGATCTCGACGAGGACGGCTTCAGCGATCTGCTCGTGTCGACGGATCCGCCGTACGACGGGCAGGGGCAGCCCCCCGTGCCGCTGCAGATCCTCTTCGGCTCGCCGAAGGGGCTCACCGGCAAGGCCGTGAAGCTGAAGGTGCCCGCGCAGGCACGTTTCGGCAATGACTGGCCGGACCAGCCGGTCTGCGGCGACTTCGACGGGGACGGCGCGAACGACCTCGTACTGCACGCGAGCGGCGCCCGGCTCACCTTCCTGCGCGGCCCGTTCACGCGCAGCGGTGCCCCGCGCGCGGCGGGCAAGCCCGTCACCGCGCCCGGCAACAGCCTGGTGACCGGCCGCGCCACGGACGTCGACGGCGACGGCTACGACGACGTGCTCGTGCGCAAGGCCGCGAACGCGACCGGCGCCGCCACCGGCGCCCTCGTCCTGGGCGGCCCGCAGGGTCCCGACGAGACCGGCGCCCTCTTCCCCGCGGGCAAGGACATCGCCTTCGGCCGCTTCGGCGAGGGCAAGGGCATGGACGCGGCCATCGCGTCACCGAAGGGCATCGCCCTGCGCTACGACGTGCCGGGCACCCTGCGCGGCTCCCTGGAGGCAAGGAACGTGGCCGTCGACACGGGTGACCTCGACGGGGACGGCCTGAGCGAGCTGGTGGTCAGCGGCGCGGGCAGCGGGTCCGGGGGCGATGCGTGGGACGTACGGGTCTTCCGCGGCCGTACGTCGGACCTGGCGCCCAACGCCTCCGCGCTCGTCCAGCCGCTGAAGAAGGGCACGACCCAAGTCCTCGAGGTCGCGGACTTCGACGGTGACAAGCGGGCCGACCTGGTCGTTCGTACATACCGGGGGGACAGTCAGGACATCGTGGCCGTGTACCCGGGCCGCAAGGGGGACCTCGTGGCGCGCAAGCCGCGGATCACGTTCTCCACGCAGGACTTCCTGTCCCTGGGCGACGGGTGAGGGACGGGTGAGGGCCTGACGGTCACCGTCGTACGTACCTCCAACTGCCGTACACCTGGCGGACACCACACCTCTCCCGTCGCACAACCCTTCGTACACCTCACGTGTCACACCCCCCGGAAGCAGTACCCCGCAGTTGCCTCCGCTCTGCGCTCCGCCCCCCCACCTCCGGGAGACCCACGTGCGCGTAAGAAACCTGGCCGTCACCGCCACCGTCGCGGCCCTCGCGGCCGCGGGGCTCACCCTGCCCCTGGCCGGTACGGCGAGCGCCGCCGCCGCCCTGAAGGACGACTTCAACGGGGACGGCTACCGCGACCTCGCGATCGGCTCGCCCGACTCCAACTCCGTGACGGTGACCTTCGGTTCGGCGAGCGGTGTCCCGGGGAGCCGGTCCGTCACCGTCACCCAGGAGACCTCCGGGGTGCCCGGTGTCACCGAGCCGGAGGACGAGTTCGGCGAGAGCGTGATCAGCGGCGACGTGAACGGCGACGGCTTCGCCGACCTGATCGTCGGCGCCCCCGGCGAGAAGGTGACGGGCAAGCCGTCCGGCTCCGTCTCCATCGTCTACGGCGGCAAGCGGGCCTTCACCTCCGGCGGCCGCGCCCTGAACTCCCCGGCCGACACCTCGGGCCGCTTCGGCGAGGCCGCCGTCTGGACCGACCTGGACTACGACGGCTCGCCCCAGCTGGCCGTCATCAGCGGCGACAACTGGTACTTCTACTCCGGCGCGGGCGAGAACGGGCACGTGTACGGCCTGGAGGTCGACTTCCTGCCCGAAGGCGTCCGCCTGGACGGCATGATCTCCGGCAACTTCAAGTACAAGGACGGCGTCGGCTTCGTCCTGTACGGCGAGCGCGCGGACGGCGGCGCCTGGACCGCGCACATGAACGGCGGCGTCGGCGACTACGGCTACCGGGCGGAGGTCCTCGGCGAGGGCGACGACCCGACGGCGACGCGCGACGCGGCCACCGCGGGCGACGTCGACGGCGACGGCTACGACGACCTGATCACCGGCAACTCCCGCGACGCGGCGGGCGGCAAGGGCGGCTCCGTCACCGTGCGGCGCGGCGGCGACGGCAAGTTCGGCGCCCCGGTGACCCACACCCAGGACAGCGCGGGCGTACCCGGCGCCGACGAGGCCGGCGACGGCTTCGGCGCGGCCGTCTCCGCGGGCGACGTCACCGGCGACGGCCTCGCGGACCTCGCGGTGGGCGCGCCCGGCGAGACGGTCGACGGCGTGTCCGGCACCGGCAGCGTCACCCTGCTCAAGTCGGTGCGCGGCGCCTTCACTTCGGGCCGGGCCTGGCACCAGGAGACCGCGGGCGTGCCCGGCGTCGCCGAGGAGGGCGACCACTTCGGCACGTCCGTACGCCTCAAGGACATCAACAAGAACGGCAAGGCCGACCTGGCCACCGGCGCGACCGGCGAGGACATCGGCACGACGCGGGACGTCGGCGCCGTGTGGGTCCTGCGCGGCACGTCGACGGGGCTGACCACGTCCTACGCGGCCTCGTTCAACGGCACGGACTTCGGGGTCGGCGGCACGGGGGCGGGCTTCGGGCGCACGCTGCGCTGACCTGCCCTCCGGCCCTCTCCACAGCAACTCACCCAGCACTCACACACGTTGGAGACCCCTCCATGCCCACGTACGCCCGCAAGAACACCCGCAACCAGCTCCTCGCGGCGGGCGCGCTCTGCGCCGCCACCGCCCTCGGCGTCACCGGCCTGACCGCGACCGGCGCCTCCGCGGCCGCCCCCGAGCGCGCCGACGCCCCCTCGAAGATCCGCGGCGACTACAACGGCGACGGCTACGCGGACCTCGCGGTCGGCGTGCCGAGCGCAACCGTCGACGGCAAGGCCAAGGCCGGATACGTCAACGTCGTCTGGGGCGGCGCGTCGGGCCTCGGCAAGCACGGGTCGACCACGGTCAGCCAGGCCACGGCCGGGGTGCCGGGCACCGCCGAGGCGGGCGACGCGTTCGGTTTCGCCGTCGCCTCCGACGACATGAACGGCGACGGCTACAGCGACCTGATCGTCGGCGCGCCCGAGGAGGACACCTCCGTCGGCCTGAGCGCCGGAACCGTCGCGGTCGTCTGGGGCGGTGCGGGCGGCTTCAAGGGTGGCTTCACCGCCGCGAACGGCGGCATCGACAGCGCCCGGTACGGCGCGCTGCTCTCCACCGGCGACTTCGACAAGGACGGCGACAAGGACATCGCCTTCAACTCCCACTTCGACGAGTCCAGTTCGGTCGTCACGCGGCCGGGACCGTTCACCGCGGGCTCGCCCGCCAAGGTCTCCCGGGTCACCGGCTGGCACTTCGGCGGGCCCACCGCGCTGGCCGACGGTGACTTCGACGGCGACGGCCAGGACGACCTCGCCGTCTCGTACAACGGCATGGAGATCAGCGGTACGACCGTGCTGAGCCGGGCGACGGGCGAGTGGAAGGAGACGTGGCACACCTCCGACCGCACGGACACCGCGCTCGCCGCGGGCGACTTCGACGGCGACGGCACGACCGACCTCGCCGTCGGCAACGTACGGCCCAACCCGGAGACCGAGGAGACCAACTGCGCCGACCGGCTCGGCGGCGCGATCCTCACCGTCCACGGCAAGAAGGGCGGCGCGCTCGGCGACGGCGGCAAGTCCTGCACCACCCAGGCGTCCCCGGAGGTCGGCGGTACCGCCGAGGCGGACGACAACTTCGGCGCGCAGCTCGCGGTCGGCAACCTCGACCGGGACGGCATCGACGAGCTGGTCGTCGGCGCCGACGCGGAGGCCGTCGGCACCGTGCAGAACGCGGGCACCTACTGGGTCCTCGCCTCGGGCGGCACGGGCAAGCCCCTCACGGGCCCGGCGTTCAGCCAGAACTCCGCGGGCGTCGCGGGCACGGCGGAGGCGGACGACCACCTCGGCGCGGCCGTCGCGACCGGCGACTACAACGGCGACTCCTACCCGGACGTCGCGGTGGGCGCGCCCGGCGAGGACGGCCAGCAGGGCGGCGTCTGGTACGCCGCGACCCCGAAGGACGGTCCGCGACCGGACGTCACGTCCGTGACGCCGGGGAAGCTGGGGCTCGCGGGGGCGCGGGAGTACGGGATGGTTCTCGGGCGGTAGGCGGGCGCCGTCGGACGTACCGCACCGTCGGACTCCGCACCGTCGAATCACCGGCTCCGCCGAGTTCGTCCTCAAACGCCGGACGGGCCGGATCCCAACACCGGACGGGCTGGACCCCCAGCCCGTCCGTACAACCCTTGCTCCCCTCCGGCGGTCTCCCCTTAGCCGACCGCGGCGTGACGCCAGGGCCAACGCCCGGCAAACGCGCCCGTCGCACCCCACCGACTGCGGATGCCCGCCAGGCATCCCCGCACGCTGCAGGAGAACCGCATGGCCAAGCACAAGCGCACCTCCACCACCGCCCGCTCCAGACGCACGCGGCTCGCCGCCGCGACGGCCGCCACGGCCGCGCTGACCGGTGGACTGCTCGCCGTCACGGGAGCCACCGCCTCCGCCGCACCCGCCGAGCCGCTGCCCTCGCACGAGGCCGACTTCAACGGCGACGGCGTCGCCGACCTCGCCACCAGCGCGCCCGGCGCCACCGTCGGCGGCAAGAGCGGGGCGGGCCAGGTCGCCGTCACGTACGGCGGAAGCACCCTGCGCCACAAGACCTTCAGCCAGAACAGCACGGGCGTCCCCGGCTCCGCCGAGGCGGGCGACACCTTCGGCTACGACACCGCGTACGGCGACTTCGACCGCGACGGCTACGACGACCTCGCGATCGCCGCACCCGGTGAGGACGTCGGCAGCGACAAGGACGGCGGCACCGCGCAGATCCTGTGGGGCTCCGCGCGCGGACTCTCCGGCGGTACGACGGTGCAGGACCCGCGCCCCGGCAGCCACGACTTCTTCGGCGGGCCCATCGAGGCCGGTGACTTCGACGGCGACGGCGACACCGACCTCGCCATCGGCGCCCGCTCCGGCGCGGCCACCATCGACGTACTGAACGGCAAGATCTCCCGTAGCAGCGGCACCGGCAGCAGCCGCTACACGGTCAAGCCCGCCATCCACAGCGGGGAGGGCGCGGGCCCCTTCAACCTGCACTCCGGCGACGTGAACGGCGACAAGAGGGAAGACCTCATCGTCGACGGCTACTCCACCGCCGACAACTACAACGCCAACCTCTGGGTCCCCGGCACGTCCGGCGGCCTCAAGACCACCAACCAGCAGCGGCTGCCCGGCGGCACCATCACCGACGTCGGCGACACGGACGGCGACGGCTACGGCGACATCGTCATCGGCCTGGAGTGGGACGACGACATCGCCGGTGCGCACAAGGGCGGTTCGGTGCACGTCGTGCACGGCGCGGCCAACGGCCCGTACGGCGACACGCAGGTCTTCACCCAGGACAGCGCGGGCGTGCCGGGCACGGGCGAGAAGGGCGACTCCTTCGGCACCGAGCTCGACCTCGGCGACATCAACGGCGACGGCCACCTCGACCTGGTCGTGGGCGCGGCGGGCGAGGACCTCGACGGCGTCAAGGACGCGGGCTCGGTCACCGTCATCTACGGCAAGGCGGACGGCTCGGGCCTCTCCACGGCCGGCGCGGCCTTCCTCGACCAGAACACGCCGGGCGTGCCCAACTCCAACGAGAAGTACGACTTCTTCGGCTCGGACGTGCACGTCGACGACCTGAACGGCGACGGGCGCGGCGACGTCACGGTGGGCGCGTACGGCGAGAACAGCGCGAACGGCGCGTTCTATCCCCTGCTCAGCAAGCGCGACGGCACCCTCTCCGGTGCGTCGGGCGTCTACACGTCGACCGTGGGCATCTCGGCGACGGGAACGCCGCGGCTCGGCGCGAACTTCGCGGACTGAGTCCGCGGACCACCACTCCATCGGCGGCAGCCGCCCGCCGATCAACCGGCCCGCGCCTCCTGCGGCGCGGGCCGGACCCCGAAGAGTTGGAGTCCCCATGCGCGTACGCACCCACACCCTGGCGTTGGCCGCGGCGACCGTCCTGGCCGCGACCGGACTGACGCTCCCCCTCACGTCGACGGCGACCGCCGCGCCCGCCGCGCCCACCGCGCCCGCCCGGATCACCGGCGACTTCGACGGCAACGGATACGCGGACCTCGCCGTGGGCGTGCCCGGCGGCACCGTCGACGGCAAGGCGAAGGCGGGCTACGTGAGCGTCGTCTTCGGCGGCCCGGGCGGCCCGGGGTCGAGCAACGTACGGCGCATCACACAGGCCACCGTCGAGGTCCCCGGCACCCCGGAGACCGGCGACCGCTTCGGTGCCGCCGTCACCACCGCGCACATCGACGACGACGAGTACGCCGACCTGGTCATCGGCGCTCCCGGCGAGGACATCGACGCCAAGGCGGACGCGGGTTCCGTCACCGTCCTGTACGGCACAGGCGACGGCTTCGCGCTGGCCAACACGGCGGGCCGCGGCGCGAAGGCGGGCGACGCCTACGGAAACGCCCTGACCGCGGCGGACTTCACCGGCGACACGGACGTCGACCTGGCGATCGGCGGCAAGGACCAGGTCGTCGTCAACTACAACCCCCTCGCCGCACGGACCGATCCGCTCATGGGCGACCGCATGGGCGGCCGCGCCCCCGTCATGACGACCGGCGACTTCGACTCCGACGGCCGCCCCGAGCTGGCCGTCGCCTTCTACACGCAGAACCAGCCCTACACCCAGTCCCACGTCCAGCTCTTCCGCTACCTGAAGGAAGAGACGCGGTTCGGCCTGACCTGGAGCAGCGACAACAGCGCGGCGAACGCGCTGGCCGCCGGCGACTTCAACGGCGACGGCCACGACGACCTCGCCCTCGGCAACTGCCGCGAGATCGCCGACGAGAACATCGACGACCCGTGCGGCCCCGAGGAGCTCACCAAGGGCGGCGGCATCCACATCCACTACGGGGACGGCGACGGCCTCGTCTGGGAGGGCCAGACCCTCAACCAGGACACTCCGGGGGTACCCGGTGTCGCCGAGAAGGGTGACGACTTCGGCAACGCGCTCGCGGCCGCGGACATCGACGGCGACGGCAAGGACGACCTGATCGCGGGCGCCCCGGGTGAGGCCATCGGCAGCGCGGCACGCGCGGGTGCCGTCACGGTCCTGAAGGGCGGCGCGCAGGGCATCCTCACCGAGGACGGGAAGGCGGTGGGCGCGGTCTCGTACCAGCAGAACTCCCCCGGCATCCCGGGCGGCGCCGAGGCGGGCGACCTGTTCGGCGCGGCGCTCGGCTTCGCGGACCACAACGGCGACGGCAGCCCGGACCTCTCGGCCGCCGCGCCCGGCGAGAACGCGTCGGCGGGCGGCGTGTGGAACCTCCCGCACCTCGCGACCGGCACGACGGGCGCGTCGGTCGTCACCCCGAACTCACTGGGCCTGCCGACGTCTTCGGGCCCGCTGACGTACGGAGCGTCGCTGGCCCGGTAGAACTCGTACGGGTATCCGGTAGGACCCTTCCGGGTACCCCTAGGGGTTGTCACAGGTCGGCCGCAAAGCGCGTCTCCTCCCGAGGAGGGACGACCCCACCCCTGAAGACCAGGTACGTTCGATTCGTGGCTGGATTCAGGATCGGACGCGGCCGGGACAACCGCGCCCCGCGACCGCAACAACAACCGCGGCAGCAGCCGTACGGACAGCAGACCCCTCAGGGAGGGCAGCAGCCGTACGGCTATCCGCCTGCGCCGTCGGCCCCCCACCAGGGCGGGCCGCACTACGGCGGAGGTGGTGGCGGTGGTGGCCACCAGCAGTGGCCCCAGGCCGGTGGCGGCGGCAACCACGGCGAGCCGGAGTACTTCGGCGGCCAGGGTGGTCAGGGTGGTCACCAGGGCGGCCCCCAGGGCGGCGGCTATGACCCGTACGCGGCCAACAACCCCGGGCACACCCAGGCCTTCTCCATAGGAGAGGACCCGTACACCCAGGGCGACACCTACCGCGCGGGCCAGGCGAGCGCCCCTCCCATGGGCCCGCGTCTGCACTGGAAGGACCTGCTCCGCGGCGTCGTACTGCGCCCCGGCCCGACCTTCTTCCAGATGCGGGACTACGCGATGTGGGGCCCCGCCCTCGTCGTCACGTTCCTCTACGGCGCGCTCGCGATCTTCGGCTTCGACGACGCCCGCGAGGACGCGATCAACGCGACGCTGTCGTCGGCGGTCCCCTTCGTCCTCACCACCGGCATCGCGATCACCATCAGCGCGTTCATCCTGGGCGTGGTCACGCACACCCTCGCCCGCCAGCTCGGCGGCGACGGCGCCTGGCAGCCGACGGTCGGCCTCTCCATGCTGATCATGTCGCTGACGGACGCGCCCCGCGTGGTCGTGGCGATGTTCCTGGGCGGCGGCCAGACCTTCGTCCAGCTGCTCGGCTGGGCCACGTGGATCGCGGCGGGCGCGCTGCTCACGACGATGGTCAGCAAGTCCCACGACCTGCCGTGGCCGAAGGCGCTGGGCGCGTCGACGATCCAGCTGCTGGCGATCCTGTCGATCATCAAGCTGGGCACGTTCTAGTACGTACACGCGTAGGGAAGGGCCCGGCGGACAGCAACTGTCCGCCGGGCCCTTACTCACGTACTCACGTCAGGCGTCGAGAACCTGACCCGCACGCTTCACGACGGGCGGCTCGACACTCCAAGGGAAGTTGATCCACTCGTCGGTGCGCTTCCACACGTACTCGCACTTCACGAGGGAGTGCGACTTCTCATAGATGACGGCGGACCGGACCTCGGCGACGTGGTCGAGGCAGAAGTCGTGGACGAGCTTCAGCGTCTTCCCGGTGTCGGCGACGTCGTCGGCGATCAGCACCTTCTTGTCGGTGAAGTCGATGGCGTTGGGCACGGGCGCGAGCATGACGGGCATTTCGAGCGTGGTGCCCACGCCCGTATAGAACTCCACGTTCACCAGGTGGATGTTCTTGCAGTCGAGTGCGTACGCGAGCCCGCCCGCGACGAAGACGCCACCGCGGGCGATGGAGATGATCACGTCGGGCTGGTACCCGTCGTCGGCGACGGCCTGCGCGAGCTCGCGCACCGCATGGCCGAACTTCTCGTACGTAAGGTTCTCGCGCACGTCACTCATGCCGTCACTCATGCTGGATGTCACACCTGTGTCCGATGGAAATTGAGGAAGGACCGGGAGGCGGTGGGGCCCCGCTGTCCCTGATAACGCGACCCGTACCGCTCCGACCCGTAGGGGGCCTCGGCGGGCGAGGTGAGCCGGAACATGCAGAGCTGCCCGATCTTCATGCCCGGCCAGAGCTTGATCGGCAGAGTCGCGAGGTTGGACAGCTCAAGGGTCACGTGCCCGCTGAAGCCCGGGTCGATGAACCCGGCGGTGGAGTGCGTGACGAGCCCGAGCCGCCCGAGGCTGGACTTGCCCTCCAGCCGACTGGCGAGGTCATCCGGCAGCGAGATGACCTCGTACGTCGACGCGAGCACGAACTCCCCGGGGTGGAGGATGAACGGCTCGTCGCCCTCGGGCTCCACGAGCCGCGTCAGGTCGGCCTGCTCGACGGAGGGGTCGATGTGGGGGTAGCGGTGATTCTCGAACACCCGGAAGTAGCGGTCCAGCCGCACGTCGATGCTCGAGGGCTGCACCATGGATTCGTCGTACGGGTCGATCCGCACCCGTCCGGAGTCGATCTCGGCCCGGATGTCCTTGTCTGAGAGAAGCACGCACCGAGGATACGCAGAGCGCGCGGGCCCTCCCCAATCGGACAGGACCCGCGCGCCTAACTGCGTCCGTTCGCTGACGTCCGTTCGCTCCCGCCTCCGCTACCGCCTCTGCAAGGTCACCGGCACGGCGTGCCGGAGCCTGGCACATCGCGGACAGCGGATGAGCCGACCGGGACCGAGCCGGTCCGCCTGCTGCATCGGGAACGAAGCGGTGCTGAACACGTGCCCTTCGGCACATCGGACGACGGTGCGCTCCATCAAGTCCTTGGGTCCCTTCCCCAGTCGTGGGTGAGCTCGTACGTAGCCGTACTCACTCGTCTCTCGCTCGCCTCCGAGCCGACGACGAAAGGCCACATTACGGTATGAAAGGGACGCCCATCCAGGCGGCGCGACCGCGATCCACGGTACGCCCCAACTCCCTCCGGACGCACGGCGCATCCACCTCCCGGACAGCACTCGGGCCCCGCGGCGAGAGCGCCGGGGGCCCGGGATGAGGTAGAGTGTGCGACGTTACGACACCGGTTCATACGGCGTCTTTCGCGGGTGTAGTTTAGTGGTAGAACATCAGCTTCCCAAGCTGAGAGTGCGAGTTCGATTCTCGTCACCCGCTCCATAGTTGAGGCCCAGGTCAGCGACCTGGGCCTTCTTGTTTTTCGCCTACTGTCCGGTCAGATCACTCGCCGCGTGCCAGATCCGTGCCAGAAGGCGGACCGCCCTCCTTCTCGGCTCTGGTCTGCCGAGCCTTGCGCACGGTCCGGTGAAGCATGCCCGCGACCTCCTCCTGACGCTCGTCCTCCGAGTGCTGGTAGCCGAGCGCGGCCTTCTCGGACGACTGCCCGGCGCGGACCATCGTGTCCTTGAGGGTGGCACCCGAGCGGGTCGTGAGGGTGTGCCCCGTGTGCCGCAGATCGTAGAAGCGGAAGCCCTCCGGGAGACCGTCGACGAGCCCGCGGGCCTTGCGCCACTTCCGTCCGAAGGTGCTGCGCCGGAAAGGGGCACCGCGCTCTCCGACGAAGAGCAACCCTTTCGGGCCCGGCTCGGCGTAGGACTCCATGTGCCAACGGAGCTCCCGGTGGAGGAAGGCGGGCAGGACGACCGTCCGCGTACCGGCCTCGGACTTCGTGTCGCCCTGCACGCGGCGCCCGTTCATCCGCTCCGGCTCGGCCAGGCGCACACGAATCCGCAGGGTGTCGAGGTCGACATCCCGACGCCGCAGGCCAGCCAGTTCCTCAGGCCGCATCGGACCGTACGCACCGAGGTAGACCATCAGGCGCCACCGCATCCCCATGGCCTCGGCGAGTGCGTCGACCTGGGCGACGGTCGCGATGCGCCGCTCGGCGGCCTTCTCCTTGCCCGCTCCCTTGATCCGGCACGGGTTGCGGTCGATGAGGTCGTCATCAACGGCCGTTTCCATGACGGCCTTGAGCAGCCGGTACGCCTTGGCAGTGATCGTCTTTGCGCCGGTCGTCCGCAGCCGCTCGGTCCGCCACTCGCGTACGCGAGGAGCCGTGATCTCGTCCAGGTCGGTGTCACCGAAGGTGGGCAGAAGGTGCTTGTCGAGGAGGTAGCGGTACAGGTCCTCGGTCAGCGGCGCGAGGTCGCGTTCCTCGACCCACTTCTCCGCGTAGGTGCGAAAACTCACGGCCGCCGCATCCGGGTCCCGCCACTGACCGCGACGGATCTCGGTCTGCTTCTCAGCGAGCCAGTCGTCCGCGTCCGCCGTCGTCTCGAACGTGAACGGTGCCGGGCGCATCACGCCATCGGGCCCCGGATAGCGGGCCTGGTACCGCCCGGACGGAAGACGTCTGATCGCCCCGAAGCGGCGCCGCCTGCCTTTGTCGTTGGCCATCAGGCAGCCCTCCCGTATCGGGCACGCGGGCGCTTGATCGGCTCCACGGTGTGGGTCGAGATGAACTCCTCGACGGCGCTCGCCGGGATGCGCACGTGACGGCCCACCTTCACGTACCGAATCCGCCGCTCCTCGATCAGCCGCCGAGGGAAGCGAGCGGTCGTCCCGAGCAGCTCGGCGACCTGGTCCACGGATAGGTAGCGGCTATCCACGAGTGGGCTCTCCTTCTGTTCCGGGGGCGGGTTCGAGGGTCGCGGCGAGCCAGGCCTCAGCCGAGGACAGGCCGGTCCCGGCGAAGACCCAGTGCGAGAGGACGAGCGTCGAGTCGGGCTCGGCCTCGGAGGTTGCTGCGGCTTGGGCTCGACGCCATGCGGCGCGGGCGTCGCGGAGAGCGCCGAGCGTGGTCGAGTAGCGGCGGGACTTCGTGGAGAAGTGGCCGCGGAATCCGAGCATGTGGGCCCAGGCGCGGAGGCGGAGTTCCGCTAAGTCCTTGCGGGCGCCGAGGGCCCAGGCCTTACGGATGAGCCGCTCGGCGTGGTCGCTGATGTCGAGCTGGGCCAGCTCGGCGAGGAACCTCAGCGGGCGGTCGAGGGCGCCCGTCGCGGTCTCCGCGCCCTTGGTGGCGTACTTCGCGATGTACGCGGCGACGGCCCTGTCGGTCAGCTCCTGGCCGCCGTCGAAGTCGGCGCTTCGGATCGTGCGTATGTCGAGTTGGCGGCCGAAGGCGAAGGTGTGCGGGCGGCTGTCGATGACGGGACCGTCCACGCGCACGCCGGTAGCGGCGGTCTCGATGGCGTCCGTGAGCAGGTCAGCCGTGGCCCACGCCGGGGGCGGGGTGTCGCCGCCCCCGGGACCGTCGATCCGGATCACGGCGTGGAAGTGGACGGCGCCGCGCTTCTGGTACTCCGCGACCTTGGCGAAGGACACCCGTGCGTGCTCGCGGAACGCGCGTTGGGAGAGGCCCGCCCGCTTGGCGACCTCCCGGCGCAGGGAGATCGAGAAGCGCCGCCACAGGGCCCCTGCATGGGCGTTCCAGAGCACCGCGGCTTCGTAGTCGTACGTCGACGGGTCGAGCGGGCTGCCGAGTACGGCGTCGTCCTGGTCGTGGAGGCGCCCGCACCGGCAGCGGCGGACCGAACCGGCAGCCCCGGACGGGCGGTTGTGGACCGGGCCGAAGCTCGGCGCGGTGAAGGTGGCGAAGACGCGGGGGTGGGCGGCGATGCGTTCGGGGGTGCCCTTGCCGCCTCGGAGGCCCGAGGTGATCAGGTGAAAGGTGTCGCGCCGATAGACCTCCGCGCAGGCCGGGCAGCGGGTCGTGCGGCGGTTGTTGCAGCGGGTGAGGAGCTGTCCGGCCGGGAGGGACGACGAGTCGAGATGGTGGAGGACGTTGCCGATCTCGCCGGTCCGGGTGTCGACGTCGTACTCGGTGCGGTGGCCGTCGAGGCGGATCGGGTTCGCGCAGCCGCCGAGTCCGGAGAGCTGTCGGAGCAGGCCGGGCATGGTGCCGAGCGAGGCCAGTTCACCGAGTTCGCGAAGTGGGGGCGGCGGCTGGGTCGTGCGCGTGAAGATGGTGGTTCTCCTTCTGGTTTCGGTCAGGAGGGGGAGCGCCTCCGGGGCGGCGGATGCTTGGCGGTATCGAGGCCGCCCCGGGGGTCTGTCAGATGTGCGGCGGATCAGCGCCGACGCTGGTCGCGGAGCATCGAGCGCAGGACGACGGCGGCGACGGCCACGGAGATCGCCGAGATGGCGACGGCGGCCAGGAGCGCGGTCAGGACGACTCCCCCTACGAGCACGGCCACGACGGCTCCGGTGCTGATGGAGATCTGGGGAGCGGGGCGTCGTGCGGGCGCCGGTTCGGTCGGGGCGTGGACGTAGGCCGACGGCGGGGACGGGTTCTCGGGGTACTTGGGCAGGAACACGGCGAACCTCTCCTTATCTACTCGTCTAGTCATGTGAGCCGTTGACGATGTCGACGCCGGATCGTGTGCCGGAGTCGATGACGGGTGCCACGAAGGTGCGCGAGAGCAGGAAGCCGAACAGGGCGATCACGATGACGATCCAGGTGCGAACGCCGAGGAACTTGACCGCTCCCCAGGCGATGAGACCGAGGACGAGGACGAGCGGCAGGCTGACGGTCACGAGGGCAGGTCCTTTCAGCGCACGGGGCAGCGGTGGGTTCGCGCGGCCAGCTCGGCGGCGGCCCGGCTGTCGTAGTCGGCGGAGAAGCCGCAGCGCGGGGCGGTGCAGGCGACGGTGTGCTGAGTACGGCCCCGGTCGCCGTTCGAGGTGCCGACCTGGACCGGACCGGTGCGAGTGATGGAGCGGAACTGGCGGTTGGCGGTCACGTTGCTGTCCTCTCGGATGTGGGTGTCCTACAGGTGGGTGGCGATGGCTTCGGCCATGGGCGCGGGCACGCCGAGGCGGGTGCGGAGGGTCGGGACGTCGATGGGTGTGCCGGTGCGGGTGTGGTGCTCGGAGGCGACTTTGCGGGCGTGGTCGATCAACGCGGGCGGGACGGATACCACTGCCGGGGCGGGCTCGGCGGTGGGCAGGGCGGGCGCTTCGTCGGCGTCCTCCTGGACGAGGACGTCCTCGACGACCGTTGCCTCCTGCGGGGCCGAGTGCGCGAGCAGCGTTCCGCCGAGGAAGGCCACCGCGGGCCAGCCCGCGACGAGGATGCGCAGCCAGGCCGGCACGGCCTCCATGTCGAGCAGTCCGGCTGTGGCGACGTTCGCACCGAGCGAGGCCGTGAGTGCGATGAGGAACCAGCACCACCCAGCGGTCTTGGCGTCGCCGGTACGCAGCCGACGCCAGGCGGCGACGAGCAGAAGGTCGACCGAGACCGGGTAGGCCCAGGCTTTCCACCCGTCTTGCCCCGCGGCCGACGCGACGTCGTGGAGGTGGGCGAAGGACAGGGCGGCCGCGATGACCGCTTGGACGAGCACCGCGTCGACACGGGCCAGTTGGGCACGCATGCGGCGGCTCCTTCCGGGTTCAGGCATGGGAGGGGTAGGGACGTGGCGCGAGACGGTCGCGTCGGCCGAGAAGCAGGAGCGGCTTAGTCGGTCAGCGGGCGCGGCTGCACGACAGGAGCGGGTGAACCGGGCGAAGGCCGTGCGGGCGCGACGGTCGGCCGGAAGCGGTTCAACGCGGGCAGGTCAGGGACCAGGTCCGCCGACTGGCGGCAAATCTCGGCGGCATCGCCGAGGGAGAGATGCGGCGTACGGATGCGGGACCACCCACCGGAGGTGTCCCCGGCCACGGCGAGGCCGGGCGACTCGGGGGCGATGGCGCAGGCCGCGGAGACCGCTTCGGGGGCGATGTCACCGAGGGCCATCTTCGCGGAGGCTTCGTCGTTGACGCGGTGGCAGACGCGGCCGGTCAACTGGGCCCGCAGCATGGTCGCCCCCTTGCCCAGCTCGGCACCGAAACGCTGGCCGCAGACCTCCAGATAGATCCCGGCGGCGCGGCCGAGCTGGGCGAGCCGGATGAGCTGGGTGACCATCTCGTCCCGCCGCTCTTCGTCCTTCTTCGTGGCAACGAGAAAGAGTTCGGCGACCTCATCGACGAACAGCACGATGGGTACGGGGCGTTCCTGCTCAGGCAGTCCCCAGACGTCGGAGGTGATCTCCTCATCCAACGTCCCCGGAGCGAACCCTTGCCGGGCTTTGATCAGGTCGTATCGATCCTCCATCTCCTTGATGAGTACGGGGAGGAGTTCGGCGGCCTGGTCGGGGTCGGTGGCGAGAGCGGAGAGCCGCGGTGCGAAGGGCGCCAGTTCCACGCCGCGCTTGCAGTCGATGCCGACCAGGGCGACGGGGTGCGAGGCCAGTCCCGTGATGAGGTTCCGCAGGTACATGGACTTGCCGGACAGCGTGGCGCCGAGGGTGAGTTGGTGCGGGACCACTCGGTAGTCACGTACGAAGGGAGTGGCGTCCTCGCGCAGGGCCACCGGCACCTTGAGAAGCCCCGTACCGACCGTCTTGCGCGGCATCCGCACCCGTCGCAGTACGTCGAAGCCGACGAGCCTCAGCTCGACCACACCGGGCTTGACCGACCTGACGTACACGGCGTGAACTCCCCATGCGTGACGGAGCCGTTCAGTGGAGGCTGCGATGTCGTGGGGTTCCTGTCCCGGAGCGAGCCTCAGGCGTAACCGCAGCCCGGTCGACGTGGGCCGGATGCCCCGCATGCGCGGCGGCACTGGACGGACCTCCCGACCGGTGGCCTTGAGCGCCAGCAGCCGGAATCGGGTGGGAGCCGTGGTCAGGCCACAGGCTTCCATGACCGAGCCGTACGAACCGAGAAGTCGGGCCGTGGATATGGGAAAGCCGAACGTGGACCAGTGCACGCGAGGGTGCCGGGCCCGGATGTAGGCGGCACCGGCGCCGAGCGCGGCGACGGGACCACCCACCTCCAGGAACGTCGCGAGCTCGTTCATCAGGCCGCAGCCCCGGCCACGTTCGGGAAGGCGGCGGAGGTGACGGCAGCGGCGCGGTACGCGATGCCATGCCGCTGCTGACCGTTGAAGACGCTCTCCCAGGGCCGGGCCAGGAGCCCCGGAAGCGAGACCGGAGCACCAAGGGCCAGCTCTTCGGCGACCCCGCCCTCGGGAATGGTGACCTTCACGAGGGAGGACTCCCCGTCCTCGATGTACACGACGCCGATCGTCATCAGGGCCTCACCGGTCTTGGCGTCCTTGGCGATCTCGCCGGTCTGCCGGTCGCGGACCTTGGGCTCGGGGGCCTCGGTGAGCAGGATCGTCGCGGCTGAGGTCTCAACACGGATGGTGCGCAAGACAGACTCCCCATCTACTCGTCTATACAAGATGCGTCACGCGAACCCGATCTCCGAGGGCGTGGCGATCACCTTGCCATACGACTTGCCAACTCGTCTACACGAGTAGGCCTGTTGGGATGTACGAGTCCGAAGGGAGCGTCGGTCTCGCGCACCAGCCCTCAGGTGGCCGGGAGTTGGTACGACAGGACGTAAGCGTCCGCCGCCATGACGGTGTCGCACACTTCGACGGCCCGCCCTTCGGTGTCGTACGCGGTACGGATGAGGCTGATGACGGGCACGCCGGAGGCCAGCCGCAGCGTCCGCACTTCGGCGGGCGAGGGCATCCGGGCGCGGATCTCTTCCTCGAAGTGGTCGAGGTGGTGGCCGAGTTCTTCGAGGCGGGCGTAGATGCCGCCGGGGCCGGGGTTGGGCTCGGCGATCTGCGTACCGCGTGCGATGTCGAGCGGGAGGTAGGAGGTGGCGAACTCGACCGGGCGCCCGTCGAGCAAGTACCGGCGCCGTCGGGCGAGCACCCGCCGCAGCGAGCCGAGCCGGGTGGAGATGTCCTGGCTGGCCTTCTCCTCCTTGACCTCCAGGCTGTCCACCTGCGGGCGACTACCGGCGGCATCAGCCTCGACGATGAAGGCGGACTTGCCCTGCTCGCGATGGCGGCGGGCGAAGCGGTCGGAGGCGAGCCGTCGCACGGGAGGTCGCGGTCGTACGAAGACGCCCTTGCCATGCTCGGCGTGGACCAGGCCCTCGCCCTGCAGCACGGAGAAGGAGTTCCGGACGGTCATCCGGGATACGCCGTAGTGCTCGACGAGTTCGGCCTCCGAGGGCAGCTTCTCGCTCTCCTTGAATCGCCCACGGTCGATGGCCTCGCGCAGCTGGTCGGCGATCTGTCGAAACACCGCACGATCGCTCGTGGGGTCGATGTCGCCGAGCAGGCTCGGGAGAGACGTCACGTGTACTCCTTTAGGTATCTAGACGAGTGGGCGAGTGTTGTTGCTACGGTGGAGAGCCTAGCCATCCGAGAGGGTCGAGGACCGTGAGCACTGACCGTCCGCACTCCGTGAGCGTTGCCGGAGTCATCGTCGACGACCAGGGCCGGGCCCTTCTGATCAAGCGCCGTGACAACGGCAAGTGGGAACCTCCGGGCGGCGTCCTCGAACGCGAGGAAACCATCCCCGAGGCTCTGCAACGCGAGGTCCTCGAAGAGACCGGAATCAAGATCGTGCTTCCGGCGACCCTCACCGGCATCTACAAGAACATGACGGGCTTGATCGTCTCCATGGTCTTCCGCTGCGAGGCCGCCGACGGTACGCCCACGACCGGCGACGAGACTCGCGCTCTGCGCTGGGCCACCCGCGAAGAAGTCACCGAACTCGCCGACGAGGCATACGCGATCCGCGTCCTGGACGCACTCGACGCGGCATCCCCACCGGCCATCCGCGCCCACGACGGCGTGGAACTCGTCTAGCTCGAACCCGCTGCACATGGCGGCCTACCAGCACGAAGGAACTTGTATGCACGAGTATACGAGCACCGCCCGAGTCTGGGGCCTCACTTGCCCAGGTTTCCCCGAAGAGGTCAGCAGAGCCCGCCGCTGGACCCGCGACATCCTCGCGGGATCGCCGCTGGCCGAGGACGCGGAACTGATCGTGAGCGAGCTGGGCGCGAACGCGATCCTGCACACGGCGAGTGGCCGGCCAGCGGGCAGTTTCCATCTGGCACTGGCGGTCTCCGCCCAGGTCATCGCGTTGTCAATCACGGATGGCGGGGACGCAGAGACGGCCCCGAAAGCCAAGCATCCGGACGAGGAAGCGACCCACGGGCGAGGCCTGGGCATGGTCAGCGCACTGGCCCACCGGGTGGTGGTGCGGAACAGCGACGGCGGCCACACGGTGACAGCGGAACTTTTCACGGACTCACAACCGCCTGGTGGACGCCCATGCTGAACACCGACTTGAGCGCCGCCGACCTCTACCGCGGCTTCTGGTGCGAGTGCTGGGCGGAGGACCTCACGAGCCCGGACCACCCGACGGTGACGACAGCCTTCGGCGCCTACTCGGCAGCCCAGGCGGACGGCTGGCTCCCCACAGCACTCCACGTCATCACGAAGGAGCTCGCCCCGAACGCCCCCACAGATACGTGGGACTGGCTCTACGAGAGCCGCATCGACACCAGACGAGCACTCCTTGACGCCGAACCCCGCACGCTTTCAGTGACCTACGCAGGCATGCGCGTGACGTGGACGATCCGCCCGGTGCTCTTCCTGCCCCTCGCGGGTCACCAGAAGAAGTCTGAACTCAGCTCATGCGGAGCCCACTTGGACTCCAAGCCCTACGGATCCGACTGAGTTACAACTTTCTCTACTGGTTCAAGACGGCTCGCTCCGCTCACCGCGCGCGGCCCGGCTCCCCGGGCCGCCGCTCCTGTCTCCGCCCCGCTGCAGCCCGGTCCACCGGGCCGCGCGACAAGAGCTGGCAGCCAACTGAACTCTGAGAGAAAGGGTACATCGTGGCTGGGGCGGTCGGCTCCACGGCTTTAGGCAGCCACCATGGGGCGAGCCTCGAAGATCATGGCCCCAACGTCGTGCTTTAACGGGCAGGTCCACAGACTGCCCGACTCGCCGGAAGCTTAAGGGGCCATGATCACTCACCCCATGGCAGCTCCCGCCCAAAGCCGCTCCACCAACCTATGTCCGAAGTCGCAGCGGAACGGGAACTGGCAATTCTGAAAGCACAGGGAAATCCACTTTTGCCAGATCGTAGACCGGTAGCCCAGACAGCGACTCAACGGTTACTACTAGCGAGAACTCAACGGGAGGGGAATCTCTAGTGAGCACCCCCCCTTCACGGGTAAGAAACTCGATGTCGAGTCTCGGCAGGTGGAGGCTTGACGCCATCAGGCAATCCTGCCCCTGCATTACAGTTTCCCATTTTCCCCCTCGGCGACGATTGGACTCCGACGCCTTTGGGCCCACCTTCTGGGAGCGAGAAACTGGCTGCTGACTCATTTTCCAACCTTCTTCAAGCAGGTCGGCAACGCGATCGGCTTCTTCTCGGATATTGACCTTGATAATTCGACTGGACTTTTCAGGATCTCTAAAACCGTACACCTCGGAGTGAGGGCGCAGAGTAAATTCCAGGCCAGACTCGGTGTACTCTACAGCCTCCGTGGGATCCGTAGATGAAGCGTAGGAAAGCGTCCACTTCACCTTCACCTTTCCCCTGTCTATTCCTCCGGGAACTGGCAACGTAAAACCCAGTATCTGCTCTCGCTCAATCGAGGATTGATAGAGGACAGTCACCTGGCGATCAGAGCAGAGAAGCGCATCGGAGAAGTCGACGGGAAGTCTCCCATATCCCGATTCAAGAATATGACCTGAATCAGCATGGGGCTCCGCGAAATGAATTGCGAAAGACCGCAGGGCAGAGGCACTTGCCCGGTCACCTAACTGAGTACTGAGCTTAGCCAAACCATGTGCCGCCAAGGGTGCGGCATAGCTAGTGCCCCAGTCGTACGAGAGCCGCCCGTCACCCATCAATCGCGCAAAGGGGAGATCAGAATCCCCACCGAAGGCCAGCACTGCCGGCTGAACCGTCGCCCCCGGGCGGCCAGGACCAATCGCACTGTACGACGGCCTCGACCACATCAGTTCCGGATGCGGTCGGTCACAAGCTCCGACACTGAGCCCATTTGCCATATCGGCGGGCACTTGGACTCGGTTTTCGCCTGCCCCGTCTTCCTCTCCGTTGTTCCCTACAGCAACAACAAAGAGGATGTCCCTTTCGTAGGCAAGCGCATCCAACACAGCCGTCCAACGATGCGGTTCGCCATCGTCCACTGGAACCTCTGGTCCAAGGCTGAGATTAACTATCATTGCATCACTGTCTGCCACCTGCTTTTGGATTTGATCCAGAAGCCAGTAAAGCTCAGCCCCATCAGTGTCATGCCCTGGGATGCAGCGGAAGTGAGTAGCTCGTACCTGCGGAGACTGGAGGCTACTTCCTGCCTCGACACTCCCGTATAGCACGGCGCCCGTTACAGCACTACCGTGTTCTATGGAGCCAGGAAAACCTGGCCTTCCACTCAGGTCCACTTGGTTAACCGAACCTGCGAAGAAGTCACCGTTAACTTCCACGCCAGCATCAAAGATGAGCACCTCAGGAGCGTCAGCCCGAGCAGGCGGTGGCGCAGGCTTAGAAACACCGGGAGCCGACCGAAGTGGAATCGCTGGCACAGGGCGAATGCGCGGCATTTTCCGTATCGAGCGTAATGGATTAAAAGCTGCAGCCGCCTTCGCCTTATTTGAAGGGAGAAGCACCGGAACGAACGTTAGTCCACCCACGACATCGCGCCTATCACTGACAACCTCACCCCCCAGGCTCCGAATATATCGTTCGAATTTTTCAAACACTTCACCCGACAGAGGTCGCCTTGAAATTCCAGGAAGATCAGGATCGGGATGCAGAACTGCTTCGAACGGCTCCCGCCCCCCGACGGGTTCCGTAGCGGCACCGGTCGAACCTCGCACGACCTCAGCAACCCTCGGCAGGTGTATATCGGAGAACCTCCTCAGATCTTCCGCAGCTCCCTTTTCCCGGCGACTGAGAGAATTCCCTGAGAGAATATGCGTCAGCTGCTCAAGGCTGTCATTGCCGCCCGCCACGATTAAGGATTTAGTTGGTACATCAAATTCCGTTGTGCTGCGGAGTATTAAATCGCCCGTTGCGGGGCGAGACCCCAGAGCAGTAAGACCAAGTAGCTTGACCAACCTGTCGGGGAAGTAGCTGTTCGCCAGATAATTCGGCAGCAGCTTGACCTCAAAAACTACATGGTCCGCACGTAGACTGCCGTCCAAACTGCGAGCAGCGTTTCGTAACACTTGCACCTGCGGACCGAGTATTCTCTGTGAGTCCTCCAGGGTGTACGGGTGGTACTTACTTCCTCCTCCACCTGCCCTGTCAATCATTTCCGACATGTGCTCTCCTCCTACGAGGATGCGTCCGCCAGACCCTGTACTCATTTCCCCCCCAATAGTGGAAACGTACTACTGTTCGCGCTCCCGGAATGTCGAGATCACCCTGCTGACGGTCGGATGGCTTACACCAAGAATGTTGGCGATTTTCCGATTCGAGAGCCCTAGATGCACGCTAGCTGCGACCGCTACCTTTTCTCGGATTTTTGCGTCCTCACCAGCCAATGCACGTAGTTTTGGAACAGCTAGGCGCACAAGATCCTCTTCGAGTGAAGACAGGTCACCGTTTCGCACAATTGATTCCCTGGCGGTGCCGTTACACAAACGCACAATGTCTGAATGCGAAAAACCGTCCGTTGCTAGTGCCATGAGGCCACACGTATCGTCAGATACCGCGGTGGAAATAATTGCAGGAAGAGATGAGATGAGAAGCTTTCTTTCGCCGATCGCCGGAAGAGGGAGCTCTATCAGGACGTCGAACCGCCGGGAGATTGCAGAATCCAAGAGTTCTTTATGATTCGTGGCAGCAATCAGAAAACTACCAGCTGGCCAGCGGTCAAGTTCCAGCAACAGAACATTGACCAACCTCTTGAGTTCACCGACATCTGAATCATCTTCGCGACGCTTCGCCAGAGCATCAAATTCATCAATAAAAAGGACGCATTCATTCTGCGTAGCGAAATCAAGGATGGATCGAAGGTTTCGCCCGGTGCGTCCTAGATAGCTGGACATCACCGAAGCCAAGTCGACAACCAACAACGTCTGCTTCATCTGGCTAGCGATATGAGCTGCGGTGAGAGTCTTGCCAACGCCAGGCGGCCCACTAAGAAGGACGCTCCGTGAAGGCTGAAGCCCAACATCCACCAACGCCTCACGCACGGGACGTTCTGCAATGAGCGCATCCACCCGCTCTCGCGTGGCGTCGTCCAACACTGGGCCATGACTCCCGGTGGTTTCCGCCACACGCAGCAGAACTTGGTTAGTCTCAGGGTCTCTTGGCAGATTTGTCGTCTCCGGAACGACTGCCCTAGCACTTTGCGCTACGTCGACACCGCGGAGCGGGTTCTGCGCTTGTGACGCTGTGAGCAGAGCCCTCAGCTCGGCACGTAGGGTCACAGCGTGGTTAGCGTCCTCAGGCGGACGCCGCATGAGACGCCGGCACTGCTCACGAACGGCCTGCGTATCCGCTCTGAGGCCAGCATCCATCACCTCTAGCAGTGCCCTCTCAGTCGGACTGAGACCTGCCTTATCCTGCCCCGCTGACGCACTCATGCCGCGAGGTTACCAAGAGGGCACGCTGTCAACCAGGGGGGATGCCCCTAGTGGTTCACGAATGTCACTCGATGAGGCTAGGTTTACCACCGCAGGTCTGGATGTGTTGACCCGTAACCTCTACGTCGACGGCGTCCATCTGGCTCGGACCTCGAAGGTTGAGTCAGCCTTGACCTTCCCCACCAGCGGCACGCCCGCCTCTCCCGAGAGAGATACCCCAAAGCGGACTTCCAACTCGCTTGGTGGCGAGTCCCCGAACCGATCACGGATAGCTGCGGATACGTCTTCGCAGGTTTGAACGATCGCCTCACCCACGTCCCGCAGCCCACTGAGCGCCTGCTGAGCCGACCTCCCAGCGCCTCTGAGCAGCTTCGACTGATCAAAGTTCTCGACTGCCAGCGGTATGACTTCGACCAGGAAGAAGGACTTTCCGTCGGCAGACTCGACCTCTTTGTACACAGATCCCCCCAACTCAAGGCTGATGACTACTGACTCATGATCCCGTAAGTCACGCTCAAGTGGGGGCGTTTGGCGTTTTAGATGACCTGTGAGACCCGGTGCGCTGGGTTGCGCTTCTTAGTGTGCTCAGTTGTTTCGGATGTGCTCGGCAGTGACGCTCTGCATTCGGTGTGGACTACTCGCGGACGAGTCCGTTGCGGGGACCCAGGATCAGGCAGTTGACCAGGCGGAACTCTGGAGAGACAAGGCCCCTCCGGAGCCGTGTGCTACTCAGTCGGCAAGCCGGAAGACAGCACCGAAGAAGAGGCAGCGTGCTCCGCGCAGACAGCCCACCAGCTCTCGCCGCCAGTGTCCACGACGCGAACGCTCCACATTGCAGGCGCACGGCACGGCGCAGCCCAGGAACACGCGCCCCGCGCCGATGCTGTGTCTATGCGATGGTGGTCTTCCGCCCACGGGCCCAACCACTGAGGTTCCATGCCCCAAAGTGAAGCCAACGTTCAACCAGCCTCGCTACGCACGTGCCAGAACTCTGCGACCGAATCCATCGGAGCAAGAGTGTTTAACTGCGTGACAACGCCGACGAACACCAGCGGACAAGCGCGAACGTCTATGGACCGTCAGCGCAGGTGAGAGCCACACCAGCCCAAGGCAGCGCCCTCACCCCAGTTGCTTCGGGACGAAGCAGCCACTGCTCCAGGCCTCGGCAGCACGCGTCCGCCGTTACGGCTCACTCTGACGGACGTTACCGAGCAGCGTGGCTGAGGCCCGGTGGTTGGTAGCGGTGGCACACGCGCGCCTGGCCGGCCGACGCACTCGCCATCGTGGTTGACTTTCGTCGGTTGCGGCTCAGGCACTCCGGCGAGTCAGCCGTCCAGGACGGTGCCAGGATGAGGGTGCGTGCCATTCATGTGCCAGGTCGTGTGGGGAACCACGGGGAATGGCGGGGCGTAGTCTGCCAGCCCAGGCCAGTGGCCTGGCTGCTTCGCCGCAGCTCAGCCCAGTAATCTGTCTGAAAGACCCGAGCTTCCCAAGCTGAGAGTGCGAGTTCGATTCTCGTCACCCGCTCTTGTCTCAGGCCCCCTGGTCATCGACCTGGGGGTCTTTTGCTGTCCGGACGTCCGGGGGCCCAATGCACACAGCCGTGATCATCTCCAAGGCCGTACTCACCATCCTGGCCACATGGCTGACCCTGACCATCCTGATCGCGCTCCCCGCCCTGCTCCCACCACGCTGGGAGTACACCCTGGTCTCCCCCGCGAGCGTGGGCCTGTGGCTCCTTGCCATGCTGACGGCCCCTCCCATCGCCTGCTGGAAACTCCGCGCCTGGATCCGAACGATTCCGGGCGACCCGCGGTGATCGGACGTCTGACCGCTTCCGCCGACGGGACTTGATGCCGGGGTAGCGTCACGTGCGTCGCTGCGGCGGGGCACCCAGCCACCCGCTCGGATCCGGAAGAGGGCCGAGGACTTCGTGAGCGCTGACCGTCCGCACTCGGTGAGCGTCGCCGGAGTCATCGTCGACGACCTCGGCCGAGCCCTCCTGATCCAGCGCCGCGACAACGGCCATTGGGAGCCCCCGGGCGGCATCCTCGAACCCGAGGAAACCATCCCCGAAGCCCTGCACCGCGAAGTCCTCGAAGAGACCGGCATCAGGATTGCGCTCCCCGCGCCCCTCACCGGCATCTACAAGAACATGACGGGCCTGGTCGTCGCCCTGGTCTTCCGCTGCGAGGCCACCGGCGGCGCGCCCACGACCGGCGACGAGACCCGAGCCCTCCACTGGGCCACCCGCGAAGAAGTCACCGAACTCACCGACGAGGCCTACGCGATCCGCGTCCTGGACGCACTCGACGCGGCATCCCCACCGGCCATCCGCGCCCACGACGGCGTGAAACTCGTCTAGCCCACGCCAGGCACGTGCCGCATCACGGCTTCCAGGCCGCATCAATCGTGAAGGAAACGACGGTGCCGCCGAAGCGGCTGGGGCCGACGCTCCAATCGTCGGACAGCTCATCGACCAGAAGCAGCCCTCGCCCATGCGCGTCGTCGGCATGGGGGTCACGTAGACGGACGTCGGCCGGGAAGCCCGGATTGTGCACGTCGACCCGTAGGGATTCCCCCTCCCGGAACCAGGCGACACGCACTCGCCAGGACTCCTCGGCCCCGCCGTAGAGGACGGCGTTCGTCACCAACTCTGAGAGCATCAGGACGCAGTCGTCGATCGAGCACGCCAGGTCGTACGAAGCCGTGAACTTCCGAAACCACCGCCGCGCCCGAGGCACCGACTCAGGCACGGGATAGAGAGTCATCCCCCCGAGCGGGAAAGCCTCGCCCAGCCCACCACGCGCATCCGCCATGAGCACCACTACTCCCTATCGGCGCCGCCGTGCCTCCCAAGGCGACCCTCCCCACTCCCGTACCAACGCGCCAGTCTCCGACCCGCTCCGGCCCAATCCGCCAAGCACGATCGCCCATAGTGATCGGCGGCGGAACGGAAGACGGCCACGCCTTGGCCGGTGAACGGCACACGGTCGAGGTGGGTCATGCCGCCGGTTCCGCAGAGATACTGGCGTGCGCCGGTGTCGGCGGCCAGGTCGGCGAGCCTCTCGGAGCGGACCCGCCACGCAGTCAGGACACTACACAGAGCCCGTCCGGCACTGCGGTTCAGGGAGTGATGAGGCGGCTGGTGAAGCCGTCGTGGATGAGGGATTCGTACGCGGCATGCACGTCCTCCGGGACCTCCTGCTCGATGGCGAACCCGAGCTGCGGATACTCGATCACCCGCTGGAGGTCGCCGACGAGCATGTCCACCACCAGCTTCTCGTCACCGATGCTCTTGAGGTAGTCGTCGAACTCCAGCGGCTCCGATGCGCACACGATCTCGGCCTCGGGCCACAGCTTGCGGGCGGTCGCGAAGGACCGTCGTTCCATGTAGGGCTTGGAGACCAGCAGCACGGTGGCCGGGGCGACGCCGGCGGCGGCGAGGACGTCGCGGGAGAGGGTGATGTTCTGCCCGGTGTTCGCGGCGTTCGGCTCCAGGAGGATCGCGGAGGCGGGGACGCCGAGGTCGATGGCGTGCTCGCGGTAGTGCACGGCCTCGCCGCGCGGGAAGCGGGAGCGGGTGGTGGGGCTGTTCCCGCCGGTGAAGACCAGGAGCGGGAAGAGCCCCGCGCGGTACAGCTCGGCCGTACGGGTGGCTACGCCGAGGTCGTGGCTGCCCAGGCCGATCGCCACGTCGACGGCGCGGGCCTCGTGGTGCATCTGGTGGTGATCCCAGATCAACTTCGCCTGGTGCCATTGCTCTTCGGTGATGGCCTTGTGGTTGTCGCTCACGCGTGGGTCTCTCTGATCACCGTTGCCGGAGCCCTGTCGGCCCCTCGCTGCTGGCCTTGACGCCCTCGATGCTGCGCAGTTGGTGCACGAGTCCGTACTGCGCGGCTGTTCCAGCGGCCTGGTCGAGGGCGTGAAGTCCATCATCCCGGGTCGCCCTGTCGGAGAGGAGGATGTGGCCGTGAGCGGTGTCCATTCGTACGCGTTGCATCGGTGAATCGGTGCACCCGCTGCGGCGGGCGATGTCAATGAAGTACAGGGCCCGGGTGAGGTCGCCGACGCCTCGGCGGGCCAGGGCGAGCTTCTGGTGGGCCACCGACCAGTCGTCGGGTTCGGTCAGGTCCTCGAACTCTCGAGTTGCGGCCTGCATGACGCGGGTCGCGTAGTCGTGGTTGCCGTCCTTGCTCAGCGCAGTGCCCACCCAGAGGCGGGCCCTGGCACGGTCCCGGCGGGAGAGCCTGTCGTCGACGGCGAGGGCCTGGTAGGTGTGGGCGGCCGTGTCCAGCTTGCCGGACATCTCCGCGACGACCGCGAGGGACAGGTCGAGCTGGGCGACGCGGCGGGGGATGTCGAGCTGGGTGAAGATCGAGCGTGCGTCCACATATGCGGGGTGGGCGGACAGCGGTCCGAGTACGCAGCCCTGGTCACCGCCCAACACTGGATCCATCTGCGAACGACCAACCCGATCGAGTCCACGTTCGCCGCCGTCCGGCTGCGGACCAAGGTCACCCGTGGCGCCGGCTCCCGCACTGCAGCCCTGACGATGGTCTTCAAGCTTGTTGAGTCCACCCAGGCCCGGTGGCGGGCCGTGAACGCGCCCCACCTCGTCGCCCGCGTCCGCGCCGGAGCCCGCTTCGAACGCGGCCACCTCGTCGAGCGTCCCGAAGCCCGCGCGGCATGAGCGATCGCAACCGATCCGCAGAACGCCACCCATGGATCCGGGTCACGGGCGCGGGAAGCGGGCACGCGGGGCGTCGATGCAGGTGTCCCGGGACGTGGGTCCGCCGAACCGAAGACGGTCGTAGGCCGTGAACGCCGGTTCCAGCGTGTCGAGTTCGTCGACCAGTGCGTGCAGCCGCTCAGACCACCGTGCTGAACCGGCATCCGGCTCGTTCGCTGCGGCGCTGATCGCAGTCGTCAGGAAATCTTTGCGCTGAATGGCGGCCGGGGTCACCGAGTGCAGGCACACGTACTGTCCGCTGAGATACGCATTCCACTCCGCCTTCCCGGTGATCGGGTCGGCCCAGTGAGCGGTGAACCACGCTTCGAGCAGCTCTACGCCGCCCGCTTCGTCGGCGAGAGCGAACAGGTCGGCCGGCACCATCTCGGCACCGTCGGAGCGCAGATATCCCGGAAGCGGCAGATGCTGCCCCAGCATCAGCCGGCGGACCGCATCGGCATCGCGGCCATGAATTGCGCACAGTTCCTCCAGGGCAACGAACTGCGCGCTGACGTATGCGTCATCGGTATCGATCATCGGATGGTCGCCGTTGACTTCGCGGAATCGCTCGGCGAGCTGCTGCTTCAGATCTGTCCCCGACATCGGGTCGCCTCCGGCGTTTACCAGCGCGGGCATCTCCCGCACAGGACTCGGCACGCTACCGGCCGGACGGTTCGGCACTCACCGAACCATCGATGGAACCACGACAGCACGAGGGCACCTCGCCCTTGCTCCGCCCACCGATCCACAGCTCTTGACCATTACTCGTGGAAGACACCGCCACTGCCGTAAATGTCATTGCCTGGTTTGGCCACGGGGAACTTAGACACCTTCGCCTCACGAATGGCCGTTTCTGAACCTCGGGCCATGCCTCCAATCGTCCGGGCCCCTGTCAATCGGGATGCCGATGTCTGGCACCAGTAGCTGACGCCGACAGGAGCGAACAGCGGCGGGCGGCACCGGACCTCAACGGACCAGAATTCCCGTGCCAGATCCGTGCCAGGTTGGTCGGAGAGCCACGGGGAACGACGGGGAACGGAGCACAAGCCACGAGGGCCCGGAAGCCACTCCCCCGCAGGTCAGGCGCCCAACTCCGCCTCGACCAGACGAGCTTCGCAGGATAGTGGTTGTTCCGGAATCGGCGGTGATCCACTTTCAGGTGCCCGAGTCACCGCCGTCACGAAAGGTCCGCTGGAGGGTTCGAACCGCGACCCAGGCGATTGCCCCCGTCAGAACCAGTACGTCGCTCCAGACGAAGATCCCCACAGCCGTGTTGAGCTCGGGGAAGCGCTCCTCGTCGAAGGACAGACCACCCAGCGCGAGCACTTCGGCAAGAACCGAAAGCCAGAGCAGTGCGCTGAAGAGGGCAAGTCCGCGGCGCACACGTGCTGGTGTGCCGGGAAACAAGTCGCGCAGACGACGGGGGGATTCCAGCACCAGTGTCAGAAGCAGTACGGGGATGATCTGCGCAGCCACAGAGTAGAAGTCGTTCACGTCGCCCCCCAGTTGGCCTCGGCGTCCCTTCCGCTCGGAGCGTGTCGACCGTGGGATCCCGGCGCAACGGGCCGCAGGGAAGGCGTCTATTGGGGGCGCCGAACGCCGGTGCACGCCACCAGCTTGCTGCCGTCCTCATCGAGGAACAGCATGAAGACCCACGATCCGTCTGCAGCCCTGATCTGCCCCAGTCGGACCGGTCGGCTGTGCAGGTCGAGGCGTCGCACGGCCTGCGCCAGGCCGGAGGTCTCGATGCCCCTCCGCAGGGTGTGACGGAGTCGGCGCCCGTAGACCCTTGCGAGCGATTCCGCGGACGTCGTTCCCTCCCAGACAACGTGGGAAGCGCCGGCGCGGAGAGCAGCCAGCGCGGCCGACGACGTCTCGTCACCATCGGCCAGCAGCCGTTCGAGTTGTTCCCGTTTCATGACCTCACCCGGCCCGGATCCTGCTGCACGGCAACGTAGTACAGCAGGCCCATCGGCCTGTTCGAGGGCGTGAAGTCCATCATCCCGGGTCGGGCTGTCGGAGAGCGGGATGGGGTTGAACCGCCGGGGCGATCTCCGTGATCAGGCTTCGGATGCGTTGCTCGATCTCGTCGCGGATCGGGCGGACAGCGTCGACGCCCTGGCCTGCGGGATCGGGGAGTTGCCAGTCGACGTAGCGCTTGCCGGGGAAGACCGGGCAGGTGTCGCCGCAGCCCATCGTGATGACGACGTCGGAGGCCTGGACGGCCTCCGTGGTGAGCATCTTGGGCACCTCCGCGGAGATGTCGATGCCGACCTCGGCGAGCGCTTCGGCCACGGCCGGGTTGACCGTGTCCGCCGGGGCCGAGCCGGCTGAGCGGACCTGGACGCGGTCACCGGCGAGGTGGGTGAGGAAGGCGGCCGCCATCTGGGAGCGTCCGGCGTTGTGGACGCAGACGAACAGCACCGACGGTTGTCGAGGGGCGTCAGGCATGGGTGGGTTCCTCCCGTGGTGCGGGGGCAGTTGAGGACGGGAAGTAGCGGCGCGCGTGCAACGCCACGTACACCAGACCGATCAGGACCGGCACTTCGATGAGTGGGCCGACGACCCCGGCCAGGGCCTGCCCCGAGGAGGCGCCGAACGTCGCGATGGCGACGGCGATGGCCAGTTCGAAGTTGTTGCCCGCCGCGGTGAACGCGAGCGTGGTGGTACGCGGGTAGTCGAGGCCGACCGCTCTGCCCAGCAGCATCGATCCGGCCCACATGAGGGAGAAATAGACCAGCAGCGGCAGCGCTATGCGGGCCACGTCCAGGGGCTGGCTGGTGATGGCGTCGCCCTGGAGGGCGAAGAGGATGACGATGGTGAACAGCAGGCCGTACAGGGCGAACGGGCCGATGCGCGGGATCAGCTTCGCCTCGTACCAGGCGCGGCCCTTGGTCCTCTCGCCGATGCGGCGGGTGAGGTAGCCGGCCGCGAGCGGGATGCCGAGGAAGATCAGGACGCTGCGGGCGATCTCCCAGACGGACACGTCGAGTCCGGTCTGTTCCAGGCCCAGCCAGCCGGGCAGCGTCCGGAGGTAGAACCAGCCGAGCGCGGAGAACGCGATCACCTGGAACACCGAGTTGAGGGCGACCAGGACGGCCGCCGCTTCACGGTGCCCGCAGGCGAGGTCGTTCCAGATGATGACCATGGCGATGCAGCGGGCCAGGCCGACGATGATCAGGCCGGTGCGGTACTCGGGCAGGTCCGGCAGGAACAGCCAGGCCAGGGCGAACATGAGGGCCGGGCCGAGCAGCCAGTTCAGCAGCAGTGACGGCAGGAGCAGGCGGCGGTCGCGGGTGACGGTGTCGAGGCGGTCGTAGCGGACCTTGGCCAGCACCGGGTACATCATCACGAGCAGGCCGAGCGCGATCGGCAGGGACACTCCGCTCACGGTCACCGTGGCCAGTGCGTCCCCGAGGCCCGGGATCAGGCGGCCGAGGCCCAGGCCGACGGCCATCGCGGCGAGGATCCACACGGCCAGGTAGCGGTCCAGGAACGACAGCCGACCCGCCACGCTCTGTTCAGGTGCGGCCGCGCTCATGAGGCGGTGCCCGTGGTGCGGGTGGTGCGGGTGGTGCCCGTCGTCGCCGAGGAGGCAGGCAGCGGGGTGCGGGTGGTGCCCGTCGTCGCCGAGGAGGCAGGCAGCGGGGTGCGGGTGGTGCCCGTCGTCGCCGAGGAGGCAGGCAGCGGGGTGCCGGCGGGGCGGGTCAGGATGCCCGCGAGGCGGTCGGTCATCTCCGGCAGCAGCCAGTAGTAGACCCAGGTCCCACGGCGCTCGCAGTCGATCAGACCGGCCTGCCGCAGCAGCTTGAGGTGGTGCGAGATCGTCGGCTGCGACAGGTCGAAGGCCGGGGTCAGGTCACACACGCAGACCTCGCCGCCCGCCTTCGAGGCGATCATCGACAGCAGCCGCAGACGCACCGGATCACCGAGCGCCTTGAAGACCTTCGCCAGGTCGACGGCCTGCTCCTCGTCCAGCGGTGCGGTCAGCAGCCCCGGACAGCACGCGTCGGTCCCATCGGTCTGCCCCAACACCACAAGCTCTTGCTTCGACATACTTCTATGTTGACAGTCTTCGATCCAGCGCGCAATGTTGCATCGACAGACATTGACAGACATCAATGCAAGCGAATGGGAGTACCGCCATGTCCCGCGCTCAGCTCGCCCTCCGTGTCAGCGACCTCGAAGCGTCGATCACCTTCTACGCGAAGCTGTTCGGCACCGAACCCGCCAAGCGACGCGAGGGCTACGCCAACTTCGCGATCTCCGAGCCCCCGCTCAAGCTCGTCCTCATCGAGGGAGAGCCGGGGCAGGAGACCCGCCTCGATCACCTCGGCGTCGAGGTCGAGTCCACCGACCAGGTCACCGCGGCCACGGGCCGCCTCAAGGACGCCGGTCTGGCGACGTTCGAGGAGAACGACACCTCCTGCTGTTACGCCCTTCAGGACAAGGTGTGGGTGCACGGGCCCGGCCAGGAGCCCTGGGAGGTCTACGTGGTCAAGGCCGACGCCGACACCCTCGGCGCGAGCGCCCAGGGGGCGGGCTCGTGCTGCAGCGACAGCGGCAGCGGGTGCGGGTGCGGCTGATCCGTGCGGGTGCGGCTGCGGCTGATCCGTGCGCCATCAGGGCGTCGCCGCCCACGTATAGGCCGCGCCACCAAGCGCCACGAGCACCCCCAGGCACACCAGCACTCTCGCAACGGGATGCAACCAGCCGAGCCTGCCCGGCTGGTGGAGAGCCTGTTCGCGTTCGATCAGGCGCAGCGAGGCGATGCCGAGGGTCGTCGCCAGGTGCCCTTGTATCTCCTTGACCGCGTCTTCCGCCAGGACCGCCGACTCTTGAAGCCTCATGCTCTCCGTATACGCCGCGACGAGGATGACGCCCGACAGCAGGCTGATCACTCCCGCCGCGGCGTGCATGTCCGCGTTCAGAGCCGCCGCATAGGCGGTGGCCAGGACCGCGAGGCCGACCAGCAACGCGTTGAGTATCTGGTAGGCCCGTCCCCGCCGGTTCTCGTACCAGCGCCAGGCGTGGTCAAGGGCCAGCGCGAAAGCCTCGTGGTCAGTCCCCCGTGGCGTCATGGGGGCAAGATGGCAGGCGCCGTCGACGTCGTCCAGATGTCCGCTGTCTCCGCCACGAACCAGGAGTCTGCACCCACGGGCAGGCTCCGCACGGGCCGGAATCCTCAGGCCGTGGGCCGGGACTCTGCCGCGAGCAACTCCGCTTAGTGCTGGCCGAGTTCAGAGAGCGGGGGCGAGCGCGGAGGCGCTCGGCCTCGACGCCGAGCCCCAGCGGGGCGGCCCGATCGTCACAGCGGCCTTCACCAGACATGGTGTGGCCGCTCGCTCCCGTCTCCGCACTGCCCTGGGCCGAGCACGAGTCTGTGCAACCGCCGGATGGGCGGCTCGCCCGTAGAGGGTGCCCCGCCGTGTGCAATCAGCCTCTCCGCCGCCCTCGCGCCATGCGTACGGAGCAACAGCCTGTGCCTCGTCCACCACCCGGAGCCCCCCTCCGGAGAACAACCCCACCCGGAGAACAACCTGTAGCTTATACACATCT
>NZ_LIPN01000142.1:377-10037 GCF_001418325.1 Streptomyces atriruber | reverse complement strand
GCACCATCCTCACGCCCGCCCCCGCCCGGCCCCTGCCACCCGAACTCCTCGCCGCCACCGACCTGTTGCTCCCCAACGAGCACGAGGCCGCCGCCCTCACCGGCATCGCCGACGACCCGCGGGCCGCCGCCCGCGCACTGCTCTCCCAGGTGCCCGAGGTCGTCATCACCCTCGGCTCGCGCGGCAGCCTGTACGCGGCGCGCGACACCGAACCCGTCGTGGTGCCCGCCCGACAGGTCACGGCGGTCGACACCACCGGCGCGGGCGACACCTTCGCGGGCACCCTCGCCGTGGCGCTCGCCGAGGGCAACTCCGTGCCGGACGCGCTCGGTTGGGCGTCATCGGCGGCGGCGCTCTCCGTGCAGCGCCCGGGGGCCTCGGCCTCCATGCCGTACCGCAAGGAGATCGACGAGGAGACCGGCGCGGAGCCGGGGGCCACCTCATGACCGCTCCCCTCACGGGCCTTCGCGTCCTCGACCTCGCCACCCTCTTCGCGGGCCCGCTCGCCGCCACCATGCTCGGCGACTTCGGCGCGGAGGTCATCAAGGTCGAGCACCCCACGCGCCCCGACCCGTCCCGCGGCCACGGCCCCGCCAAGGACGGCGTCGGCCTGTGGTGGAAGCTGCTCGGCCGCAACAAGCGCACCATGACCCTCGACCTGTCGACGCCCGGCGGCCGCGACACCCTCCTGCGGCTGGCCGCCACCGCCGACGTGATCGTCGAGAACTTCCGCCCCGGCACCCTGGAGAAGTGGGACCTGGGCTGGGCGGAGCTGAGCGCGGCCAACCCCCGCCTGGTCCTCGCCCGCGTCACCGGCTTCGGCCAGTTCGGCCCGTACTCCCGCCGCCCCGGCTTCGGCACGCTCGCCGAGGCGATGAGCGGCTTCGCCGCGATCACGGGCGATCCGGAAGGGCCGCCCACCCTGCCGCCGTTCGGCCTCGCCGACTCGATCGCGGGCCTCGCGACGGCGTACGCGGTGATGACGGCCCTCGCGGCCCGCGACCGCACGGGCGAGGGCCAGGTGGTGGACATGGCGATCATCGAGCCGATCCTCACGGTCCTCGGCCCCCAGCCGCTCTGGTACGACCAGTTGGGCCACGTACAGCCCCGCACCGGCAACCGCTCCACGAACAACGCGCCCCGCAACACCTACCGCACGGCGGACGACAAGTGGGTCGCCGTCTCCACCTCGGCCCAGTCGGTCGCGGAACGGCTCATGCGCCTGGTCGGCCGCCCCGACCTGATCGCCGAACCGTGGTTCGCCACCGGCGCGGACCGGGCCCGCCACGCCGACGTCCTGGACGGGGCGGTCGGCGCCTGGATCGCCCGGCACACCCGCGCCGAGGTGATCGAGGCCTTCGAGAAGGCGGAGGCCGCGGTCGCCCCCGTCCAGGACGTACGCGACGTCATGACCGACCCCCAGTACGCGGCCCTCTCCACGCTGACCACGGTCGACGACCCGGAACTCGGCCCCCTGCGCATGCAGAACGTCCTCTTCCGCCTCTCCGCGACCCCCGGCGCGATCCACTGGGCGGGCCGCCCGCACGGCGCCGACACGGACGCGGTCCTCACCGAACTCGGCCTGACCGAACGGGAGATCACCGAGCTGCGCAAGGAGGGCGTCCTGTGACCGCCCTTTCCCCGCTGACCTGGCTGTACGTGCCCGGGGACCGGCCCGACGTGGTCGCCAAGGCCCTCCACGCGGGCGCCGACGCGGTGATCATCGACCTGGAGGACGCGGTCGCCCCCGACCGCAAGGAGTACGCGAGAACGGCGACGGCGGAGCTCCTCTCGGCACCCCAGCCGCTGCCCGTCCACGTCCGCGTGAACGCCCTGGACGGCCCGCTCGCCGAGGCCGACCTCCGCGCCGTCGCACCGCTCCCGGGCGTGGCGGGCCTGCGCCTGCCCAAGGTGACCTCGCGCGCCGAGGTCATCCGCGTCGCCGAGCGCGCGGTCCCCGCCGACGGCGGCGCCCCGGCCCTGCACGCCCTCGTCGAGTCCGCGCTCGGCCTGGAGCACGCCTTCGCCATCGCCACCGCGCACCCGGCCCTGCGCGGCGTCTCCCTGGGCGAGGCCGACCTCCGCGCGGATCTGGGCGTGCGCGACGAGGCGGGCCTCGACTGGGCGCGCTCCCGCGTGGTGGTGGCCGCGCGGGCGGCGGGCCTGGCGCCGCCCGCCCAGTCGGTCCACCCGGACATCCGCGACCTGGACGGTCTCGCCGCCTCCTGCGCCCGGGGCCGCGCCCTCGGCTTCCTCGGCCGCGCGGCGATCCACCCCCGCCAGCTCCCGGTGATCGAGCGGGCCTACCTCCCCACTCCCGCCGAGATCGAGCGGGCGGAGGAGATCACCAAGGCGGCGGCGACGGACGAGGGCGCCCTGGCCCTGCCGGACGGCCGCTTCGTGGACAAGGCGGTGGTGGAGGGGGCCCGGCGGGTCCTGGCGCTGGCCCGCAGGAAGTGACCGGAACACGCGAAGGGCCGCCGGATCAGGTGATCCGGCGGCCCTTCGACGTACGACCGGTGAAGGTCAGCTCTTCTTGGCCGACCCGGCCTCCTCGTCGGAGGCCTTGGCGTCCTCGGCCTTCTCGGCGTCCTTGGTCTCGCCCTCCGCCTTGGTGAGCTTCGAGGCGTCGGCGTCGCTCCCGTCGGCGGACGACTCGTCGTCCGGCTCGACGATCTCCTCGCGTCCGGGGTGCTTCTTGGCCGAGACCACGAAGTAGGCGACGGCCAGCAGGAACACCACGATGGCGGTCCACACGTTCAGCCGCAGACCGAGCACGTGGTGCGCGTCGTCGACCCGCATGTACTCGATCCAGCCGCGCCCGGCGCAGTACGCGGCGACGTACAGCGCGAAGGCCCGGCCGTGTCCGAGCTTGAAGCGGCGGTCGGCCCAGATGACCAGGACGGCGACGCCGATGCACCACAGCGACTCGTACAGGAAGGTGGGGTGGTACGTGCCGGGGACCCGGCCGTCCTCGGCCGAGGTGATCTTGAGCGCCCAGGGCACGTCCGTGGCCTTGCCGTACAGCTCCTGGTTGAACCAGTTGCCCCAGCGGCCGATGGCCTGGGCGAGGGCGATGCCGGGAGCCAGCGCGTCGGCCCAGGCCGGCAGCGGGATCCCGCGGCGGCGACAGCCGATCCACGCGCCGACCGCGCCGAGCGCGATCGCGCCCCAGATGCCGAGGCCGCCCTCCCAGATCTTGAAGGCGTCCACCCAGTCACGGCCGTCGCTGAAGTACAGCTGGTAGTCCGTGATCACGTGGTAGAGGCGCCCGCCGACGAGGCCGAACGGCACGGCCCACACGGCGATGTCGGCCACGGTGCCTGACCGGCCCCCGCGATCGATCCACCGCTTGTTGCCGAGCCAGACGGCTACGAAGACGCCGATGATGATGCAGAACGCGTAGCCGCGCAACGGGATGGGTCCGAGTTCGACCACACCGCGCGACGGACTGGGAATGAAGGCAAGGTCCATGACACGACCGACGCTACCGTGCCGGGCATCGGGGGCGGCAACCGGTCCGGCTACGGGTCCATAACGTCAGCACGGTCCGTGACGTCGGCGCCGGGTCGGTCACCGCCCCTCGCGCGTCAGCTCCGGTTCGCCTCCGCCACCTTCTGCTTCAGCTTCTGGGGCGACAGCGGGTTGTTCTGGTCGCCGAAGATGTCCTTGCCGTTGAGCCGGACCGTCGGGGTGCCGCGCAGCTTCGCGTCCTGGAACGCCTGGTTGGACTTGTCGACCCAGCTGTCGTGCTTGCCGTCCTCGACGCACTTCTTGAAGGAGTCGGTGTCCAGGCCGTCGACCTGCCCGGCGAGCTCGATCAGCTTGCTGTTCTTGCCGAACGCGTCATCGGGCTCGGGGGGCTGATTCTTGAAGAGCACGTCGTGGTACGGCACGAACTTGCCCGCGTCCTGGGCGCAGCCCGCGGCGTTGGCCGCGCGCTTGGAGCCGCTGCCGCCCATGTTCCCGTCGATGAGCGTGGCCAGGTGATACTCCACCTTGAGCTCGCCCTTCTCGGTGAGCTCGTGGATCGTCGAGCGATAGCCGTCCTCGAACCCCTTGCAGGCCGGGCAGCGGAAGTCCTCCCAGACGGTGAGGGTGGACTTGGCGCTCTCCTTGCCGACGGGGATCGCGGGCCCGTCCTTGTCGCTCGCCCCCTTGGGCGCGACCACCGGGCCCGCCGTGTCGCTCTTGTCGTCGCCGGAGTTGGCGGCGAGCAGTCCCACCACGGCGGCGAGTCCGAGGACGCCTACCACCGCGGCGCCCACGACCAGCGCCCGGCGCTGCTTGTCGCGGGCCTTCTGCCGATCTCGCTCTTCCGCCAGCCGCTCGCGGGCCGATCGTTTTCCCTCACGGTTCTTCTCGCTCACACCCCGCCAAACGAACCGGGGAGGCACGAGCGTGCCTCCCCGGTCCAGGTCCACCCGTACGAGTTACGCCTTGCCGCGGACCCCGTCCGCGAGCTCACCGGCGAGCGCACGCACGGCGGCGAGCCCGGCGGCTTCGTCGGGGGCGTCCAGCATCCGCTGCACGAACGCGGAGCCGACGATCACTCCGTCGGCGAAGCCCGCGACCTCGACGGCCTGGCGCGCGTTGGAGACGCCGAGGCCGACGCAGACCGGCAGTTCGGTGGTGGCCTTGGTGCGCCGCACCAGGTCCTGCGCCTGGGCGCCCACCGACTCGCGGGTGCCGGTGACACCCATCAGCGATGCCGCGTAGACGAAGCCGGAGCCCGCCGCGGTGATCGTGGCGAGCCGCTCGTCCTTGCTGCTCGGCGCCACGACGAAGACCGTCGCCAGGTCGTGCTTCTCGGCGTGCTCCCTCCAGAGCGCCGACTCCTGGACGGGCAGGTCCGGCAGGATGCAGCCGGCGCCGCCCGCCTCGGCGAGCTCGGCGGTGAAGCGCTCCACGCCGTAGCGGTCGATCGGATTCCAGTACGTCATGACGAGCACCGGCTTGCCGGTCGCCTCGTGGGCCTCGCGGACGGTGCGCATGACGTCGCGGATCTTGAGGCCGCCGCGCAGGGCGATGTCGTCGGCGGTCTGGATGACCGGGCCGTCGAGCACCGGGTCCGAGTGCGGCAGACCGACCTCGACCACGTCGGCGCCGCCCTCGAAGACCGCCTTGACGGCCTCGATGCCGCCGTCGACGGTGGGGAAGCCCGCGGGCAGGTAGGCGATGAGGGCGGCCCTGCCCTCGGCCTTGGCGCCGGCGAGGGCGTCGTCCAACAGCCTGATGTTGCCGCTCACTTCGCGTCCCCCTCGATCTCGGCGCCGGTGGCGGACGCGTCCGCCTCGACGACTGCGTCCGTGTCGTACAGGCCGAAGTAGCGTGCGGCCGTGTCCATGTCCTTGTCGCCGCGCCCGGAGAGGTTGACGACGATCAGCCCGTCCTTGCCGAGCTCCTTGCCGACCTCCAGCGCCCCGGCCAGGGCGTGGGCGCTCTCGATGGCCGGGATGATGCCCTCGGTGCGCGACAGCAGGCGCAGGGCCTGCATCGCCGCGTCGTCGGTGACCGCACGGTACTCGCCGCGGCCGCTGTCCTTGAGGTAGGCGTGCTCGGGGCCGATGCCCGGGTAGTCGAGTCCGGCCGAGATCGAGTAGGGCTCGGTGATCTGGCCCTCCTCGTCCTGGAGGACGTAGCTGCGGGAGCCGTGCAGGATGCCCGGCTCGCCCGCGGTCAGGGTGGCCGCGTGCTCGCCGGTCTGCACGCCGTGCCCCGCGGGCTCGCAGCCGATGAGGCGCACGCCCGCGTCGGGGATGAAGGCGTGGAAGAGGCCGATGGCGTTGGAGCCGCCGCCCACGCAGGCGACGGCGGCGTCGGGCAGGCGCCCGGCGCGCTCCAGGATCTGCCGCCTGGCCTCGACGCCGATGACGCGGTGGAAGTCGCGCACCATGGCGGGGAAGGGGTGCGGTCCGGCCACGGTCCCGAAGAGGTAGTGGGTGCGGTCCACGTTGGCGACCCAGTCGCGGAACGCCTCGTTGATGGCGTCCTTGAGGGTGCGGCTGCCGGACTTCACGGCGACGACCTCGGCGCCGAGCATCCGCATCCGGGCCACGTTCAGGGCCTGGCGCTCGGTGTCGATCTCGCCCATGTAGATGGTGCATTCGAGGCCGAAGAGGGCGCAGGCGGTGGCCGTGGCGACGCCGTGCTGTCCCGCTCCGGTCTCGGCGATGACGCGGGTCTTGCCCATGCGCTTAGTGAGCAGGGCCTGGCCGAGCACGTTGTTGATCTTGTGCGAGCCGGTGTGGTTCAGGTCTTCGCGCTTCAGGAAGACGCGGGCGCCACCGGCGTGCTGCGCGAAGCGGGGCACCTCGGTCAGGCTGCTGGGCCGACCGGTGTAGTTGACGAGCAGGTCTTCCAGCTCGGCGGCGAAGGCGGGGTCGCTCTTCGCCTTGTCGTACTCGACGGCGACCTCGTCCACGGCGGCGACGAGGGCCTCCGGGATGAACTTGCCGCCGTACGCGCCGAAGTAGCCTTCGGCGCTCGGGATCTGACCCTCCGGGTCGGGGATGAAGTACTCGCTGGGCATGCGGAAACCTCGCAATGGCTGGCGTTGGCGTGTGGCATGAGTACGCCTTGGCGCCGTCGCTGGTCACGGGTCCTTCGCGGCCGCGGCCCGTCGTGGGTTGCGCGCGCAGTTCCCCGCGCCCCTGACGGGGCGCTGCTCAGCTCGGCGGCGTCAGGCGCCGCCCCGCCATCGCATCCCGGGGATCTGCCCCGGCTCGGAGCCGATGTGGTACCGCACCCGCCTGCCCCGCACACGCCGCGCGGGCGCCCGGCAGCCGCGGGGGCGGCAGCCGGGTGCGAGGCGGGCGGAGATCGACATGGGGTGGGTCAGCTCCGTCCGTGCCGCAGCGCCGGGTGCGTGCCCGCGGCGACCAGGTCGGCGACCGCGCCCTTCGGGTCGCGGCCGGTGACCAGGGACTCGCCCACGAGCACCGCGTCGGCGCCCGCGTTGGCGAACGCGATGAGGTCGTGCGGCCCGCGCACACCGGACTCGGCGATCTTGACGACGCTGTCCGGCAGCTCGGGGGCGACCCGCTCGAAGGTGGAGCGGTCGACCTTCAGGGTCTTGAGGTCGCGGTTGTTGACGCCGATGACACGGGCGCCCGCGTCGACGGCACGCTCGGCCTCGTCCTCGTCGTGCACCTCGACGATCGGCGTGAGGCCGATCGATTCGGCGCGCTCGATGAGGGACTCCAGGGCGGGCTGCTCCAGGGCGGCCACGATCAGCAGCGCGAGGTCGGCGCCGTACGCCCTGGCCTCCCACAGCTGGTACGAGGTGACGATGAAGTCCTTGCGCAGCACCGGGATGTCGACCTTGGCCCGGACGGCCTCCAGGTCGGCGAGCGAACCGCCGAAGCGGCGCTCCTCGGTGAGCACGGAGATGACGGCGGCGCCACCCGCCTCGTAGTCGGCGGCGAGACCTGCCGGGTCGGCGATCGCGGCGAGCGCGCCCTTGGAGGGGCTGGAGCGCTTCACCTCGCAGATGACCTTGACGCCGTCGCCGCGCAGGGCCGCCGCGCCGTCCTTGGCCGCGGGAGCCTTGGCCGCACGCTCCTTGAGCTCGTCGAGGCTGACGCGTGCCTGCCGCTCCGCGAGGTCGGCACGGACTCCGTCGATGATCTCGTCGAGCACACTCACGCGAGCGGCCCCCTTCCTGACGGTTGAGCTGACGTTCAAGCTGGTCACTGCGATGGTATCCGCAGGAGGGCGAAGGGCCCGCATCCGGTTGACGCCCATCCCACGACCTGGACAGCGATCGCTCCCGCAACCTGCGGTTTCACGGATGCAGCCATGACCCGAACGGCAGATTGCGCGCCAGCGTGAAGACCGCGATCAGGGCGCCCAGACCCCACAGCGGAACCGGCCCCAACGCGATCCGCAAGGGCCGCCCGCGGACCGTCCTGACCACCCACACGGTCCACAGCACGGCGAAGACGACGTATCCGGCGACGGCGAGCGCGTTGGCGCCCAGCGCCGCCGCGACATCGCCGTGGACGAAGGCGTGCGCGCTGCGCAGGCCGCCGCAGCCGGGGCAGTAGATGCCGGTGAGGCGCAGCAGCGGGCAGGCGGGGTAGTGACCGGGTTCGTTCGGGTCGACGGCGCCGACGTAGGCGAAGGCTCCGGCGACCGAGGCGAGCAGTCCCGCCGGCACGAGCAGACGGGTCAGGACGGGGGGCGCGGCGCTCTCGGGTTCGGCGGTCACCCGTGCATTCTGCCGCGCGCCCGGGCGCGTCGCCCGACGGGCGGGCCGGACACGCGAAAGAGGCGGTCCCGGGCACCTGCCGGACCGCCTCTTGTCGTACGGCGGGGTCAGCTGCCGGCGCTCACGGTCTGGCGGTGCGGACGCTTGGCCTGGCCCATGCCCGCGAGGCGCATGGCGCCGCCCACGAGGCCGCCGATGGCGATGATCGCCATGCCGGCCCAGAAGCCGGGAACGTTGGCCATCACCATGAAGGCGCCCGCGACGCAGAAGCCGACGAAGGCGATGATCGAACCGGTCCAGGCAGCCGGGGTGTGTCCGTGGTCATGCGCCATGAAAATGCTCCTTGTTGCTGTGTGCGCGGCGGGGACTGGGGAGCCCACCGCGTAGCGGACGCTCCCTGCCATTCTCCCGCACTCGCACGCATGCCCTGAGCTCGGGGGTCAGGTTCCGTGCGTGGGGTCCTCGCCGCGGTCGAGGGCCTTCCACAGCTCCTCGGGGCGCTCCGGGTCCGGGGCGCGGCGCGCCTTGCGGGGGCTGGGCGTGCCGTCGCGTTCGTAGCGCCCCGACATCGCGGGCCACGAGCGGCCGTAGGTGAGGGCGAGCAGCCCGGCGAGCAGGAGCAGCGCGCCCGCGGCGGCCGCGGCGTACGGCCAGCCGGTGTGCGACAGGTCACCGATGGTGGTGGCGGCGTCGCCGGAGGCGGTGGCGGCCTTCTCGTCGAGGGCGTCGCTGTCGTCGGCACCGAGCAGGGCCGCGGCCACGATGCCGCCGCCGCTGAGCGTGAGCAGCAGGGAGACCAGGAAGCGTCCGGCGCGGCGGACCGCGAAGACCGCGACGAGGGCGGCGAGGCCCACTATCGCGAGGGCCGCGGGCACGCCCGTGACGTCGCTGCCCTTGGCGGTCAGCGGCAGCTCGCCACCGGCCACCGATGCGGTGCCGTGGGCCCAGGCCTGGCGGGACGCGAGCAGCGCGAGGGCCGCGCCGACGGCGCCGAGCAGCAGGGCGGCAGCGATGCTGCGTCTGCTGCTGCGCTGGGCCCGGCTCTCGGACGTGTCCTCGGTACGGGGCGGAGGTACGGCAGAAGTCACCCGTCCACTATCCCTCACTGCCCGAACGTCCGTGCAGCCGGTTCGCCGTGTGGATGGCGCGCAGCACCGCGGCGGCCTTGTTCCGGCACTCCGTGTCCTCGGCGACGGGGTCCGAGTCGGCGACGACCCCGGCCCCGGCCTGCACGTATGCCGTGCCCTCGCGGAGCAGGGCGGTGCGGATGGCGATGGCGGTGTCGGAGTCGCCCGCGAAGTCGAGGTAGCCGACGCAGCCGCCGTAGAGCCCGCGACGGGACGGCTCCAGCTCGTCGATGATCTGCATCGCGCGGGGCTTGGGGGCGCCGGAGAGGGTGCCCGCGGGGAAGCAGGCGGTCAGCACGTCGAAGGCGGTGCGGCCCTCGG
>NZ_LIPN01000142.1:0-348 GCF_001418325.1 Streptomyces atriruber | reverse complement strand
GCAGCTCGTCGGCGAGTGCCTGGTCCTCCTGCGGGGTGGCGCCGCGGTGCCGGGTCCCCGCGATCGGGTGGACCATGGCGCGCCCGTCCTCGACCTTGACGAGGGCCTCGGGCGAGGAGCCGACGACGTCGAAGCCCTCGAAGCGGAAGAGGTACATGTACGGCGAGGGGTTGGTGGCGCGCAGCACGCGGTAGACGTCCAACGCGCTTGCCGTGCACGGGGTTTCGAAGCGCTGCGAGGGGACGACCTGGAAGGCCTCGCCGGCCCGGATGCGCTCCTTGATGTCCTCGACGGCTTCCTGGTACTGCTCGCCGCCCCACAGGGCGGTGTACGCGGGGAGTTCGGAGG
>NZ_LIPN01000141.1 GCF_001418325.1 Streptomyces atriruber | reverse complement strand
GCGGCCGGTGTCGGCGGCCGCCGACAGATAGGGCATCAACTGCTGTGCCAGTTCGTCCCGCGAGGCGGCGTCGAGGCCCGCGGCGCCGGTCAGGTAGATGGCGTTGAGCAGCTGGTCGGTGGCGAGTTCGCCGCCGGTGCCGCGTTCCAGGAAGCGGGCGATGAGGCCGCGGGCGTAGGCGTCGGGCTCGCCGAGGTGGGCCCGGACGATCTCCTCCAGGTGCTCGTCGCGCGGCTGGCGCAGGCGCAGGGTGACGCAGCGGCGCAGGAAGGCGGGCGGGAACTCGCGCTCGCCGTTGCTGGTGAGGACGACGAAGGGGAAGGCGCGGCAGCGCACCCGGCCCTTCTCGACCGTGACCGGGGTGTCCGTGCCGTCGGTGAGGAGGGTCGCCCGTGGGGTGCGCTTGGCGACCCGCAGCAGCTCGGGGATCTCGTACTGGCCCTCCTCCAGGATGTTCAGGAGGTCGTTGGGGAGGTCGAGGTCGCTCTTGTCGATCTCGTCGATGAGGAGGGCGCGGGGGCGGGCGTAGGGCAGGAGGGCGGTGCCCAGCGGGCCGAGCCGCAGGTGGTCGGCGACGCCCGCGCGGTCCACGGGGGCGGCCGCGCCCTCGCCCGGGGTGTGCGGGGTGTGGGGCGTGCGCGGGGCGACCGGCGCAGCCTGCACGTGTGGCGCACCCTGCGTGTGCGGTGCGACCGGCGTGTGCGGTGTGCCCGGTGCGTGCGGGCGGGGCCTGGCGTCGTCCCGTGCGGCCCGCCCGGCCGCGTACAGGCGGGACAGCGGGTCGTACTGGTAGAGCGCGTCGTGCAGGGTGCTGCGGCTCGTGATGTTCCAGCGCAGCACCGGGCCGAGCCGCAGCTCACGGGCCACCGCGTACGCCAGGCTCGACTTGCCGCTGCCGGGCGGGCCCGTGACCAGGAGCGGACGCCTCAAATAGAGCGCCGCATTGACGAGTTGGACCGCCTGGTCGGTGGCGCGGTAGGTGCGGGCCCGGTGGGCGCGGTCGGGGGACGTGGTCGCGCCGTCGTCCGCCGGTGTCTCCAGGGCGGGGCCGCCGTCGAAGGCACGCCACGGCGGGGGCGGCGGCAGGTCGGTGATGCCGTCGTGGGGCGCTGTCCTGCCGGTGTAGACGGGCCACTTGCTCATGCGGGGTCTCCGTGGGGTGCGGGCGCTCAGCGGGTGACGGGGGAGAGCTGCGGGGCGGCGGCCGCGTCGGGCAGGCAGCGGGGGTCGTCCCACAGGAGCTGCACGTCCCTGGCCCAGTGCCGGTCGGGGGCGTCGGACGCCTCGGCGCTCTCGCGCAGGGCGAGGACGTGGCGGGGCAGCTCGGCGGGTGGCAGGCCGTCCAGGTACCCGGCCAGCTCGTCCAGGAACTCCGTTCCGGCGCAGGCCTCCGCCGGGTCGTGGTCGCCGCACTCGCACCCGGTGCGCGGCCACACCAGGATGGGTGCGGGCGCGTTCAGCGAGGCCTCGAAGTGGGGGCGGACGCGGGGCGCGGTCGGCGGCGCGGCGAACCCGGCCAGGTCCGCCTCGTCGCGGCGGAGCAGGAAGCGGAGCCTGCCCGGCTTCTCGCTGGTGCCGCACTCGACGCGGTGCAGCGTCGCCGACGCCCTGCCGCCGAGCCGCTCCCACTTGCGCGCGAGCTGGTGCCGCAGGCCGCCGGTGCGCCGGGAGCGCTCGGTCACGACGAGGGGGTAGTGGCAGCCGAGCGGCGTCGGGTCGGTGGCGCTGCGCTGCCAGTTCGCGACGGGCCAGTTGAGCCACTCGCGGGGCAGCGCGAAGGCGATCAACTCGTCCGAGCCCGGCGGGACGTGGCAGAAGGCCTTGTCGATGTGCTCCTGGACGTGGGCCCGCAGCTCGCTCCTGTGCAGGGTGCGCGAGTCGACCGGGTGGCGGCGGCCCCCGCGGTGGGCGGAGACCGCCACGAGGACCTGATCGGCGTCGCCGCCGCTGTGCTCGATCTCGATGAGGATCGGGACCCAGTCGGGGCCGGACGCCGAACGGGGCGCGTCGGCGGGCCGTGGCGGGGCGTCGAGCAGCGCGGCGAGCCGGTCGGCGAAGCGCGTCGCGGCATCCGGCTCCGCGACCTCCCACAGCAGATACCAGGCGGCGGCCCACAGGGACTCGAAGCCGCCCTCGGGAACCGGCGGGCCGAACGGCCCCGCGGCGTCCAGGTACAGCCGCTCCGGATTGCGGGCGAACTCGGTGTCGGTGGCCTTCCCGACCAGTTCGCGCAGGCGCTCCGCGGTCGCCGCCGGGTGGGACGGCGTACGGACCAGTTCGGCGAGGCCGGGCCAGTAGCGGGACATGACGGAGGTGGGCAGCATCCGGCCGCTGAGGACGTCGGGCGAGCCGTCCGCCGCCGCCAGCATGCCGACGACCTGCCCCGTGTCGGCGAGGGCCACCGCGGCACCGCTGAACCCCGGCGCGAGCCGCTGCCCGTGGGCGCTCCACGCCTCCAGCTGGATCCACTCGTCCGCGATCAACTGGGCGGCGGTGGCGCGGTATTCGACGATCGTGCCCTCGTCGTACCCCTGGGGGAAGCCGTACGCGATCAGGCGCGGCCGCGGATCTCCGTACGCGTCCTCGGGCGCCGCGAACTCGGCGGGGGCGACCGGCACAGGGCGGTCCAGCTCCAGCACCGCCAGGTCGCCGGGGTCGTCGTGGCGGCCCTGCCAGCCGCCGTGGCCGGTCACCGCGGCGGGGACGGGGGCGAGTCCCCTGTGGTGCGGGAAGGTGACGGTGACGGGGTGGCCTTCGCTGTCGCGGACGACGTGGGCGCAGGTGAGCACGGACCGCTCCGAGACGAGGAAGCCCGCGCCGACCTCGCCGCCGCAGTCGATGCGGACGTGCCAGGAGGCGTTCTTCATAAGGCCTCACCGCGCGGCGAACTGCCCATGGCGCACCCCCGTTGAGCCAGTCCGGTCACCGCGATCCGGACGCCCGGATCCGGTTCCCGTATTGTCGCGGACGGCGTGTGCGGCTGTCACCCGCCTTTGTGGCGCCGACGGGCCGTCCTCGGCGGTCCGCGACGGGTGGCCCCTGGCGGATAGTCGCCCTGGCGGCTTCCCGCCACGTCCCGTCAACTCCCCTGCACCGTACGGCCCCTGACACTCTTCGCAGCACTCGGGCACCACCCCCGCCCGGGTCCGACGAAGAGAGGCAGCCTCATGACCAGAGCCCCCGCGCGGCGAAGAGCCGCGCTCGTGGCCGCCGCCGGTCTCGCGTTCGCCCTGCTTCCCGGCGGGCAAGGAGCCGTGGCCGACGACGCGCCCGGCCGCGCCACCGGCGCCACCCGCACCCCCGATGCCACCCGCACGGCCGACGCCACCCACACCGTCACCCTGATCACCGGTGACCAGGTCACCGTCACCCGGCTCCCCGGCGGCCGGCGGACCGTCACCGTCGACCGCCCCGCCGGGGCGAGCGGCGCGGTGCGCAGTCAGGTGGCCGACGGACACGTCACCGTCGTACCGGACGAGGCGCGGCCATATCTGCGCTCCGGCGTCCTCGACGAGCGGCTGTTCGACGTGACCGAGCTGATCCGGCAGGGCGTCGCCGAACGGGGCAGGCCGACCGCCGGGCTGCCCCTCATCGTCACGTACGACAAGAAGGCGCGGGCCACCGCCCGCCAACTGCCCGAGGGCGTCGAGAAGGTGCGCCCCCTGGCGAGCGTCGACGGCCTCGCCGTCACCGCCGGGAAGCCGGACGCCCTGTGGCGGTCGCTGAAGAGCGAGGCGTCCGGCATCGACAAGGTGTGGCTCGACGGGCGCGTCGAGGCCGACCTGGCGCAGAGCAACGCGCAGATCGGCACCCCGAAGGCCTGGGAGGCCGGGCTCACGGGCGAGGGCGTGAAGGTCGCCGTCCTCGACACCGGCGTCGACGCCGGGCATCCGGACCTGAAGGGGCGGGTGGGCGAGAGCAAGAGCTTCGTCCCGGGCGAGGAGGTCGCCGACCGCAACGGACACGGGACGCACGTCGCCTCCACCGTCGGTGGCAGCGGCGCCGCCTCCGAGGGCGACAAGGAGAAGGGCGTCGCCCCCGGCGCCTCGCTCGCCGTGGGCAAGGTGCTCAGCAACGAGGGCTTCGGCAGCGAGTCGGAGATCATCGCGGGCATGGAGTGGGCGGCGAAGGACGTCGACGCCAAGGTCGTGTCCATGAGCCTCGGTTCGCAGGAGGCCAGCGACGGCACCGACCCGATGGCCGCCGCCGTGAACTCCCTCTCCAAGGAGACCGGCGCCCTCTTCGTCGTCGCCGCGGGCAACACGGGCGCCCCCTCCTCCATCGGCTCGCCCGGCGCCGCCGACTCCGCGCTGACCGTCGGCGCCGTCGACTCCGGCGACGAGGCCGCGTACTTCACGAGCCAGGGCCCGCGCGCCGGAGACCACGCGCTCAAGCCCGATCTGTCGGCGCCGGGCGTCGACATCCTCGCGGCCCGCTCCCAACTGGTCGGCGGCGAGGGCTTCTACACCGAGATGAGCGGTACGTCGATGGCGACGCCGCACGTCGCGGGCGTCGCCGCCCTGCTCGCCGAGCGGCACCCCGACTGGACGGGCGCGCAGCTCAAGGACGCCCTGATGTCCGGCTCGAAGCAGCTCGACGCATCGGCGTACGCGCTGGGCGCGGGGCGGGTGAGCGTGCCCGACGCCGTCGACGCGCAGATCACCGCGACCGGCAGCGCCGACCTCGGCTTCTACGGCTGGCCCTACGAGGACAACGAGCCGGTCGAGCGGACCCTCACCTACCGCAACTCGTCCGACAAGGCCGTCGAGTTGAGCCTCGCCGCGCGGGGCGCCGCCGACGGCGTCGTCGCGCTCGCCGACTCCACCCTCACCGTCCCGGCCCACGGCACCGCGTCGACCACCGTCACCGGGGACGGGGCGAAGGCGCCCGTCGGGAACACCAGCGGCGCCGTCGTCGCGAGCACCGGCGGCGAGCAGGTCGCGCACACCGCGTTCGGCCTGGTCAAGGAGGAGGAGCGGTACACGCTCACGGTCCATGTGAAGGACCGTGACGGCGCCGCGGCCCCCGCCGACCTCGTGGTGCAGCAGCTCGCCGAGGGCACCGAGCCGTTCCCGGCCGCCGTCGACGGCTCCGGCACCCTGAAGCTGCGCCTGAAGCCCGGCACGTACGCCCTCTCGACCTTCCTGGACGTGCGCGGCGGCAAGGGCGGGGACTCCCTCGGCCTCGGCTTCCTCGCCGACCCGCAGATCCGCCTCGACCGGGACCGCGCGATCACCCTGGACGGGCGGAAGCTGCGCGAGATCAAGGCCGACGTCGACCGGCGCACCGAGACCCGGCAACTGCTCATGGAGTACGACCGCAAGGCGGGCGGCGCCGACCTCATGGGCGCCGTGCAGGTGCCGGTGAAGTACGACAGCATCTTCGCCGCGCCCACCGCGAAGGTCACCGAGGGCAGCTTCGAGTACCGCACCGTGTGGCGGCTCGGCAAGCCCCTCGTGGACGTGAAGGGCCTGCGCGAGGCCGTCGCCCAGCCCGGCGGGACGATCGCCGAGGGGCGCAGCAGGTGGGCGCTGGTGGACGCGGGCGACGGCACCCCGGCCGCCTACGAGGGCAAGGACGTCCGCGGCAAGGCCGTCGTCGTGCGCCGCACGGACGCGGTCACCCCGGCGCGGCTGGGGCAGGCGGCGCAGGACGCGGGCGCCGCGGCGCTGTTCGTGACGGACGACCGGGCGGGGCGCCTCAACGCCTGGTTCGGCACGGACGACAACGGCGACCGGCCGCTGCAGATCGCCACGGTCGACGCCGCCGACGGGGCCCGGCTCGTCGCGGCCGCGAAGGCGGGCAGGAAGGCCGAGAGCACCGGAACGCTCAACACGCCCTATGTGTACGACCTTTCGGACGGGCACGCGGGGGCCGTCCCCAGCGGCGATCTCACGTACGAGCCGACGAAGCGCGAACTCGCCGTGGTGGAGAGCAAGTTCCACGCGGTGAAGCCCGCGGCGGGCGGCGAGTACCGCTACTCGATCACCGACGCCTTTCCCGTCGGCCTCGGCTTCCAGGAGAAGATCGACTATCCGGCCGAGCGCACGGAGTACGTCTCCACGGGCAAGGGCCAGCTGTGGCACGAGTCCGTCTCCACCGGACCGGGGGCGCTGGAGGAGCGCAGCGGCCTGGTCGCCTACCGGGGCGGCAGGCGCACCGGCCTCGACTGGTTCAAGCCGGTCCTGCACCCCTGGCTCGGCACCGGACTGGGCTGGGGCCAGACGCGCAGCGGAGACGACCTGGAGTTCAACGTGCCCGGCTGGGGCGACTCGGGCCCCGACCACACCGGCTTCGGCGACGTCTGGAACGAGGACTCGATGACGCAGGTCAGCGAGGTCTTCGTGGACGGAGTGAGCGCCGACCGGCGCAAGAGCTCGGGCGTGTACGTGTGGGACGCGGACCCCGCCGAGCACACCTACAAGGTCGTGACCGACACGACCCTGGATCCGGGGCGCTGGCAGCTCGCGACGGCGGGCCACGCGGAGTGGACCTTCAAGTCGAAGCGGACGCCCACGGACCGGAAGACCTTCCTGCCGCTGCTCAACCTCGGCTTCGACGTGGACACGGACCTCGCGGGCGCGGTGCGCGGCGGCCGGACCGTCGACGTCGGGATCTTCGCCGAGTACGTGAAGGGCGCGGCCGGCACCGGCACGGTCGGCGGCGGCAAGCTGTCCGTCTCGTACGACGAGGGGAAGACGTGGCAGCCGGTCTCCCTGGACCGGGACGGCAGGAAGGCGTCGTGGGACGGGAAGCTGAAGGTGCCGGGCGGCGCGAAGTCCGTCTCGCTGCGGGCCTCGGCCAGTGATGACCGGGGCGGTTCGGTGTCGCAGGAGATCGTTCGGGCGGTGGGGGTGAAGTAGCGGGCAGTCGCTTCGTTCCGCGGGCCGCGCCTCCCCGTCCCCGGGCGGGAAGGCGCGGCCGCCCGCCGTTGGGCAGGGCGATGCCGCGTGGGGTGATCAGGGCCCGGCCAGGGCCCGCTTCATGATCTTGCCCATGTCGTTGCGCGGCAGGGATTCCAGGTGGCGCACGACGCGCGGCCGCTTGTGCGGGGCCAGGCGGGCCGCGACGTGGTCCGCCAGCTCCGCCGCGGACGGCGGGGCATCGGCGTCCGCGGGGACCACCCACGCCACGATCCGCTCGCCCAGGTCGGGGTCCGGCTCACCGGTGACCGCGGCCTCCCGCACCCCCTCGTGTTCGAGCAGCGCGTTCTCGATCTCGCCCGCGCCGATCTTGAAGCCACCGCTCTTGATGAGGTCGGTGGCCTTGCGCCCGACGATGCGCACGTATCCGTCGGGGTCCCGCAGCGCCATGTCGCCGGTGCGGAACCAGCCGCCGGGCGCGAAGGCCCCCGCGGTCGCGTCCGGACGGTTCAGATACTCCGTGAAGAGGTTCGGGCCCCGCACCTGGATCTCGCCCACCGCCTCCGGGTCGTCTGCCGCCACCTCCTCGCCCGCCTCGTCCACCAGACGCAGCTCGACACCGGGCAGCGGCACGCCGACCGCAGCCGCGCGAGGCTCCCCGTCCGCCCGGACGCTCGTGTTCATCAGGGTCTCCGTCATGCCGTACCGCTCGATGACGCGGCGGCCCGTGGCGGCGGCGATGCGCTCGTGGTCGTGCACCGGGAGCGCCGCCGAGCCCGAGACGAGCAGGCGCGCCCCGGCCAGCGCCTTCGCCAGCTCCGGGTCGTCCGGCAGGGCCTCGGCGATCCGGTGGTACATCGTCGGCACCCCGAACAGCATGGTCGCCCCCGAGCCGAGCTCGCGCGTCACGCCCTCGGTGCCGAACCGGCCGAGGTGCCGCACGGAGCCGCCGCGCCGCAGCGGACCCAGCGTGCCGAGGATCAGGCCGTGCACATGGAAGAGCGGCAGACCGTGCACGAGGACGTCGTCGCCGGTCCACTGCCAGGCGTCCTCCAGGGCGTCCAGCGTGGCGGCGATCGCGCGGCGGGGCAGGACGGCGCCCTTGGGCGGGCCCGTGGTGCCGGAGGTGTAGACGATGAGGGCGGGGGACTCGGGGCCGCGTTCGCCGGGCGGGCCCACGGGGTGGTCCCCGCCGTCCTGCCGCACGTCGACGTCGACGTCGTGGCGGTCCAAGGCGGCCAGGGCGGGCGGCAGTTGGGCGCCGGGCTCGGTGAGCACCAGGGAGGGGGCGCTGTCGCGCAGGATGTGGGTGAGCTCGGAGTCGCCCGACTTCGGGTTGAGCGGCACGGCCGGTACGCCCGCGAGCAGCGCGGCGACCACACCGACGGCCGTCTCCAGGGAAGGCGTCGCCCAGACGGCGACCCGCCCCGCGTCACGCAGCCGCAGCGCCAACGACCGCGCCGTCGAGGCCAGTTCGGGATAGGTCAGCGAGCGGTCGCCGAACCGGAGGGCCTCACCGCGCGCGGCGTCCAGGGCCGGGAAGAGGGGATCCACGTCTCGTACTCCTCGTTGTCTGCTCGGGCGGTGCAGAGGCTGTGCAGTCTCTGCACCGGGGCGTAATGAGAGTGTTACGCCCCCGAAGGTGCGGTGTCACAGTGATCGCTGAGGCTGAAGTGACCATCAGCCGTTCACACGTTCACCTACACGTGCGCGACGCGCACGCCAGAAATCCGGTCCTCCCCCCACAATCCGAACAGGATGGGACCACCTTCATGTCCGATGTCCTGAGGCGTCCCGACGCCTCTCCACAGGTGCTCATACCGCACCAGTCCACCACCCCCGACCCCGCGCCGACGGGCCACCCCCACGTGCTCGCGGTCGGCGCCCCCGGCCCCGACCGGGAACAGCTCACCCGCACCCTCCGCCTCACCGGCCACGAGGTCACGCACGCCGTCCCCGGCGACGTGCACCGCCAGGTCAGGCAGGCGCCGCCCGACGCGATCGTCGCCCTGGACGACGGACCCGACGGCCGCGCCCAGGGCCGTGACGTCATCAGCGAGGTGCGCGCGGACCCGGCGGGCCAGGCGCTCCCGCTCGTCATGGTCACCGCGGCGCGCACCCCCGCGACGGTCGCCGAGCTCCTGCGGCACGGCGCCGACGACTGCGTGACGGAGGCCTTCGACCCGGAGGAGCTGTCCGCCCGCATCGCGGCCAAGCTGCACCGGGTCCCGGTCCCCGCCGACCAGTTGCTCCTCGACCCGCGCACCGGCCTGTACTCGGCGCCGCACTTCATGGCCGAGCTCGACCGCGAACTCCAGCGGCCCGCCGCCGCCCGGCGCGGCGGCGTCCTCGCCGTGGTCCGCGTCGCCGAGACGGAGGCCCTGGAGACCCGCCTCGGGCCGCGCGTGCGGCGCGAGATCGCCGAGCGGCTCGCCCAGGTCGGGAACGGGGCGTCCGCCGCCCGCGCCGAGCCGGGCACCGGCGGCAGGCTGGGCAGCGTCTGCGACCGGCTCGGCTGGGACGAGGAGGGGCGCCTCCTCGTGCTGATGCCGGGCGTCGACGAGGAGACGGCGACCGAGAGCCTGCGCGAGTTCGCGGACTCCGTCGCCGGCACGCGGTTCGTCGTCGCGGACGAGAACGTCCGGCTCACCCCGGCGGTCGGCTGGACCCCGCTCACCGCCTGCACCGGCAAGGGCGCGAGCGCGCTGGCCGCCGAGCGGGCGCGGGACGCCGCCGAGGAGGCCCTGCGCCACCGCGACCTGCGGCCCGTGCGCTACGAGCCGTGGATGCGGACCGCCGCCGCGCACGGTCACCGCCGCGCGCGGCCCGGCCTGCGCGGCCTGCTGTCGGCGGTGGCGCCGCTGCTCTCGCCGGTCCTGATGCTGGCGCTCGGCGTCGGCGTGCCGTTCCTGCTCTACCAACAGGCGTACGCCATGGGCTGGGACGCGGCGGCGGTCGCGTACTGGGTGGTCGTCGCCGGTCTGGTGACGTCCGCCCTGCTCATCGTGCTCGAATGCCTCTTCTCGCTCGACGCGAAGCCACGTCCCGAGACGCCGGGGCAGCCCTACCCGGCGGCGAGCGCGGTCATCGCCGCGTACCTGCCGAACGAGGCGGCGACCATCGTCGACACCGTCGAGTCGTTCCTGCGCCTCGACTATCCGGACGAGCTGGAGATCGTCCTCGCGTACAACACCCCGCACCCGCTGCCCGTCGAGGAGACGCTGCGCGACATGGCGCGGCGCGACCCGCGCCTGGTGCTGCTCCCGGTGGCGGGCAGCACGTCCAAGGCGCAGAACCTCAACGCGGCGGTGACCCGGGTGCGCGGCGAGTTCGTCGGCATCTTCGACGCCGACCACCATCCGGCGCCCGACGCGTTCCGGCACGCCTGGGACTGGCTGTCCAACGGCTACGACGTGGTGCAGGGCCACTGCGTCATACGCAACGGCGAGAGCTCCTGGGTCGCGAAGCTGGTGGGCGTCGAGTTCGAGGCGATCTACGCGGTCAGCCACCCCGGCCGCACCCGGCTCTACGGCTTCGGGGTCTTCGGCGGCTCCAACGGCTTCTGGCGCACCGACCTGCTCGCCAGGACCCGCATGCACGGCTCGATGCTCACCGAGGACATCGACTCCACGATGCGCGCCCTCGGCGCGGGCGCCCGCATCGCCACGGACCGCACCCTCATCTCCCGCGAGCTCGCCCCGACGATGCTGAAGCCCCTGTGGAACCAGCGCTCGCGCTGGGCGCAGGGCTGGCTCCAGGTCTCGCTCGAACACCTGTGGCGCGGGCTGCGGTCGCCGGTGTTCACGCGCCGCCAGAAGGCGGGCCTGTTCGTCCTCCTCGGCTGGCGCGAGGTCCAGCCGTGGCTGACGCTGCAGATCCTGCCGATCCTGCTGCACGCGGCGTGGCGCGCGGGCGGCGCGGACCGGCTCGACTGGGCCGTGCCCGTCTGCCTGATCGCGGCGGCCGTCACGATGTCGGCGGGCCTGGCGCAGGCGGCGTTCGCGTGGCGGCTCGCGGTGCCCGAACTGCGCCGCCGCAAGAGCTGGTTCTGGCGCTACCTCTTCGTGTCGACGTTCTTCTACACCCACTTCAAGAACATGGTGGCGCGCGCCGCCCACCTGAAGGAGGCGCTCGGCGACCGGCAGTGGCGCGTCACCCCGCGGGCCGTCGCCGCCGCGGGGACGGCCGGTACGGGAGGGGGTTCGTGACCTCGCTCGTCACCACCGGGCCGACGGCGCCGCCCCGGGCCCCCGAGCGCCGGGAGCCGCAGGCCCGCGGCCGCGCGCTCGAACTGCAGGGCTTCCGGGGCCTGGCCGCGCTCAGCACGGTCGTCTTCCACGTCTGGCAGCAGTACTACACCTACGACGCGGCGGGCTCGCACCCGCCGGTCGACAACCCGTACGTCGGGGCGCTGCTCTCCCTCGAAGTGATCGACCTCTTCTTCGTGATGTCGGCGTACCTGCTGACGCTGTCGTACGCGCGAGCGGCCATCGACGGCAAGGAGGGCTCGGTCAGGCCGGGGCGGGTGTTCCTCTTCCGGCGCGCGGTCCGCATCCTGCCGCTGTACTTCCTCGCGGTCCTCGTCGTCTGGTCGACGCGCAACCCGACCCTGCCGGGGGACTGGCGCGACCTGGTCGAACACCTCACGTTCACGCACGTCTTCGACCGGGAGCGGATCTTCTACACGCTGGGCCCGACCTGGTCGCTCTCCCTGGAGGTCGCCTTCTACCTGGTCCTCGTGGCGCTCGGGCCGCTCGCGGTGCGCGCCTGCCGGCGGCTGCGGACCCGGCGGGCCAGGGCGGCGCTCTGTGCGGCGGGGTGCGGGGTCCTCTTCGCCGTCCCGCTCGTGTGGATCTCCTGCGCGCGCTACGTCTTCGACGTGCCGCACACCGACTGGCCGGTGTACTTCGGGCCGCAGGCCCGCTTCGGCGGCTTCGCGGCGGGCATGGCGCTCGCCGTCCTGCTGACGGCGCTGGGCGACGACCGGGGCAGGCTGCGCGCCCGATGGGCGAGCGCCCTGTCGGCCGTGGCGCTGGGCGGCCTGCTCACCCTGTCGTACCTCTCCGACCCGGAGAACCCCGCGCAGACCTTCTACCACCCGATCGCCGCCGTCTTCTGGTTCGCGTTGCTGTACGCGACGCTCCACATCCGGCACCGGGAGCGGCAACGGGTGCGCTGGCACGGCCTGTTGCGGGCCCGCTGGGTCACGGGCGTGGGGCTGATCAGCTACAGCCTCTACATCTGGCACGAGCCGGTGATGCTGCGGCTCGACGAGTCCGGGCTGCTGCCGTCGGCGCAGGCGGGCTTCCCGGTCGCGGTGCTCGTCGTGGTCCTCGTGGCCCTGGCGGTCGGGACGGCCAGCTACTGGTTCGTGGAGTATCCGGCGGGTCTGCTGGGCCGGGCGAAGGACGGCAGGGGCCGGGCGAGGGAGTTCTACCCGGGCGCGGAGAGGGATGCCACCACGGTCCGCTGAACCGGCACCGCGGTTCGCCGGACCCGGACACGCACAAGGCGACGCCGCCTCCCCGTGGGACTGGGGGAGGCGGCGTCGCCGCGATGCGGTACGGGTGACGTCAGACCAGCCAGCCGAGGAAGTGGGCGAGACCGGCGACGACGTCAGTGATGAGGTTCATGGTGGTGCTTCTCCTTGTGGGACTTCAGGGAACAACTCCCCAGCCCTGTATGGGACATGGACCGGGGGCGCGGTCACGGTCTGCAGCCCGTCGCTTGCGCACCGTAAGCATCGTCAATCACGGGCGCCCCGCGCAATTCCTGGCGCGACGATCACCTGTTCCAGGGAACAACTGCCCAGTCGTTCGGATCGGTTGTTCGTATCGCCGTCCCTCCGGAGTCAGTACGTCAGCAACACACCCACGTACGAGATCCCCGCGATCACGCCCCACGAGACGAGCCCGAGCGCCGCGACCCGGCCGCCCGTACGCGTCAGGGATGGCAGGTCGACCGCGCTGCCGAGCCCGAACAGGGCGGCGGCCAGCAGGAGTTCCTGCCCGGTTCCCGCGGCGTCGATCGCCCCGCCGGGCAGCCACCCGGTGGTGCGCAGCGCCACCATGGCGAGGAAGCCGACCACGAAGAGCGGCACCAGGGGCGGGCGCTTGGTGCCCGCGGCCCCCTCGGCGGAGCCGCGCCCCTGCCGACGCGCTCGTACCGAGAGGGCCACCGCCGCGACGAGCGGCGCGAGCAGGGCGACCCGCATCAGCTTGACCAGGACCGCGTCGCCCAGCGCCCCCGCACCCGCGGTCTGCGCGGTCGCCACGACCTGGCCCACGTCGTGCACGCTCGCCCCGACCCAGCGCCCGAACTCCGCGTCGCTGAGACCCAACGGATGCTGCAGCAGCGGCAGTACGGCGATCGCGAGCGTCCCGCACAGGGTCACCAGTGCCACCGAGGTGGCCGTGTCCCGCTCGTCGCTCTCGGACACCTCGCTGACCGCGCCGATCGCGGAGGCGCCGCAGATCGAGTAGCCGGTGGCGATCAGCAGCGGCTGGTCGCCGCGCAGCCCCATGCGGCGGCCCAGCCACCAGGTGCCGAAGAAGGTGACCGCGACCACGCAGAGCACCATCGCGACCGATGCCCAGCCGAGCCCGAGCACGTCGTCCAGGCTCAGCTTCAGACCGAGCAGCACGATGCCGACCCGCATCAGCCGCTTGCCCGCGAACGTCAGACCGGCCTTGCCGGGGCCGCGCACGAACGCGTGCGCCGCGCCCGGCAGATGGGCCGCGGCCATGCCGAGCACCACGGCCGCGGTGAGCATCGGGATGCCCGGCACGAGGTGATGCACGCCCCAGGCGACGGCGATACCGGCCGCAGCCAGCGCCAGCCCCGGCAGCCCCCGCGGAGAGCTCCGCGGGGGCGTCGCGGACGGGACGGGACGGTTGCGGGACCTTCCGGTGCGCTCCCCGAGCAGCGCCATTACCGGTCGGCCGGGAGCTCGTACACCCGGCGGACGCTGCTGCCCAGGCGGGCTATGTCCGCGCCGTAGACGTGGATCGATATCGCGAGCGTCCCGCACGCGTTCCACACCCGGTGGATGTCGCCGGGCGGCGCGAAGCCGCACACCGAGCCCTGCGGGTTGACGACGTCCTCCGTGGCGACGAGGCGTGCGGCGCCCCCGGGCCCGGCGGCGGGCACCAGGCGGTAGCGCCGCTCCTGCTCCTCGCCCTCGTGCACACCCGTGACGCACCACGACACGTGGTCGTGGACGGAGGTCCGCTGCCCCGGCAGCCAGACCAGCGCCACGACCGAGAAGCTGCCGTCGTGCTCGGCGTGCAGGACATGCTGGCGGTAGTGCTCGGCGTCGCCCTCGCGCTGTTCGTCGGTCAGCAGGTCGGCGGCGCCGAGGTGGGGGGCGAGCCGCTCGCCGACCAGGTACGCGGTCAGGTCGGGAGGCAGGCCGCGCCCCACGGCCTCGCGCACGTCGGCGACGAGGGTGTCGAGGCGCTCTGTGGTCCGGGCGGCCCGGTACGCGGTCGGGGTCGTCATACGGGCAGCGTCGCGCCGCCCGATCCATCACGTCCAACGACAGTCTTTTGGCAACCCCCCAACTTCCGCTTATGGGAGGAGCGTGGCGGAGGGAGCCGGTGATCAGCAGCCGACGCGGTTGGCGGCCACGGTCCTCAGCTCGTCGAGGACCAGGGCGGTGGCCGGGATCCGCAGATGGTCCTTGAGGACGTACGCCGACACCTTGCGCCGCGAGGCCGGGTCCAGGGCGCGGCCCGTCACCTTGCGGTGGCAGAGGAAGTTCAGGACGAGGCCCGGCATCATCGCTATGCCGAGCCCCTCGGCGACCAGGCTCTGCACCACCAGGTTGTCGTCCGTGGTGAACGCGATCTCGGGCGCGAAGCCCAGTTCGGCGCACTCGTGCAGGAAATTGGCGCGGCAGCGCGGGCAGCCCGCGATCCACCGCTCCTCGGCCAGCTCGGCGAGCTTGACCGAACGCTGGCGCGCCATGCGGTGCCCGGACGGCAGCAGCACGGTCAGCTGGTCCTCCATCAGCGGGATCTCCGCCAGCTCCTGAGGCACCTCGTCGTGCAGGCCGGGATACGTGAAGGCGAGCGTGATGTCGCACTCGCCGCGCACCACGCGCCGCAGCGACTCGGGCGGCTCGTCCTCCAGGAGCTCCACGCGCACGCCCGGGTGCCCCGAGGAGAGCCGGGCCAGCGCCTCCGGGATGAGCGTCGCGTTGGCGCTGGGGAACGCGCAGACCCGGACCCGTCCCGAGCGCAGCCGCGTGATCGCGTTCATCTGCTGCTGGGCGGCCGAGATGTCGTCCAGGATGATCCCCGCGTGCCGCGACAGCGCCTCGCCCGCCTCGGTCAGGCGCATGCGGCGGCCGACGCGGGTGAACAGCGGGGTGCCGACGGACCGTTCGAGGGCCTTCATCTGCTGGGTGATCGCCGGCTGGGTATAGCCGAGGGAGCGGGCGGCCGCCGAGTACGAACCGGCCCGGACCACCTCGTGGAACGTCTTGATGTGCCGCGAATCGAACACCGCTGAATCATAAGCAGATGTTGGAGGCGGCGAACAAGGCCGGGGTCCGGCTTTTGCCCCGGCGGCAAGGGGGCGGGCGTCACGGAGCGAAGGACTCCACGGCCTTGTCGAAGTGGCGCTTGCCCGTGGCCTGCTTGCCTGCCGGGGCCGAGACCCACAGGTCGTACATCTTGCCGCCCTCGTCCCAGCTGATGTCGTACGTGACCCGGGGGCCGCCGTCCGCGGCCGTGCCGTCCCACGTGAAGACCCAGAGCGCGGCGGGGTGGCCGTTGTGCGTGGTCTCGGTGACCGAGCCGCCCCGGTAGCCGGGGTAGTCCGACGGGCCGTCCTCGTGGGCCCGCCGCATCACGGCGAGCGGGCCGTCCGGGTCCTTGGCCTGCGGGTGGATGCCGACGCGGTACGTCTTGCCCGTCGAGTAGTAGTAGACGCGGGGCGGCTCGGGGGAGCGGGTGAAACCGCCCGGGAGCGAGAGGGAGAAGCCCGCCGGGTCGGTCACCGTGCGGTAGCCCGTGGGTTCCGGTTCGCCGCCACCACCGCCGGACGCGGGCCCGTCGCCGGTCGGCTTCGTGGGGGCGGTCCCCGCCTCGTCGCCGTCGGCGCCGGTGTTGTCGCGCTTGCCGGGGGAACGGGTCTTCCCGCCGCCGCGGGGCGGCTCGGGCGACTTGCTCCCGGTCGGCCTCGCCCCGGTCTTCTCCGGCTCGGGCGACCGCGGTTCCTCCCGCACCTGCTCCGCCGGGCCCGCGCCGTCCGCCTTCTGCTCCGACCCGCTGTCGCCCTTGGTCAGCAGCCACACGCCACCGCCCACGCCGCCCGCGGCGAGCACCGCGACGAGGACGCCGCCGAGCACGGAGACCCGCAGCCGTCCGCCGCGGCGCCGGGCGGCGGGCGGGGCGCCGAGCACCACGGGGTCACCCGCGCCGCCGCGGGGCCGCCGGAGCGGGCGCCGGTGTGTGCGCCACCGTGGGCAGCCCCTCCTGCGCCAGGAAGTCCCGCAGCGCCCGCTCGGTCTCGTCCGCGCCGAACCGCCGCTCGGGGTCGCGTTCGAGCAGGCCGCGCACGACGGGCAGCAGCGGCCCCGCGGACTGCGGCGGGCGGATCTCGTCCACCACCACGGCGTGCAGCACCCCGGCCACCGAATCCCGGTGGAACGGCGACTCGCCCTCGACCGACGCGCACAGCAGCACGCCCAGCGACCACAGGTCCGACTCCGGCCCCGTGTGCCGCCCCGACATCCGCTCGGGCGCGGTGTACTCGGGCGACCCCACGAACGCCCCCGTCCGGGTGAGCGTCGTCTGCCCGGCGACCTGCGCGATGCCGAAGTCGGAGAGCACCACCCGGTCCGTGCCCGACTCCAGCAGGACGTTGGCGGGCTTCAGGTCCCGGTGCAGCACCCCGGCCGCGTGGGCGGCGCGCAGCGCGGCCAGCAGGGCGAGGCCGATCCGGGCCGCCTCCGCGGGGGTCAGCGGGCCGTTCGCGGTGACGCGGTCGGCGAGCGAGCAGCCGTCGATCAGCTCCATCACCAGCCACGGCTGCTCGTCGTGGCGCACGACGTCGTGCAGCACGAGGATGCCGGGGTGCTTCACCTGGGCGACCGAGCGCGCCTCGCGCAGCGTCCGCTCCCGCTGCCGCTCGGCGTCGAGCTCGGAGAGTCCGGTGTCGACGTGCAGTTCCTTCACGGCGACGTCCCGGCCGAGCAGTTCGTCCTGCGCCCGCCACACCGTGCCCATGCCGCCGCGTCCGAGCCGCGCCGCGATGCGGTAGCGGCCGGCTATCAGTTCCCCCGTGCTTGCCATGGGCGCATCATACGAACTTCCTTTGTCTGAACAGCAGTTGGGCCTTTCGGGTGGAGGTGTTCTGACGGTTCCGGGGGGACGGTGAGGGGAGTGTGAACGGCGCGCGACCGCGCCCGGGCCGCTCCCGCGCGCCGGTTACGTGTGGTGTGTGATCCGTTACTTTTAGCGACATGAATCGACGACGCATGACCATGGTGGCCAGGACGACCAAGACGCTCGGCGTGCTCGCGGCGGCCGCGGCGCTCGCGCTCTCCGTGCCGACTTCGGCGTACGCGGCACAGGGGATCCTCAACATCAACGGCCAGAACTACGAGAATCCGAGCGGTTGCTACGGGGTCGACTGGTTCCCGACCTCGGTCACCAACAACACCGACGCCATCGCGGAGGTCCACTCCGGCCCCGACTGCGGCGGCCCGGTCGAATGGCTCGTGTACCCCGGCGAGACGTACCACACGGAGACCGCACGGAGCGTCTTCATCCTCTGAGGTCCCGTCTCAGTCGCGGCGGCCCACCCGCTGCAGCAGCCCCCAGGTGAACTCCGCGACGCAGTGCCGCCGTTCACCCTCCGCGTCCATCGCCTCGAACGCGAGGCCCCATCGCGTCGGCGCCGTCCCCTCCATGGGGCGCGCCGGCGCGAAGGCGCGGGCGGCCTCGTCGACCGTGCACGACCAGGGGGTGAGGTCGTCGAGCGTGCGCAGCTCGGGCCCGGGCGCACCGGGCGCGCGCACCAACCACTCGTTCCACACCGCGCCGTTCGGCGCCCGCAGCACCTCGAAGCGCAGGTCGGGCCAGAGCGGCACCGGCCACAGCAGCGCCTCGCACTCCAGGTCGCCGATGCGGCGGCGGACCGTCGCCTCGGGCGGGCCGAGGACCGAGCGGTACCGGGAGACGGCGCCCCGCCCCCGCGAGGACCGGGTCATCGCCTGCCAGCGGCGGTTGGCCTCCCGCATGTCCGCGACGGAGACGCCCAGCGCGTGCCGGGCGTTCTCCACCAGGTCGCCGTTGTGGTCGGCCATCCGACGCAGCAGGACCAGCTGGAAGTCCAGCGCGGTGAACGGGCCGGGGGCGGGGGAAGAGCTAGCGGGCATGCACCCCATCGTCGCGCACCGCGAGCGCTCCCGGGCGGTGCCCGTCGGGAAGGAACAGGACCGAGTTGACGTACCGCGGACGTCTCGGCGTGAGGACCCGCCGCAGGAGGCCCTGCGACACGACGTACGAGGTGCCGGACTGGTGCGTCTCCAGGTCGAACGCGTCCAGCGGCAGCCAGCTGTCGTGCGGCAGCACCCAGCCCCGGTAGCCGTGGTGGCGGGTCAGCAGCTCCACGATCGGGGCGATCGGCTGGATCCGTGACTCCAGCTCCAGGAAGATCGCCGGACGGTCGCGGGCGATCAGCTCGCGGGCGCCGCGCAGCACCTGCAGCTCGTTGCCGTCCACGTCGATCTTGACGAAGTGGACGTCCCGCAGGCCGAGGCTGTCCAGGGTCAGACACGGCACGTGGACGGCCACGTCGTGGATGTCGCGGCGGACGAGCGACGACACGCCTCTCTCGCCGCGGTCGCCGCGCGGCAGCCAGAGCCGGGCGGTGCCCGGCCGGTCCGTCGCCGCGGCCTGGATCACCCGGACGTTGCGGGGCGTGCTGGCGGCCAGCAGCCGCGCCAGGTGCGGCACCGGCTCGACGGTCACCACGCGGTGCGCCCGCGAGGCGAGGCGGCGCGACCACGGGCCGTACCAGCCGCCCACGTCCACGGCGGTGCCGCAGCCCGGCGGGCAGAGATCGGCGAGCCGTCCCAGCTCCGGCTCGAAGCGCGGATAGACCAGCCGCGCCAGGGAGGCGATCAGACGGTCGGGGACGTAGGGCGCCACTCGGGCGGCGAAAGTCATGCGCACCCCCTCGTCACGGGGACATTCGCTTGAGCAGTTGCTCGTGCTCGTCCTCCGGGACCTGCTCACCGGAGGAGGGCAGCAACTGCGGTATCCCGTCGACGACGGGATACCGGCGCCGCAGCCGCGGGTTGTACAGCGACTCCTCCGGTACGAGGGGTTCCGCCGCGGCGAGCAGGTGCAGCGGGCCTTTGTCCAGCGGGCACGCGAGGATTTTCAGCAGCGGGTCTTCGGGGTTCATCCGCTGGTCAACTCCTTGGGAGCGGTCGAGGGCCGGGGAGATGCCGCGTCGTGCTTCGGCATGGCGAGGAGGACGGAGACGGCGAGGACCGTGCCCGCGATGCGCAGCGTCAGGCGCACCGGCTCGTGCGGCAGCGCCTCGCCGAACGCCAGCGTTCCGAGCACCGCCGTGAACAGCGACGTCACCGTCGTGCACACGGGGACGATCAGGGACGCCCGGCAGCGCTGCAGGGCCGCCTGCGACATGATCAGGCCGAACGCGCCGGTGAAGAGCAGCAGGTAGGGGTAGGGCGAGCGCAGCAGATCGCCGATCGCGCCGCCGATGTCCTCCGTCGTCAGGTAGCTGGAGACGCCCTTGATCGCGAGCGAGCTCACCCCGTACAGCAGCCCCACCGCGACGCCGTACTCGACGCCGGCCGTCGGCATGCGGTGCCGGTGCCTGGCCCGGCGCTCCGCGGAGCCGTACAGCCAGACCCCCGCCGCGAGCGACGGCAGGCACACCGTGAGGATCAGCGGCACGGGCGCGCCGTGCCCGACCGTGTCGCTGTCCTCGCTGAGTGAGAGGACCACCATGAGCAGCGCGATCAGGATCCCGCCGACCGCGTACCGCTCGCGGCCCGAGGTGCGCTCGCCCAGCAGGACGGAGGACAGCAGCAGGAGCAGGACCAGGCCGGACACGAAGATGCCCTGCGCCGCGGCGATCGGCAGCGTGCGGTACACGGCCAGCTGTGCGCCGAAGCCCGCCGCCAGGGCCAGCGAGCCGCCGATCCACAGGGGGCTGCCCAGCACCTGCCTCAGCAGCCTCGCGGGGTTGCGGACGCTGACGGACGGCATCGCCGTCAACGCCCGCTTCTCCAGGACGAATCCGGTGCTGTAGAGCAGGTTCGCGATCAGTGCCGCGGCCACGCCCCACCACATGATCAGGCCTTTCGGGCGTGCAGCAGGAGGATCGAGGACGCGCTGGGCACGGCGCAGGCCAGTCGGTCCAGGGCGCGCAGCGGGCGTGGCACCCCGTGGAAGGGCGCGCCCGACAGGCGGACGACCTCGAAGCCGGAGGCGGCCACGAACTCGCGCAGGGCGCGCGCCGTGTACAGCCGCAGATGCCCCACGACCTCCTTGCCGGGGCGGCCGTGGATCGCGCGCAGGCTCACCTCGGAGAAGACCGGCTGCACGCCTGCGAGGAGCAGGCCGCGGTTGTACCAGGCGGCGAGGTTCGGGGTGGACAGCATGAGGTGCCCGCCCGGCCGCAGCACCCTTCTCAGCTCGTCCAGGGCGCTGTCCGGGTCGACCAGGTGCTCGACGACCTCGCTGAACAGCACGGCGTCGGCCGCCCCGTCGGCGAACGGCAGCCCGCCGTCGGAGAGTTCACCGCGCACCACGTACGGCAGGCGGGCGTGCGCGCGCTTCAGGGCGTCCTGCGACCAGTCGACGCCGACCACGCGGTGGCCCGCGAGGAGCGGCGCCGCGGTCGCGGCCGCCGTGCCGTCGCCGCAGCCGATGTCCAGGACCGTGGCGGTGCGGGCGGTGGCGGGGCCGAGCGCGGCGGCGAGGATGCGGGCCTGGCGGATGCTGCGGGCGTCGCCCGACGCGACGGGGACGGCCGGGTTCTCGTAGAAGTCCCGGAGGCCCTTGGGGCGTTGGGTGGGTGTGGGTGTGGGTGTGG
>NZ_LIPN01000140.1 GCF_001418325.1 Streptomyces atriruber | reverse complement strand
GCTGGAGGCGCAGCTGCGGCGTACCCCCTCGGAGACCGAGGTCGCCGCCGAGATGGGGATCGCGCTGGAGGAACTGCACGCGGTTTTCAGCCAGTTGTCGCTCGCGAACGTGGTGGCGCTCGAAGAGCTGCTGCACGTCGGGGGCGACGGTGGCGACCGGCTCAGTCTGATGGACACGCTCGAGGACCACGCGGCCGACAACCCCGTCGAGGTCGCCGAGGACCGGGAGCTGCGCAGGCTGCTCGCGCGGGCCATCAACACGCTGCCGGAGCGTGAGAAGACCGTCGTGACGCTCTACTACTACGAGGGCCTGACGCTCGCCGAGATCGGCAACGTACTCGGGGTGACCGAGAGCCGGGTGAGTCAGATCCACACCAAGTCCGTGCTGCAGCTGCGCGCGAAGCTGGCGAGTTTTGGCCGCTGAGCGCGCTGAATCGTCCCTGCCCGGAGGGTGTGAGCGCGGGAGCGCCTCCCGCCCACGGCGTCCCGTCCGTAAAGTGGAGCTGTGCCAAGGATTCGAGCGGCCTCCGTGGCCGAGCACCGGTCGATGCAGCGCGGCGCCCTGCTGGACGCTGCGCGTTCCCTGCTGTCCGAAGGCGGTACGGAGGCGCTGACCTTCCCCGCACTCGCCGAGCGCACCGGGCTCGCCCGGTCCTCCGTGTACGAGTACTTCCGGTCGCGGGCGGCCGTGGTCGAAGAGCTGTGCGAGGTCGACTTCCCCGTCTGGGCGGCGGAGGTCTCGGCGGCGATGGAGTGCGCGGAATCGGCCGAGGGCAAGGTCGAGGCCTATGTGCGGCGGCAGCTGGCCCTGGTCGGGGACCGGCGGCACCGCGCCGTGGTCGCCATCTCCGCGAGCGAGCTCGACGCCGGGGCGCGGGAGAAGATCCGCGCCGCGCACGGCGGCCTCATCGCGATGATCGTCGAGGCGCTCGAGGAGCTGGGGCACGAGCAGCCCCGGATGGCCGCGATGCTGCTGCAGGGCATCGTGGACGCCGCGGTGCGGCGCATCGAGCTCGGGGTGGCGGAGCAGCCGGACGCCATCACGGAGGCAGCCGTGACCATGGCGCTGCGGGGAGTCCGGGGCTGAGTCCTCGTCCGTAGGCGTCCAGCTCTCGCCCGTAGACGTACTGCCCTCGCCCCTGGGCGTACGGGGGTGGTCGCAGCGGTCCCTGTGTCGGCAGCAGGCGTGAGGGGCCGTGGTGCAGCAGCCACGGTGGCAGGAGCGTCATGGGGTTCAGGTAGGTCTCGGCTCTGCGCAGGCCCCAGTGGAGGCAGCTCGTCGGGCAGTGGCCCGTCGGGCGCTCCAGGAAGCCCACCGGGGCGCCCGCCGCGACCTCTGCGCCCTTCTTCACCGTGGCCCGCACCGGTTCGTACGTCGTGCGCAGGGGCGGATCCCCCGTGCCGTCCAGCTCCACCACGACGACGCCTCGGCCCGCCACCCGGCCCGCGAAGGAGACGCGGCCCGGCGCCACCGCGCGCACCGCGGCGCCCGGGGCGGCGGCCAGGTCCACGCCGCGATGGCCCGCGCCGTACGCGGTCGCCGGAGGGCTCCAGCCGCGGACGACCGCGGGTCCGGTGCCCACCGGCCAGGTCGAGGCCGGGGTCAGGAAGGTCACGAGCAGGGCCGCCAGCGTCGGCAGCAGCAGTTCAGGGCGCATGCGAGAACCGTCCCGTGCCGGGCCCGCCCGTGGGGATCATGGTCCGATTCTGTGGACGACCGGCCGGTTGTGGATATCCCCGTCACCCGTGCAGGGGGAGCTGCCGCCCGTGCAGGAGGAGCCGCCGCCCGTGCCGGGGGAGCTCCGCCACCCGAGCGGCGGAAGCGCCGTCACCTGGTCAAGGGAAGCGGCGTCACCCGGTACCTCGCGGGTCCCGTACACTTCTTGTGGCGATCCGGGTCACCGGGTCGACTTCGCACGCCCCGACACCAGGCCATGAAACAGCCGGTGTCAGCGCCCCTCGGTCCCTAGTGGCAAGGCGCACAGCGGGCGTCAGGCGCGTGTGCCGTCCGGCACACGCGGCACAACCGAGATTCTCAAGGAGAACGGCCATGGCCGTCGTCACGATGCGGGAGCTGCTGGAAAGCGGCGTCCACTTCGGTCACCAGACCCGTCGCTGGAACCCGAAGATGAAGCGCTTCATCTTCACGGAGCGCAACGGCATCTACATCATCGACCTGCTCCAGTCGCTGTCGTACATCGACCGCGCCTACGAGTTCGTCAAGGAGACCGTTGCCCACGGCGGCACGGTCATGTTCGTCGGCACGAAGAAGCAGGCGCAGGAGGCCATCGCGGAGCAGGCCACCCGCGTCGGCATGCCCTACGTCAACCAGCGCTGGCTGGGCGGCATGCTCACCAACTTCTCGACCGTCTACAAGCGTCTGCAGCGCCTCAAGGAGCTCGAGCAGATCGACTTCGAGGACGTCGCCGCTTCGGGTCTCACCAAGAAGGAGCTTCTCGTGCTCTCGCGCGAGAAGGCCAAGCTGGAGAAGACCCTCGGTGGTATCCGCGAGATGCAGAAGGTGCCCAGCGCCGTCTGGATCGTGGACACCAAGAAGGAGCACATCGCGGTCGGCGAGGCCCGGAAGCTCAACATCCCGGTCGTCGCCATCCTCGACACCAACTGTGACCCCGACGAGGTCGACTACAAGATCCCGGGCAACGACGACGCGATCCGCTCCGTCACCCTGCTCACCCGCGTGATCGCCGACGCCGTCGCCGAGGGCCTCATCGCCCGTTCCGGCGTTGCCGCCGGTGACTCGAAGCCGGGCGAGAAGGCCCAGGGCGAGCCGCTCGCCGAGTGGGAGCGCGACCTGCTCGAGGGCGAGAAGAAGGCCGACGAGCCCAAGGCCGAGGAGCCGAAGGCTGCCGACGCCGAGGTTCAGAAGTCCGCCGAGACGGAGAAGGCCGCCGACGCCGAGCAGGCCGAGGCCCCCGCCGCGGCCGCGGACGCCGAGCAGGCCTGACCTCACAGGTTCGGTAGTTGACGGCGGGGGCCCGATCGGCCCCCGCCGTTCACCCGTAGACCTCCGTAGATCTTTCAGACTTCGAGAGAGAATTTTCGATCATGGCGAACTACACCGCCGCTGACGTCAAGAAGCTCCGTGAGCTCACGGGCGCCGGCATGATGGACTGCAAGAAGGCGCTCGACGAGGCCGAGGGCAACGTCGACAAGGCCGTCGAGGCGCTCCGCATCAAGGGCCAGAAGGGCGTCGCCAAGCGCGAGGGCCGTTCCGCCGAGAACGGCGCCGTGGTCTCCCTCATCGCCGACGACAACACCTCCGGTGTCATCGTCGAGCTGAAGTGCGAGACGGACTTCGTCGCCAAGGGCGAGAAGTTCCAGGCCGTCGCGAACAACCTCGCCGCCCACATCGCCAAGACGTCCCCGGCCGACCTCGACGCGCTGCTCGCGTCCGAGATCGAGGCCGGCAAGACCGTCCAGGCGTACGTGGACGAGGCCAACGCCAACCTCGGCGAGAAGATCGTCCTGGACCGCTTCGCGCAGTTCTCGGGCGCCTACGTCTCCGCGTACATGCACCGCACGATGCCCGACCTGCCCCCGCAGATCGGTGTCCTCGTCGAGCTGGACAAGGCCGACGCCGACGTCGCCAAGGGCATCGCCCAGCACATCGCCGCCTTCGCGCCGAAGTACCTCTCGCGTGAGGACGTCCCGGCCGACGTCGTCGAGTCCGAGCGCCGCGTCGCCGAGGAGACCACCCGCGCCGAGGGCAAGCCCGAGGCCGCCCTCCCGAAGATCGTCGAGGGTCGCGTCAACGGCTTCTTCAAGGAGGCCACCCTCCTCGGTCAGCCGTACGCGCTGGACAACAAGAAGTCGGTCGAGAAGGTTCTCGCCGAGGCCGGTGTCACCCTGAAGCGCTTCTCGCGCATCAAGGTCGGCATCTGAGTCCGTACCGCGATCGACGGTAGACCCAGATAGGGTCGACAGCGGTCGCCCGCGTACGGTCCTCGTGCGCGACGTACGACCGCAGGATCTGACGAGGAGGCCACTGCCGAGCATGGGATGCGAACGACACCCCACCGGCAGTGGCCTTCTTCGTATGTGTGCCGAGTAAGAGAAGCGAGAACCACATGACCACCCAGGCCGACTCGAAGAGCGATGACGGCAAAGTTGCCGGACGCTTCCTGCTGAAGCTCTCCGGCGAGGCGTTCGCCGGTGGGGGCGGCCTCGGGGTCGACCCCGACGTGGTGCACGCCATCGCCCGCGAGATCGCCGCCGTCGTCCGTGACGGCGCCCAGATCGCCATCGTCATCGGCGGAGGCAACTTCTTCCGCGGTGCCGAGCTCCAGCAGCGCGGCATGGACCGGGCCCGCTCCGACTACATGGGCATGCTCGGCACCGTCATGAACTGCCTCGCGCTGCAGGACTTCCTGGAGAAGGAAGGCATCGACTGCCGCGTCCAGACCGCCATCACGATGGGACAGGTCGCGGAGCCGTACATTCCGCTGCGTGCCGTGCGCCACCTGGAGAAGGGCCGCGTGGTCATCTTCGGCGCCGGCATGGGCATGCCGTACTTCTCCACCGACACCACCGCCGCGCAGCGCGCCCTGGAGATCGACGCCGAGGCGCTGCTGATGGGCAAGAACGGCGTGGACGGCGTCTACGACTCCGACCCGAAGACCAACCCCGACGCGGTGAAGTACGACTCCCTCGGCTACGGCGAGGTCATCACCCGCGACCTCAAGGTCGCCGACATGACCGCGATCACGCTGTGCCGGGACAACAAGCTGCCCATCCTGGTCTTCGAGCTGCTCTCCGAGGGCAATATCGCGCGGGCCGTCAAGGGTGAGAAGATCGGCACACTCGTGGGCGACCAGGGGAGCCGGGCCTGACCCCGAAGGACCTGGGCCAGCCTCAAGGAACGTACGCGAGACGGCCCTTGAGGGGATGGACAAAGGCCTGCCGGTCGGACACCGTGCAGGAAAGAGACGCGACGCAGCCGGCCGCCCCGTGCTAGCCGGGCCACTCAAGACACGCAGGAGCAAGTGGTGATCGAAGAGACCCTCCTCGAGGCCGAGGAGAAGATGGAGAAGGCCGTCGTGGTCGCCAAGGAGGACTTCGCCGCGATCCGCACCGGCCGTGCGCACCCGGCGATGTTCAACAAGATCGTGGCTGACTACTACGGCGCGCTGACGCCGATCAACCAGCTGGCCTCGTTCTCGGTGCCCGAGCCGCGGATGGCCGTGGTGACCCCGTTCGACAAGAGCGCGCTGCGCAACATCGAGCAGGCCATCCGGGACTCCGACCTCGGCGTCAACCCGAGCAACGACGGCAACATCATCCGGGTGACCTTCCCCGAGCTCACCCAGGACCGCCGCAAGGAGTACATCAAGGTCGCCAAGACCAAGGCCGAGGACTCCAAGATCTCGATCCGGTCGATCCGTCGCAAGGCCAAGGAGGCCTTCGACAAGGCGATCAAGGACGGCGACGTCGGCGAGGACGAGGGACGCCGCGCCGAGAAGGAGCTCGACGACACCACCGCGAAGTACGTCGCCCAGGTGGACGAGCTGCTCAAGCACAAGGAAGCCGAGCTGCTCGAAGTCTGAGCCGAGGCTCGAGTCCGAGGAATCAGGGAATCCATCCGTGAACGACTCTTCCTGGGGGGCGCCGCCCAGATCCGGGTATTCGGGGCCGTCCTACCAGGGGCCCGGCCAGGGGGCGACCCCGCCAGGTCCCGCGTACGATGCGCAGGACGCGCTGTTTCCGTCTGAGACGCAGCCCATGCCCATCGTGCCCGACGTACCCGTGAACGGCGGAGACCAGGACGACGACCGGGGGGCCACTCGGATGGGCGGCCCCCTGTTCCGTGACGAGCCTCCGCAGGAGCCCATGCCCAGCGCACCACAGCCGCAGCCCGCCCCGGCAGCACCGCAGAAGAAGAGCGCGGGCCGCGATCTCGGGGCAGCCATAGGAGTCGGTGTGGGACTCGGCGCGGTGATCATCGCGTCGCTGTTCATCGTCAAGGCCGTCTTCATCGGCGTCATAGCGGTCGCCGTCGTGGTCGGTCTCTGGGAGCTCACCTCCCGGCTCGAGGAGCGCAAGGGCATCAAGGCGCCGCTCGTGCCGCTCGCGGTGGGCGGCGCGGCGATGGTCGTCGCCGGGTACGTCCGCGGGGCCGAGGGCGCGTGGGTCGCGATGGCGCTCACCGCGCTCGCCGTCCTGGTCTGGCGGATGACCGAGCCGCCCGAGGGCTATCTGAAGGACGTCACGGCGGGCGTCTTCGCCGCCTTCTACGTGCCTTTCCTCGCCACCTTCGTGGCGCTGATGCTCACCGCGGACGACGGTGCGCAGCGGGTGCTCACCTTCCTGCTCCTGACCGTGGTCAGCGACACGGGTGCGTACGCGATCGGCTGGCGCTTCGGCAAGCACAAGCTGGCCCCGCGCATCAGCCCCGGCAAGACCCGCGAGGGCCTGGTCGGCGCGGTCACCTTCGCGATGGCCGCGGGCGCGCTGTGCCTTCAGTTCCTGATCGACGACGGTGCGTGGTGGCAGGGCCTCGTGATCGGCTTCGCGGTCGCGGCGAGCGCCACGCTCGGCGACCTCGGCGAGTCGATGATCAAGCGGGACCTCGGCATCAAGGACATGGGCACGCTGCTGCCCGGCCACGGCGGCATCATGGACCGCCTGGACTCCCTGCTGCCGACGGCGCCGGTGGTGTGGCTGCTGCTCGTGGCCTTCGTCGGGACCAGCTGATACGGGGTCTGACCTGCGTAGATGTACGTGAGGGGTTCGTTGTCCACAGGGCGGCGAGCCCCTTGTCGTATGTCTGCGACACTGGAAGGACCATGCCTGTACCCGGAGAACTCGCGTAATTCGGGTAGAGAACGGCCCCCTACCTGCGCTTTTAGCGTCGGTAGGGGGCCGTTTTCGTCGGTGTGGGCCGTCTCTGGGCCGTCAGAGCAGGATCAGTCCTCCAGGCCGGACCACTCCGCAGCGCTCTTGGGGACGCGAGCTACGAAGTACCGGGCGAGGGATTGATACGGCCGCTGGTCCACCGGGAACCGCTCGTTGAGGTTCTCGGCCTTCAGCAGCTCCAGGCCGTGGCTGCCGCAGTACTCGCGGACCCAGGCGTCGGCCGTGTCGACTGCGTGGTTGGGGTTGGTGCTCGCTGCCGTCATGATCTCGCCGAACGTGGGCCCCTTCGCCGTGGTCATCGCGCCGAGGAGCCACTGACCGCCGTAGCGGGCGCCATGCACATGGAAGACGGCCACACCGTCGCGGAACGCGCCGGACGGGATGTCCAGCGGACTTCGCACGTCGTAGGCGAGCGGCATGGGCGCAGTCCTCTCGATGGCCGCGCGGGTCCGGTCGTCGCTGCTCGGCATCAGGTGTGCGTACACCCGGAGTGTCAGGCCGGGGTCGGAGTGCCCCAGATGATGGCTGACGGCCTTTACGCTCACGCCGGCGTCAAGCAGAACGGACGCGTAGAAGTGCCTCAGGGCGTGCATGCCGTGCTCGCGGGCCGACTGGTGCTTGCCGTTGGCGTCGGCTTCGGGGATAAGGCCGGCGGCGGCGAGCGCTGGCTTCCACTCCTGGATGTTGAAGTTGCTGCGCCAGACGATCCCGTCGGCGGCGTTCGTGAACAGCAGGCGGGCCGACACCGAGGGACCGTCCGGCGTGCGCCAGGGGAGTGTGATCTCCACCGGTTTGAACGAGCCCATGTGGACGCGCATGGCTTCGGCGACAGACCGCGGCAGCGGTACGTCGCGTTCCTTGTTGCCCTTCGGCGGTGCGAACACGGCCGTGCCCCGGACCAGCTTCACCTGCCGGATCACTCGCAGGGTGGCCGACCCGAAGTCGAGTGCGTCCTCGGCGAGCCCCACGATTTCCCCTTGCCGAAGGCCGCATCCGCTGCCCGCGTCCACCATGGCTCGGTACCTCTCGGAGAGTGCAGCGCGGACAGCGGACACTTGCGAAGGAAGCCACGGCACGACGCGCCGCCTTTCTCCCGATGGGGGTCGGACAGATCTTGCGGAGCATGGATTGCGGGGGAGTAGGCCGTCGTCGACGGCTGCGCTGAGGATGGCTCGGACGTCGCCGTAGATGTTGCGTGCGTATCCGCCGCTTACGGCGGGGTTGCTGGCCAGGGTGCTGACGAGCTTTCGGATGTGCTCCGGGCGGAACGAGTCGAGCGGGCGCGAGCCGAGGATGGGAAATGCGTGCAGGCGTAGCCGCTGCTCGGTCGCGATCCGGCTGGACACGTCGGCGGTGTGAGCCTGGAGCCACTTCTCGGCGTAGCTCTTGAAGGTGATCCGGGCCGCGCGAGGATCGATGTAGTTGCCGCGCGACATGTCGGATGCGAGATCGGTGAGCCACTTCTCGGCGAGCCGCTTCTGTCCGTCGGGAAAGCTCTTGGACTTCTCGGAGCCGTCGGGGGCTACGTAGCGGGCGCGGTAGCGCTGCCCGACTCCGTGGCGGTCGGTCTTGGCCCGTACGTTCTTGCCGTCGGCGCCGGGTTCGGTCTTGTACCAGCGGTCTTGGACGTGGCCGGCCATGTGGTGACTATGTCTCCTCATGCAGAAGGGAAGGCCACCGAGGCGGCCTTCCCTTGGGGAACGGAGAGGGCGGGACTACGCCGCGTCAGCGTCGGCTTGCCGCTGCTGCACGACGTAGGCGCGGACGTCGGCGGGGTCGTAGCGCACGTGCTTGCCGACGCGGAAGCCGGGCGGGCCGGTGCGCTTCTTGCGCCACTGGTAGACGGTTTCCAGCGGTACCTCGAACATCGCGGCGATGTCGATGGGGGTCAGGTAGCGGTCGGGGAGACCGCCGCGAAGAGTGGCGCGAGGATCGACTTGTGCGGGACGGGATCGGCTCATGGGGTCCTCGGGGATGTGTCGTGTGGCGGTCGTTGTCCCTCAGGTGCGGACTCGTGTCCTAGGTGCGGATTTCTGCGTCATCGCGTCACCTGCGTCAATCAGGTCTCTGACCTGCGGGTTTGGATGACGCGGCAGGGTGGGGCTTGCGTCACCGGTGACACAGGCTCCGGCCATGGGGTGACGTGGGTGACGCGGGGTGACGCAGGATTCGCCGTCTGCGTCACCGGTGTCTGTGCTGGTCAGCGGCCGTCTGTCGAGCCGTGGTGACGCCGTGACGCAGATCTTCCCTACTTAGGAAAAAAAGGGGGTGGTTTCTGTGGTCGTACGTCGCTGCTTAGAGCGTGAAGAGCGGGCCGCTTCGCGGCGCGTCTTGTGCAGGGCGGCTGGCGCCGCCGAACAGCAAGAGGAGCACCCCGCGGCGTGGCGTGCTCCTCTTGCTTGTCCGCCCGGACGGGGCGGTGGTCAGAACCTGAACTGCTGCTCGTGCGGCGGCTTCGGGGTGGGGCGGCTGATCTCGATGTAGCGGGCGGCGCGGGTGCGGCCCCATTCGACCAGGACGCCGCGGGCGGCCAGGGTGGGCTGGATGCGCCGCAGCCGGTCGGAGAGCACTTTGCCGGTGGCGGGCCAGCCCTTGGGCAGGGGGCGGCAGTCCTCGCCGCTGTAGAGGGTGGTGAGGCAGTGCAGCCACTCGGCCGACGTCATCCGTGCCTCCTCGCCCGGGGCGAGTGAGGCGGCGTGCTGCAGGACGGTCTGCGCGAGCAGGTCGCCTTCGATGACGTCGTCGTTCAGGTCGTCCAGGCTGGCCCGGTAGGCGGCCAGGGTCCCGAAGCTCATGGCCGCGTCGAGCTGGGCGCACAGGTGGGCGAAGTCGGCCATGCGCAGGTCGGTGGGGGTTTCCGCTTCGGCCGCGCGGACCTTGACGGTGAGGTCGAGCAGGGAGCCGAGGACGGTGGGCAGGATCTCGGCGTACTCCGCCCACAGTTCCGCTTCGGTGCGCCGGACCTGGGGGCGTTCCAGGCGCAGGGTGAGGAGGCGTTCGGCGAGGTCGGGGCGGATGACGCCGACGTCGATGCCGGTGAGCAGCATCGGGCGGCGGTAGCGGGAGCGGACGACGTCGCCGTCGGTGAACAGGGCGCGTTTGATGCTCTCGGCTCCGGTGATGACGCAGCACATGAGGTCGGACAGGTCCGGGGGCAGGTGCGAGAGGTTGTCCAGGGCGGTGATCCATCCGGCGGCTACAGCCGTGATCATGTTCTCTTCATCCCTGGGTGCGCGGCGCAGGTCGCCGCTCATGCCCTCGATGATGCGGATGAGCATCCGTCCGGCGGTCGACTTGCCCGCGCCCTGCGGTCCGGTGAGGAACGGGGCCGGGACGGGGACGGACGGTTCGAGGCAGCCGATGAGCCAGGCGATGGCCAGGCACTCGGTCTGGGCGTCGGCGAAGTTGCACAGCCGCAGCAGCAGATCCAGGCCCTTGCCGCCCGTGTCCCGGGTGGGGATGGGGAGTTCGCCGGTCAGCTGGGTGCGCCGCCAGCAGACCTCTTCGGGGTCGGGGACGCGGATGTCCCAGCCGGTGGGGTGGATACGCACGGACTGTCCGTCGTCGCGGCCCAGGTCCAACCAGGTGGCACCGTCGAAGCCGGGGGCGACACGGATGTGCGTGGGCTGTACCTGCTCGGTGAGCGCGAGTGCTTCGATCAAGTCCAACGCCTCCTTGAGGGCGGTTCCGTTGAAGACGCCGACCCCGTCGCGGAAGAGGCCGACCATGAGTTCTTGGCGGTGGCTCCCGGTGGTGCCCTGGGAGCGGATGGGGCGGGCCACGGGGTGGCCGGTGCGCTGGGCGTACACGGTGCCGTCGACCGTGCGGAAGTACCGGAAGTGGGTCTGCGCGTAGTCGGTGATGACCTTGCGCGCCGGGTCCTTCTCCTCGTCGGACACGATCACAGTCCCAACTGCGCGCGGGCGTTGTTCCAGGCGTCGGTGCAGTGCCGCACGGTTTCGCCCTTGGCCTGCGCAGCGGTGAACAGGCGCCCGACGTGGGTGTCGGTGAGGCAGCCGCACCGGCCGTGCTTGGAGAGCACGGCCAGGAAGGTGCGATAGACGGTGGCGTGCACGCCACTGGCGGCCGCGGTGATGCGCTCCTCCGCCATCGCAAGGCCGCGGGCCAGGTAGGCCGGGGTGCGATGCGGGCAGGCCCCCTCGCCGTCCGGGGCGGACGCGGTGGCGGGCTGGGGCAAGGGCCGGATCGGGGCGAGCTTCACGGAGAGCGCCCGGACGGTGTCGGGCAGGGCGGTGGGGTGGCCGGTGCCGGGCCCGAGCCACCGTGCGTAGGACATGCGGGATTTGATGTCGATTCCGGGTCGTACGCCGTTGGCGGAGGGCATGGTGCCCAGGTAGATCCAGTGCTGACCGCGTGTGGTGGGGACGGTGCGGGTGCGCGGTAGGTGAGCGTGGGCCCAGGCGATGGCGTCGGCGTTGTCGAGGTCGACGACGGTCAGCCGTGCCCCGCCGGGGTGGTAGGCCACCGCGTTGGCGCGCCGCCAGGCGGCCGCCCAGGCGGTGGAGGTGAGGGTGTCGGGGTCGGTGGTTGCGGCAGCCCAGGCGTGGCAGGGGGCCGGGCAGGTGCAGGGCCCGGCCTGCTTCATGTTGGGGCGGCCGCCGCACGTGTTCTTGGCGCAGGCCGGGCAGTTGTTGAAGGGGGCCTTGCCCACACGCAGCGGCAAAACGGGGATGCCCTGCAAGGCGAGTGCGAGCGCGGTGGCCAGCAGCCGGGTCGGCTGCGGCTGGCGAGGGGCTCGCGGGGGCGGGGCACAAGGGGCCATGCTGGAGTTCTCCTGTTTCTCTCGAAGAGACGGGGGTGCCGGGGCGGTCAGCAGTTCTTTGGCGAGATGTGGCAGGCCGCCCCGGATACGGCGGTGTCAGGCCGCCAAGCCGTCGGCCGGACGGCGCTTGCCGCAGCAGGCCTGCTTGTTCGGGTAGTTGTCGAGTTGGCAGGCCGGGCAGGTCCACGGAAAGCCCGCCCGACGCGCGATACGGGCCAGCGCATCGATCTCGCCGCTGGTCTCGGCGTGACCGAGGAGCAGGGCGATGGCCTGGCTTTGAGCGGCGTGGTCCATGGCGTCTCCGTTCAGGGCTAGTCCTGGCCGTGCGGGCGGTCGTCAGCGGTCTGCGTGTGCGGGGGCCGGTTCGGGGTGGCGTTGTCCTCGTCGCTGTGGCTGACGAGGACGGCGACGCCGGACAGGAGCAAGATGAGCAGGGCGTTCAGCCATAGGGGCCGCCGGGCGGGGGCGACCGGGGTGATGCTGATCTCGTAGCGGGTGGGGGTGTGCTTGCCTAACAGCACGGTGCTACCTCCGAGTTGAGAACGTCGCGATGGCATGTGGTGCAGGGCCGGTCGGCCTGTCCGGCCTTCGCCCGCCCAGGTGGGCAGGCGAAGGCCAGGCGGAGCGACCGGAGTGGGGATTCAGGAGTCCTCGAACCTGATCTGCTCGCAGGCATCGCACATCGGTTCCTGCACGTCCTGGTCGCCGACTTCCCAGGCGAACGGGTCGCGGCGGACGGTCACGTCCGGCTTGTCTTCGTTGCAGTACTGGCAGCGCATCGGCTGCTCCCTTCCGGGCAACGGCGACGCCCCGCCCGAAACGGGGCGGGGCGTCGCCGTTGCC
>NZ_LIPN01000014.1 GCF_001418325.1 Streptomyces atriruber | reverse complement strand
GTCCGGGCCCCCGCCGCGGCCCGACCACCGGCCTCGACGAGGCCTGATCCGCGGACGCCCTCGCGTCCGGGCTCCGTACGCAGGACACTTGTGACCGCAGGCAACTGATGCTCTCGGAGGGGGAACGCATATGCGGGACAGCCATCGGGCCGAGGCCGAGCGGCTGTTGGGACGGGCCGTGGAGGAGGAGGTCCGCCGTTCGGGCGGGCGCGTCGACGGAAACGTGCTGCTCTCGCGGGCGCGCGGCGCCCTCGACGCCATGGCGCAGACGGCGGACGAGGAGTACACCGCGTACACCGGTGCGCTGGACGAGTCGGAGGCGGGCCGGCTCACCTTCGGACAGCGGTACGCGAAGGAGGGCGCCGGAACTCCGCTGCTGGTGGCGGTGGTTGCCGCGCTCGCGGCAGGCGTGTCCGACCTGTCGTTCGGCACGAGCGTCGGCACGGCCCTCGGCACCGGCGCGGTCGTCGCCGTCGCGGGCGCGGCGGCCACCGTCGTGAAGGTGACGGCCGCCCACGTCCCCGCGGCCAGCCGCCGCGCCGGTGAGCTCAGCAGGCCCGGCGGCCCCGAGCAGCTGCGGCTGCAGTGGCTGACGGCGCTGGAGGTGCGCGGCATCCGGCCCTTCCTCGACCAGCAGCGGGTCCTCGCCGCGTCGACCGGCGCGCACGCCGCGAAGAAGCCGGCGCCCCAGCTGCGGGGCACGGACAAGAGCGCGGCGGCGCGCAGACGCAGCGTGCTGCAGCAGTCCTTCACCCAACTCACCGAGACGGCGGCCCCGTTCGTCGGGCGCAGGACCGAGCTGGGCCGGATCGCGCAGTGGGTGCACGCGGCGCGCGCCAGCACGGACACCCGTCCCACGGTGGTCATGCTGCACGGCGTGCCGGGCTCGGGGCGGACCTCGCTCGCGGTGCGGGCGGCGCACGACCTGCGCGACCAGTTCCGCGGCGCGTGCGTGGTGGACCTGCGCGGCGACACCGCGCAGGAGTCACCGATGTCCACGCGCGACGCCCTGCTGCATCTGCTGAACCGACTGGGCGCGCCGCGCGAGCAGTTGCTGTTCCGCGAGCGGGCCTCGCAGGAGCAGCAGGTCAAGCGGCTCAGCGAGCTCTACCACCAGTATCTGACCGGCCTCGCGGTGACGATCGTGCTCGACGACGCCAGCGACGCCGAGCAGGTCCGCACGCTGGTCCCGGAGCGCTCGGACAGCCTCGTCCTCGTCACCTCGCGGCAGCCGCTGGAGCTGCCCGGCGACCTGCCCGCGTGGGTGCACCAACTGCCGGTCGAGGCACTGGACGAGGCGGCCGCCGAGGAGCTGCTCCGCGAGTCCGCCGAGGACCTCTCCGGGCCCTACGACGCCGAATCGGCGGACTCGGTGCGGGAGTTGTGCGGCGGGCTGCCGCTGGCGCTGCGCGCCGCGGGCTCCTCGCTCGGTCCGCGTACGCCGCGTCAGCTGGCCTCGGACCTGTCGGCGTACGGACCCGCCGAGAAGGTCGGCCCGGTCGAGCGCGTCCTGTGGCTGCGCTACGCCGACCAGTCCGAGCAGGCCAGGCGGCTGCTGCGCCGTCTTGCGCTGGCCGGGCGCGCCTCGCTGGGCGCGGCCGCCGCGGCGGCGCTGCTCGGCGCGGACGAGCAGGAGGCGGCCCGGCAGCTGACGGAGCTCTCCCGCGCCGGGCTCGTCGAAGTGCCCCGCCCCCGGGAGCACGAGGGCGAAGGGGCCCCGCCGGGCAGCCGCTACCGCCTGCACGACGTCGTGCGTTCCTTCGCCCGCACCCGCCTCCTCGACGAGGAGGAGCCGGCCGAGCGCACGGCCGCGCAGGAACGACTCATCGCCAGCTACGGCGAGTTGGCCGACACGGTGATCCGCCTGGTCGACGGCAAGACGTCCACGCGCGCCGACACTCTTTTGAAGGGCGCAGCCGGGCAGCACGGTTTCACCTCCCTCGACGCGGCGCTGCGCTGGCTGGACGACGAGTCGACGTTCATCACGGCGGCGCTGCGGCACGCGGAGGGCGTCGACCAGACGGCGGTGCTGAACCTCCTGGGCGCCCTGTGCGACTACTGCCTGCTGCGCGGCGACCTCTACCGGCTCGGCGAGATCAACGACCTCACCCAGGCCATCGATCAGGGCCTCCTCGGCCGCAGCGTGCAGTGGCGCACCGGCATCGCGGCCCGCCAGCTCGGCGAGCTCGACCAGTCGCGCACCACGCTGAACTCCGTCGTCGACCGGTACTTCGAGGCCCACCAGGACGCGGCCGCCGCCCGCGCGCTCGGCTCCCTCGGCATCACGCTGCACCACCAGGGCAATCTCACGGAGGCCGCGGCACGCCTGACGGAGGCGCTCGATCTGCAGGACACCGACGAGCTGGCGGGCGACCGCGCCTGGACGCTGCACGCGCTCGCGGCGGTCGAGCGGGACCGCGCCCACCTCGCGCACGCCCTCGGCATGCTGGAGACGGCGCTCGCCCTGCACCACGCGAGCGGCTCGGTGCACGGCGAGGCCTGGACGCACTTCCAGCTCGGCCAGCTCCGCCTGCGCATGGGCGACGTGCCGCGCGCGGAGGAGGAGCTGCGGGGCGCCCTCGACCTGTACGGCCGCACCCGCGACCCGCGCGGCGAGGCCTGGGCCCTCACCCAGCTGGCGCGGGCCCGCCTGGTCGACGGCGACCCCTCACCGGCCGTCGACGGACTGCGCCAGGCGGTGTCCCGGCACCGCGACAACGACGACGCGCGCGGCGAGGCCTGGTCCCTGTACTACCTCGGCCAGGCCCTGGAGGAGGCAGGCAGCCTCGATCAGGCGGTGCGCGACCTGGAGCGGGCCCGCACGATGTTCTCCCGGATGCGGGACGTGTACGGCCTGGCCTGCGCCCGGCACCATTCGGCGCGCGTGACCCGCGACCAGCGCGCGGCGCAGACGGGCTCGCTGCGCAACTCCGGCTTCGCCCGCCAGCTCCTGGTGGACGCCCGCGCCGACTTCCAGCGCATCGGCGTCGCGCACGGCGAGGCCTGGACCTGTCTGGAGCTGGTGGTCGTGGACGCGGGCAACAGCCGCAGCCAGCAGGCGCTCGCCCTGTGCGACGAGGCCATCGAGCTCTTCGGCTCGTACGGGGACCGCCGCGGCGGCGACTGGGCCCGCTTCCTGCGCTGCACCCTGCTGCCGTACGCCTCGCCGGGCGGCTGGGAGATCGGCACGGCGGTCGCCCAGGAGGAGCTCAGCCGGCTCTCCCGCGCCGACCATCCGACCCGCGACGGCAAGCTCACCGACTGCGTGCAGGCGTACGCCCTGCTCCTGGAGCGCGGCGCCGACCTGGAAGCGGGCTGGCAGGCGTGGCGCCTCGGCATGGTGCCGAGCCGGCACGCGAGGGAGGTCATGGGGGTGGACGTACCGGGACGGGAGTGAGCGGGCGGGCGTCGGGGTGCCCCGCCGTCTCCCCCAATAGGGGCATTGATCGCACCGACGGGCTACGAACATGAGCGCCCGCGGCCGCCCCGGGTGAGGCTCGCATGGACCGCCTTCTCCTTCTGTGAAGAGGTATCCATGCGTACGCGCAGCATCGTCACCGCAGCCGCCCTCACCCTCGTCACCGTCCTCGGTGGCGCCGGCGCCGCGGTCGCGGACCCCGGCCCCGACGCCTCGGCCACGGTCGCCGACTCCCCGGGCGTCGTCAGCGGCAACGCACTCCAGGTCCCCGTCGACCTCGGCCTCAACCTGTGCGGCAACAGCGTCGACGTCATCGGGCTGCTCAACCCGGCCCTCGGCAACCAGTGCAAGAACGGCTGACGGCCGAAACGGCCCGACGCCCCCTGTGCGCCCCCCGGACGCGCTCCGCGCATCGGCCGCATGAGCCATGCGGACGGGTGGGCTTCCCGAGAAGGCCGTATACGGCTCGAACAGACCGGAAAAGCCTTCTCGCGATCTTCAGACCCACAAGAAAGGACTGCTTCATGCGTTTGCGTACTGCTGTAGCCACCACTGTCCTGGCCGCCGTCACCGTCCTCGGCGGCGCGGGCATCGCCTCCGCCAACGACGGTCCCTACGGAGTCGACAACGACGCCGTCAACGTCGAGCACCACGAGGTCAACGTCGTCGCGTTCGGTGACATGGTCCTGGACTGACCGGCTCCACCAGCAGACAGCTCAGCCCCCTCTCGCCTTCGGGCGGGAGGGGTCCGGTCTTTTCCGGGGTCTTTCCGGGTCCTAGTTCCCGGCGCCCGGCTTCTTCTTCGACGCCGAAGAGGAGTCCTCGCCCGCCGCTGCGCCGACCGGCTCCTTCTCCGACCTCTCCTCGGGGTCCTTGAAGTCGACCTTGCGCATGTGCCGGTTCATCGACTTCATGAGGCCCCAGACGGCCAGCGCCATCACCGCGAAGACGATGAAGCCGAGGACGCCGGGCGTCACCTTGTCGTCGTCGACCTCCTTGGCAAGAGGGACGAGATGCGTCATTGCCAGATGTGCGTTCACGCTAGGCATTGTCGCGGATGCCCGCAAAGAGGTCGTCCTCGGGGAGGGAAGTATCGACGAGTGACTTCGCGAGCTCGTACTCCTCCGTGGGCCAGACCTCCTTCTGGATCTCCATCGGCACCCGGAACCAGCCGCCGTCGGGGTCGATCTGCGTGGCGTGCGCGATCAGGGCCTTGTCACGGGTCTCGAAGAAGTCGGCGCACGGAACGTGCGTGGTCAGCGTGCGCTCGACCCGCTCGAACTCGTCCCAGCGCTTGAGCCAGTCCCCGTACGGCGACTCCAGGCCGCGGTCGATCATCGCGTGGTGCAGCGCCTCGGTGCGCGGACGGTTGAAGCCCTGGTTGTAGTACAGCTTCTGCGGCTGGAAGACCGGGCCGAACTCGCTCTCGGGGTACTTCTCCGCGTCGGCCGCGCCGTCGAAGGCCACCATCGTGATCTTGTGGGTCATGATGTGGTCGGGGTGCGGGTACCCGCCGTTCTCGTCGTACGTCGTGATGACCTGCGGACGGAACGAGCGGATCTGCCGGACCAGCTCACCGGCCGCCTTGTCGACGTCCTCCAGGGCGAAGCAGCCCTCGGGCAGCGGCGGCAGCGGGTCGCCCTCGGGCAGGCCGGAGTCGACGAAGCCGAGCCAGTCCTGCTTGACGCCGAGGATCTCGCGCGCTTCGTCCATCTCCTTCCTGCGCACCTCGTGGATGTGCTCCTGGATGTACTTGTCGCCCTGGAGCTTGGGGTTGAGGATGTCGCCGCGCTCCCCGCCCGTGCAGGTCACGACGTGCACGTCCACCCCCTCGGACACGTACTTGGCCATGGTGGCCGCGCCCTTGCTCGACTCGTCGTCGGGGTGGGCGTGAACGGCCATCAGTCGCAGCTGCTCAGTCAAGACTCGATCCTCAAGGTATTGGGCGCCCTCGTGATTCCGGCGCATCAGGCGGCTTCTATAGTGACGGAACCGGGGGGCGGAAAATTCCGGCATCCCCTGTTCCTGGAGGACGATCATGGCGGCGGCGGGCTCGAAGCTCCCCGAAGGACGGTACGGCCGTGCGCGCACGGCCGACGAAGCCGCCGACCGCAAGCTGAAGATCATCGGCTCGGTGCTCGGCGTGCTCCTGCTCGGCGTCATCGGCTGGTTCGGCTACGACTACGTCAACGGCGCGAAGGTCAGCGGCGAGGTCATCAAGTTCGACGTCGTCTCCGACCATGCCGTCGAGGCCCATCTGGAGGTCCGCAAGGACACCGGGGCCAAGGGCTACTGCACCCTGCGCTCGCAGGCCGAGTCGGGTGCCGAGGTGGGCCGCGCGGACTTCCGCTTCGACCAGCGCAAGGACCGCATCGACAAGGTCGTCACGCTGCGTACGACGGAGAAGGCCACCAGCGTCGAGCTGCTGGGCTGCCACTCGGACTGAGTTGCGGCGGCTTTACCGCGCTCACCTGCGTTGACGCAAATCTGATGGCTTATGTCCTCCCCCTGACGCCCCTGAATTGTTAGGCTCGTGGTTTCGCCCACCCGAGAAGGAACATCCTTCTGGGTAGGGCGATGCTTTGTATTCCCAGTACCTACGAGGAGCACCTGTGACCCAGACCAGCGAGAACGTCACCTGGCTGACCCAGGAGGCGTACAACCAGCTCAAGGCCGAGCTGGAGTACCTGTCTGGTCCTGCGCGCACCGAGATCGCGGCCAAGATCGCCGCGGCGCGCGAGGAGGGCGACCTGCGGGAGAACGGCGGGTACCACGCGGCCAAGGAGGAGCAGGGCAAGCAGGAGCTCCGCGTCCGCCAGCTGACGCAGCTCCTGGAGACCGCGCGGGTCGGTGAGGCCCCGGCCGACGACGGCGTCGTGGAGCCCGGCATGGTCGTCACCATCGCCTTCGACGGCGACGAGGACGACACCGTGACCTTCCTGCTCGCCTCCCGTGAGTACGCGAGCGGCGACATCGAGACGTACTCGCCGCAGTCCCCGCTGGGCACGGGCGTGAACGGCAAGAAGATCGGCGAGAACGCCGAGTACGAACTGCCGAACGGCAAGTTCGCCTCCGTGAAGATCCTCAAGGCCAAGCCGTACTCGGGCTGACGCCCGTATCGCGGACACGGCAGGGCCCCGGCGCGTGGCGCGCCGGGGCCCTGCCGTGTCTCAGGCCGTCGCCGAGCGGTACTTGCGGACCGACAGCGTGCGGAAGAGCAGGATGATCAGGACCGAGTAGATCACCGAGGCCCAGACCGGGTGCTGCATGGGCCAGGCGTCGGACGGCGAGACGCCCGGATTGCCGAAGAGCTGGCGGCAGGCCTGGACGGTCGCACTGAACGGGTTCCAGTCGGCGACGTGCCGCAGCCAGGGCGTCATCTTGCTGGAGTCCACGAACGCGTTCGAGATGAACGTGACCGGGAACAGCCAGATCAGGCCACCCGACGTGGCCGCCTCCGGGGTGCGGACCGAGAGTCCGATCAGCGCGCCGACCCAGGTGAACGCGTACCCGAGCAGGAGCAGGAGGCCGAAGGCGCCGAGGGCCTTTCCGATCCCCTCGTGGATGCGCCAGCCGACGAGGACCGCCACCACCGCGAGGACCAGAAGGGTCAGCGCGGTCTGCACGAGGTCTGCGATGGTGCGGCCGGTGAGGACGGCGCCGCGCGCCATGGGCAGCGAGCGGAAGCGGTCGATGAGGCCCTTGTGCATGTCGTCGGCGATGCCCGCCCCGGCGCCCGCGGTGGCGAAGGTGACGGTCTGCGCGAAGATGCCCGCCATCAGGAAGTTGCGGTAGTCCACGGGATCGATGCTGTTGCCGATCATCATGGATCCGCCGAAGACGTAGCTGAAGAGCACCACGAACATGATCGGCTGGATGAGCCCGAAGATGACCATCTCCGGGATGCGCGACATCCGGATGAGGTTGCGCTTGGCGACGACCAGGGAGTCCCTGACGGACTGGCCGATGCCACCGGCGGGCCTGGGCCCGGCGGCGCGCACGGCGTCGGTGACGGTGCTCACTTGTCGGCCTCCTGCCGGCTCTTGGACTTGGCGTCGGCGCCCTGACCATTGGTCTCGTCCGCGACTTCGGCGACGTGCCCGGTGAGGGAGATGAAGACGTCGTCGAGGGTCGGGCGGCGCAGGCCGATGTCGTCGATCTCCACGCCGCGGGCGTCCAGCTCGCGGATGACCTCGGCGAGCAGCTTGGCGCCGCCGGTGACGGGGACGGTCAGCTTGCGGGTGTGCTCGGCGACGGCGACCTCGCCCTTGCCGAAGCCGCGCAGGACCTCGGCCGCGGTCGCGATGTGCTCGCGCTCGTGCGCCACGACCTCGACGCGCTCGCCGCCGGTCTGGCCCTTGAGCTGGTCGGAGGTGCCGCGGGCGATGACTCGGCCGTGGTCGACGACGCAGATGTCGTGCGCGAGGTGGTCGGCCTCTTCGAGGTACTGCGTGGTCAGGAGCAGGGTCGTGCCGCCCTGGACGAGCTCCTGGATGACCTCCCACAGCTGCTGGCGGTTGCGCGGGTCCAGGCCGGTGGTCGGCTCGTCCATGAACATCACGGGGGGCGAGACGACGAGCGCCGCGGCGAGGTCGAGGCGGCGGCGCATGCCTCCGGAGTACGTCTTGGAGGGGCGGTCCGCGGCGTCGGCGAGGTTGAAACGGTCGAGCAGCTCGGCCGCCCTGGCCTTCGCCTCCTTGGCCTTCATCTGGTAGAGCTGGCCGACCATCTGGAGGTTCTCGCGGCCCGTCAGATACTCGTCCACGGCCGCGAACTGGCCGGACAGACCGATGGAGCGGCGCACCTCGTTGGGGTGCTTGAGGACGTCGATGCCCGCGACGACCGCTTTGCCGCTGTCGGGCCTGAGCAGCGTCGTGAGGCAGCGGACCGCCGTGGTCTTGCCCGCGCCGTTCGGTCCGAGGAGGCCGAGCACGGTTCCTTCCGGGACATCCAGATCGACGCCGTCCAGAGCCCGTACGTCACCGAAGGTCTTCACCAGACCTTCGGCGTAGATCGCGCCTGGCATGTGGGTTCTCCCCTGATGTGGATTGCTTCGGGTGAAGTTCCTACGGAAAAGCTTAGATTTGCCGGACTTCGTGCGCCCGGCGGCAGGTGACGAGAGGCACACCATAACGCGATGTATCGCGTTGGTTCAGCTGTTTTTCCAAAGTCCCGACCACGGCCAGGTGGCGCGGGTCTCAGCCGATGACCGTGTAGCCCGCCGCCCGCAGCGCCGCACCCACCTCGACGCAGTGCTCGGGCCCCTTCGTCTCCAGGTGCAGCTCCACCTCGGCCTCCGTGAGCCCCAGCCGGGGATCCGTGCGCACATGGCTCACGTCGAGGACGTTGGCGTCCACCTCCGACAGCACGCCGAGGAGCGTCGCGAGCGCCCCGGGGCGGTCCGTCAGGCGCAGCCGCAGCGAGAGGTAGCGGCCCGCCGCCGCCATGCCGTGCCGCAGGATGCGCTGCATCAGGAGCGGGTCCACGTTGCCGCCCGACAGCAGCGCCACCACCGGCCCCTCGAACGCCTTCGGGTCGCTCATCAGGGCCGCCACCGGGCTGGCACCGGCCGGCTCGACGACCATCTTGGCCCGCTCCAGACACAGCAGCAGGGCGCTGGAGAGCTCGTCCTCGGAGACCGTGACGACGTCGTCGACCAGGTCCTCCACCAGGCGAAACGGTACGTCTCCGGGGCGCCCCACCTTGATGCCGTCGGCCATCGTCGCGGGGTTCTGGACCGACACCGGGTACCCGGCGGCCAGCGAGGGAGGGTAGGCCGCGGCCCCGGCCGCCTGCACGCCGATCACCTTCACGTCCGGGCGCAGCGCCTTGACCGCCACCGCGATGCCCGCCGCGAGACCACCGCCCCCGATGCCCACGACGAGGCTGCGCACCTCGGGGCACTGCTCCAGGACCTCGAGGCCGACCGTGCCCTGCCCCGCGATGATGTCCGCGTGGTCGAAGGGGTGGATGAAGACCGCGCCCGTCCGGTCCGCGTACTCCTGCGCGGCGGCCAGCGTCTCGTCGACCACCTGGCCGTGCAGCCGCACCTCCGCGCCGTAGTCGCGCGTCGCGGCGACCTTGGGCAGCGGCGCACCGGCCGGCATGAACACCGTGGAGCGCACGCCGAGGAGCGAGGAGGCCAGCGCCACACCCTGGGCGTGATTGCCCGCGCTGGCGGCGACCACACCGGCGGCGCGCTCCTCGGGGAGCAGGCCCGCGATCCGCACGTACGCGCCGCGCAGCTTGAACGAACCCGTCCGCTGCAGGTTCTCGCACTTGAGGTGCACCGGGGCCCCGACCAGCCCGGACAGGTACCTGCTGCCCTCCATCGCCGTCATCCGGGCCACTCCGGAGAGCATCTTCTGCGCACCGCGCACGTCGTCGAGGGTCACCGTCGGCAGGGACTTCGGCAAGGAGTGCGGCGTGCGGTAGCTCATGACGGCAAGTCTTGCAGCCGACGCCCGAGTCCTCCTGGGATGACCAAGGAACGAGACCGTTCTCCGGTGGGTTTGCGCAGCGCAGGTACGGTACGCGCCGCGGCCGCGTACCCTGGCCCCCAACCCATCGCCCTCGCATGAAGTGAGCCCCCGGCCATGCCCACAACTCCGGACATGACGACCGCCAGCGATCCCGCCCTCCTGGACAGCCTGCAACACCAGGTGGCGGTCTTCGCCCGCCGCGCGGAGCAGACCCGCCTCGGCGGCGTCGGCCAGGTCCGCAACTCCATGGACCGCGCCGCGTACCTGCTGCTCAACCGCCTCGACAAGGAGGGGCCGATGGGCGTCAAGGCGCTCGCGGCAAGCATGGGCATCGACTCCTCGACTGTCACCCGCCAGGTCGCCCCGCTCGTCGACACCGGACTCGTCAAGCGGACCTCGCACCCCGAGGACGGCCGCGCCGTGGTCCTCCAGCTGTCGCCGCGCGGTCAGGCCAGACTCGACGAGGTGCGCTCCTCGCGGCGCGAGCTGATGGCCGAGCTGACGCAGGACTGGGACCCGGCGGAGCGCGAGAGCTTCTGTGCGCTCCTCACACGCTTCAATTCCGCCCTCTCTGCGCGGCAGACGTCACAGGCGGCACCCGTGGGAGAGGTTCCGGCCACTCCGGAGTCTTGACCCCGGCCCCGCCTCTGGCCTCATATGAGACCGGGATCCCCCTTCCTTGTGGCCGGGAGGTGCGGTGCGAGAACGGCAGGCGCTCCAGAGCGCCCGCCGTGCCCGGGAGTTCGAGGCGTTCGTCGCGGGCGCGGCAGGGCGGCTCCTGCATGCCACGACCCTGCTCACCGCCGAGCCCCCGGACGACAACCCACGCGCGCGTGCCCTGCTGACCGCGGCGCTCGCGCACACCTACGCCTCGTGGGACCGGCTGCGCGGCGAGGACCCCTACGACCGCACCCGCCAGCAGGTCGCCCTCCGCTTCGGACGCGCGGCCTGGCGCCGCCACCGCGGCCACGGCGGGGTCCTGGACCGGCTGCGGCCCCAGGAGCGGCTGATTCTCGTCCTGCGCATGTACGAGGGCGTGGCCGAGGAGCAGACGGCGGCGCTCCTCGGGCTGCCCGCCGAGCGGGTCCGGGGGGTCTGCGCCCGCGCCATCGCGACGGTGCTGCACCCGCCGCGGGGTCCGGCGCCGGCCCGGACGCTGAGCGGGGCGGCGCCCTCATGAGTCAGTACGAGCGCAAGGAACAGGCGATCCGGCGGATCCTGGAGGGCGCGACGCCCGCCGTGCCGCCCGAGCTCCTGCACGACGCGGTACGGCGGGGCAGCCGGGCTCTGCGGCGCCGCAGAGCGGTGCGGCGGGCCTTCTGGATGCTGCTGTTCGCCGCCGCGGTGGCGTTCGTCGTGTGGGCGTCGGTCGCCCGGCCGTGGGTGGAGCCGCCTGCCGACACGACTCCACCCCTGACCCACTGGTGACCGGCCCGGCCTGTGACCTGCCCGGCCGGTGACTAGCCCAGCGCCTGCTGCAGGTCGGCGATGAGGTCGTCCGCCGACTCGATGCCCACCGAGAGCCGCACGAGGTCCGCGGGGACCTCCAGGGCCGAGCCCACCACCGAGGCGTGCGTCATGCGGCCCGGGTGCTCGATCAGGGACTCGACGCCGCCCAGGGACTCGCCCAGGGTGAACAGCTCGGCCCGGTTGCAGACCTCGACGGCCGCCTCCTCGCCTCCGTCGACCTGGAACGACACCATGCCGCCGAACGCCTTCATCTGCTTGGCGGCGATCTCGTGACCGGGGTGCTCCGGAAGGCCCGGGTAGAGGACGCGGCTCACGCGCGCGTGCCGGGTCAGCATCTCGGCGACCTTGGTGGCGTTCTCGCTGTGCCGGTCCATGCGCACCGCGAGGGTCTTGATGCCGCGCAGCACCAGCCAGGCGTCGAAGGGCCCGGCGACGGCACCCATCGCGTTCTGGTGGTACGCCAACTCCTCGCCGAGCTCCGCGTCGTTGACGACGAGCGCGCCGCCGACGACGTCCGAGTGGCCGCCCATGTACTTCGTCATGGAGTGCACGACGACGTCCGCGCCGAGCGCGAGCGGCTGCTGGAGGTAGGGGCTCGCGAAGGTGTTGTCGACGACGAGGCGCACCCCGGCCTCGCGGGCGATCTGCGCGACCGCGGCGATGTCGGTGATGCCGAGCAGCGGGTTGGAGGGGGTCTCCACCCAGATCGCCTTCGTGCGGTCGGTCAGCGCGGCCCGCACGGCCTCCGGGTCGGAGGTGTCGGCGACGGACCACTCCACGCCCCAGCGCGAGACGACCTTGGCGAAGAGCCGGAAGGTGCCGCCGTACGCGTCGTTGGGGATCACGACGTGGTCGCCGGGAGCGAGCAGCGTACGGAGAAGGCAGTCCTCGGCCGCCAGTCCGGACGCGAAGGCGAGTCCGCGACGGCCGCCCTCCAGTGCGGCCAGGTTCTCTTCGAGGGCGGTCCTCGTCGGGTTGGCGCTGCGGCTGTACTCATAGCCGCCGCGCAGACCGCCGACGCCGTCCTGCTTGTAGGTCGAGACCTGGTAGATGGGCGGGACCACGGCGCCGGTGAGGGGGTCGGCGGTGTTGCCCGCGTGGATCGCCACGGTCTCGAAGCTCTGCGTGCTGTGCGAGTCACTCATGCGGCCTGAGCGTAGTGCGCGCACGGGTCCTTCTGCCGGGTCGGTCCGGGTACGTCCCGGCAGGTTGGCCAATTGTCCGACGCGTCTGGTTCGCTTGTCTCATGGAGATTCTCTGGTTCCTGTTCGCGGTGCTCATGATCGGTGCGGTCCTGGGGCCCGTTCTGCTGCGCAGGCGCGGCGGAATCCGGCAGGTCGCCCCCGGCTCGCCGGACGCCGCGGACCCGGCGAATTACGGCTTCCTGCGCCAGGAGGAGCTGGACATCCGCATGCCGGGACCGGACGCCGATCTCCTCGAAGTGCTCGACCTCGTGCAGCGCACGCAGGAGTGGAAGGCCGCCTCGCAGCTCCTCGCGGGCACGGAGACGCACGGCGAGCGGCGCTGGCAGCGCGTGCAGGCCTTCGCGGGCGCGGCCTCCCTTGAGCTGCAGCAGCGGCCCGGCGGCGTCAGCGACAACCCGGGCGGGCAGTGGCTGCGCGTGTGGCGTGCGGAGACGCCCAAGGACGCGGGCGGCGCGGCGGTGCACGCGGAGTTCCTCGTGCAGCAGGCGTGGCGCACGGCGGCGCAGGGGACGGACGAGTTCCGGATCATCCTGGAGGAGGCGAAGGAGGCCTGCGCGCAGGCGGCGCTCCTCTCCCCCGGCGACCCGGTCCCGTACATCATCGAGCTGTCGATCGCGCGCGGACTCGCGTATCCCCGCGAGGAGTTCGAGCAGCTCTGGCTGAAGATCCTGGACCGCGCGCCCGCGCACATGGGCGCCCACCTCGCGGCGCTGCACTACTGGTGCGAGAAGTGGCACGGCTCGCGCGACCTCGCGTACGACTTCGCGGAGGCCGCGGCCGCCCGCGCGCCCCGCGGCTCCCTGCTCGCCGCGCTCCCCCTCTTCGGGGTCTACGAGCACCTGCCCGAGGTCAATCTGGTGCGCGGTTTCTACGAGAGCGAGGTCGTCACCAAGGCCGTCGAGGGTGCGCTGTTCGCGGTGCACTCCGCGCGCGCGGACGACCCGATGCTGGCGCACGTCCGCCATCTCCTCGTCTTCTTCCTGGTCCGCAGCCAGCGCTGGTCGGAGGCGATGAACCAGCTGGTGCACGTGGACGGCCACGTGGGCGCGCTGCCCTGGACCCTCTCCGAGGACCCCGCTTCGGACTACGCGGTGTACCGCGCGCTGGCGGTCGCGGGGTACGAGGCGAACGGCGGCAGCCCGGCGACGCTCCCGCACTGACCCCTGCCCTGCCCGCCCGCACCTCTGCCCCTCTGCCCCTCTGACCGGAATGCGCCACCCCGTCCGTACGTTGACGAGGTAGACCCCTGTCACGCACGAGGAGAGACCCCATGATCTTCGGCCGCACGCCCGAGCTCCCCACCGCCGAGCAGGCCCTCAAGGGCCGGGCGACCCCGGAATTCGAGGTCCCCTCCCGCCACACGGTCCTCGGCAACCCGCTGCTCGGCCCCTACCCCGACGGCCTGGAGGTGGCGGACTTCGCGCTGGGCTGCTTCTGGGGCGCGGAGCGCAAGTTCTGGCAGACCGACGGCGTCTGGACGACGTACGTCGGCTACCAGGGCGGCTACACGGAGAACCCCTCCTACGAAGAGGTGTGCTCCGGCCTGACCGGCCACACGGAGGCGGTCCGCGTCGTCTTCGACCCGTCCAAGGTCACGTACGCCGAGCTCCTGAAGCTGTTCTGGGAGTCCCACAACCCCACGCAGGGCTTCCGCCAGGGCAACGACGTCGGCACGCAGTACCGCTCGGCGATCTACACCCACTCCCCCGAGCAGGAGGAGACGGCGACCGCGTCCCTGGCGGCCTTCCAGAAGGTCCTGACCGCCTCGGGCCACGGCACGATCACGACGACGGTCCTCCCGGCACAGAACCGCGTCCTGTGGCCCGCGGAGGCGTACCACCAGCAGTACCTGGACAAGAACCCCGACGGCTACTGCGGCATCGGCGGCACGGGCGCGACGCTCGACGCCCCGTCGGAGACGAACTGGGGCCGGTCCTGCCCGACCGGCGTGGCCCGAGCGGACGGCTGAGCACCGCGTGCCGGGGGAGGCGGGGCCGGGGCCCGACGCCCGGACGATGCGGTACCGCATGTTCAGGACCGCGTGGGGCATAGCGGTGGACCTGACCGCCGAGGCCACGGTCACGACGTCCC
>NZ_LIPN01000139.1 GCF_001418325.1 Streptomyces atriruber | reverse complement strand
ATCGTCGCCGAGCACGCGGCGCCCCTCGCCGTCGAGGACGGGCCCGACACGGTCCTCGGCGAGCTGGGCGCCCGCTTCGCCGGACTGCTGCGCGAGTCGGGGCGTCCGGCCGGGTCGGTGTGCGGCATCGGGCTCGCCGTGCCGGGGCCCGTCGACAGCGAGACGGGGCGCGTCGTGCAGCCGCCGATCATGCCGGGCTGGGACGGCTACGACATACAGGGGCGGCTGCGCCGCGCGTTCGCGGAGCGGACCGGCGGGCCCGCCGAGGTGCCGGTCCTCGTCGACAACGACGCCAACCTCATGGCGTACGGCGAACAGCGCACCCACTACCCGGACTGCTCGGCCTTCGCGCTGGTCAAGGTCTCCACGGGGATCGGGGCCGGGGTGGTGGTCGGCGGCGACGTCTACCGGGGCATCGACGGGGGCGCGGGCGACATCGGGCACATCCGGGTGCCGGAGGGTGCGGACGCGCTCTGCAGGTGCGGGTCCTACGGCTGTCTGGCCGCGGTGGCGGGCGGACGCGCGATGGCCCGCAGGCTGACGGAGGCGGGGGTCACCGCGGAGTCGGGCTGGGACGTACGGGCGCTCCTGGAGGCGGGGCACCCCACCGCCGTCGGGTTCGCGCGCGAGGCCGGGCGGCACGTCGGCGAGGTCCTCGCGACCGTCGTGACCCTCCTGAACCCGGGCGTTCTGGTGATCGCCGGAGATCTGGCCGGAACACCCTTCCTCACCGGCGTCCGCGAGCTCCTCTATCAGCGGGCCCTGCCCCGCTCCACCGCCCATCTGGAGGTCGTCACCTCGCGGCTGGGCGAGCGCGCGGCGCTGGTCGGGGCGGCAACGCTGGTGGTCGAGCACCTGTACGCGCCGGAGCGGGTGGAGGAGCGGCTCGTCGCGCTCGGCGTGTAGCCGGGTCGGTGAGGCGTCCGCCGGGACGGGCCGGACCCTCGCCGGAGGGTCCGGATGCTGACATCCGGCCGCTTCAAACGGCGTGATTCTCGCCACCCCTGATAGGGGTTGCGCTCAGATGAGCGGATCTCGGGCGACTGCACTTCTCCAAGGGGTGGCACTCAGTGCCACTGCTCGATCATTCATGAGGTGAACTCACATCTGAGTTCAGTCCGCTCATGTGAGCGTTTTGCGGGTGCAGAGAGGTCCTTGAGTTCAAGACTTGAAGACACACGCGGTCTCTCGGCTACTGCTCAGTTACTTTCGATCTAGCGGCGGACGGGTGGTTACGGCCGCATGACGCACAAGTGGACGTACCCAGGTGCCTTCGATCTGGGTATGTTCCTCGCCGTCAGGGCAGCCACCGAGCTCTCGAGGAGTCGAGACCCGTGTCGGAAAACAAAGATCCCCACGTAGCTCACACGAGCGAGAGCGTGAAGTTCGTCTACGACTTCACCGAGGGCAACAAGGACCTCAAGGACCTTCTCGGCGGGAAGGGCGCGAACCTCGCCGAGATGACCAACCTCGGGCTGCCCGTCCCTCCGGGCTTCACGATCACCACCGAGGCCTGCAAGACGTACCTCGAAAGCGGCGACGAGCCCGTGGAGCTGCGCGACGAGGTGAGTGCGCACCTCGACGCCCTCGAGAAGACCATGGGCAAGAAGCTCGGCCAGGCGAACGACCCGCTGCTCGTCTCGGTCCGCTCCGGCGCCAAGTTCTCGATGCCCGGCATGATGGACACGGTCCTGAACATCGGCCTCTCCGACAAGTCGGTCTCCGGGCTCGCCAAGCAGTCCGGCGACGACCGCTTCGCGTGGGACTCCTACCGCCGGCTCATCCAGATGTTCGGCAAGACCGTCATGGACGTCGACGGCGAGCTCTTCGAGGACGCACTCGAGGCGGCCAAGGCCGCCAAGAAGGTCACGGTCGACACCGACCTCGAGGCCGCGGACCTGAAGAAGCTGGTCACGAAGTTCAAGAAGATCGTCAAGACCGAGGCCGGGCGCGACTTCCCGCAGGACCCGCGTGAGCAGATGGACCTCGCGATCCGCTCGGTCTTCGAGTCGTGGAACACCGACCGCGCCAAGCTCTACCGCCGCCAGGAGCGCATCCCCGGCGACCTCGGCACCGCGGTCAACATCTGCTCGATGGTCTTCGGCAACCTCGGCCCCGACTCCGGCACGGGCGTCGCGTTCACCCGCGACCCGGCCTCCGGCCACCAGGGCGTGTACGGCGACTACCTGACGAACGCGCAGGGCGAGGACGTGGTGGCGGGCATCCGCAACACGGTCGCGCTCGCCGATCTGGAGCAGATCGACAAGAAGTCGTACGACCAGCTCATGCAGATCATGGAGACGCTCGAAACGCACTACAAGGACCTGTGCGACATCGAGTTCACCATCGAGCGCGGCCAGCTGTGGATGCTGCAGACCCGCGTCGGCAAGCGCACCGCCGGTGCCGCCTTCCGCATCGCGACGCAGCTCGTGGACCAGGGCCTGATCGACGAGGCCGAGGCGCTGCAGCGCGTCAACGGCGCCCAGCTCGCGCAGCTGATGTTCCCGCGGTTCGACGAGTCCGCGAAGGTCGAGCAGCTCGGCCGCGGCATCGCCGCCTCACCGGGTGCCGCGGTCGGCAAGGCGGTCTTCGACTCGTACACCGCCATCAAGTGGTCGCGCTCGGGCGAGAAGGTCATCCTGATCCGCCGCGAGACCAACCCCGACGACCTCGACGGCATGATCGCGGCCGAGGGCATCCTGACCTCGCGCGGCGGCAAGACGTCGCACGCCGCCGTCGTGGCGCGCGGCATGGGCAAGACCTGTGTGTGCGGCGCGGAGGACCTGGAGGTCGACACCAAGCGCCGCCGCATGACGGTGGGCGACACCGTCGTCGAGGAGGGCGACGTCGTCTCCATCGACGGCTCGACCGGCAAGGTGTACCTGGGCGAGGTGCCCGTGGTCCCCTCCCCCGTCGTCGAGTACTTCGAGGGCCGCATGCACGCGGGCGCCGACGACGCCGACGAGCTGGTCGCCGCCGTGCACCGGATCATGGCGTACGCGGACCGCGTCCGTCGCCTCCGTGTCCGCGCCAACGCCGACAACGCCGAGGACGCGCTGCGCGCCCGCCGCTTCGGCGCCCAGGGCATCGGTCTGTGCCGCACCGAGCACATGTTCCTCGGCGAGCGCCGCGAGATGGTCGAGCGGCTGATCCTGGCCGACGCGGACGACGCCCGCGAGGACGCCCTCAAGGAGCTCCTCCCCCTCCAGAAGCAGGACTTCGTCGAGCTCTTCGAGGCGATGGACGGCCTCCCGGTCACCGTCCGTCTCCTGGACCCCCCGCTGCACGAGTTCCTCCCCGACATCACGGAGCTCTCGGTCCGCGTCGCGCTCGCCGAGTCCCGCAAGGACGCCAACGAGAACGACCTGCGCCTGCTCCAGGCGGTCCACCGCCTGCACGAGCAGAACCCGATGCTGGGCCTGCGCGGCGTACGCCTCGGCCTGGTCATCCCCGGCCTGTTCACCATGCAGGTCCGTGCGATCGCCGAGGCCGCGGCCGAGCGCAAGACCGCCAAGGGCGACCCGCGCGTGGAGATCATGATTCCGCTCGTCGGCACGGTCCAGGAGCTGGAGATCGTCCGCGAGGAGGCCGAGCAGGTCATCGCGGAGGTCGTCGAGACCACCGGCGTCGAACTGAAGCTGGCGCTCGGCACGATGATCGAACTCCCGCGCGCGGCCCTCACGGCCGACCAGATCGCGGAGGCCGCGGAGTTCTTCTCCTTCGGCACGAACGACCTCACCCAGACGGTCTGGGGCTTCTCGCGGGACGACGTGGAGGCTTCGTTCTTCACCGCGTACCTGGAGAAGGGCATCTTCGGCGTCTCCCCCTTCGAGACGATCGACAAGGACGGCGTCGGCAGGCTCGTGCGGGATGCCGCAAGGCTGGGCCGCGAGACCCGCCCCGACCTGAAGCTCGGCGTCTGCGGCGAGCACGGCGGCGACCCGGAGTCCGTGCACTTCTTCCACGAGGTGGGCCTGGACTACGTCTCCTGCTCCCCGTTCCGCATCCCGGTGGCCCGCCTGGAGGCCGGCCGCGCCGCTTCCCACTCCACGGGCAGCGACCACCGGTAGCCATACTCCGGGACCGCCGCCGTGTCCCCGACCCTCAGTACCGATGCGGCGGCGGTTCCGGTTCACGATGAAGGGGCGGCACCCTGTGCGGGGGTGCCGCCCCTTCCTTGATCCGTGGTCGGGGGCCGCCGCGGGAGGGGCTCAGCTGCCGGTGAGGGAGATGGCCAGGTCCGTGATGTTCAGGGGGAACCTGGCCCCGAGGGCGTCGGACACGAGCGTGGCCTCGCCGGTGAAGAGGTTGATGCTGTAGAGGGAGGGCCTGGCGGCGCCGGAGGCGGTGAGAGTGGCGTAGGCGGCGTTGCCGACCGTCTTGCCGCCCGACACGCTGCTGAAGACGTCCAGGCCCGCATTGGTCTGCGCGTCGATGCCGAGGCTGCCGGTCGGCGCCAGCGTGCCGTTGTTGGCCGGCGACTGGACGACGATCTGGTCGCCGGCCGTGTTGACGTCGAAGAGCGTGGTCCCGGTGGCCCCGTTGAGGTCGTTGTTCGTGTAGGCGGCGGCGGAGACGCCCTTGGTCGTGCCCTCGGCCGGCGGGGTGGTGAGGTTCAGGTCCTGGATGGTCGTGTGATCGTTGAGGTTGTGCCGCAGGTTCTGGCCGTTGTCGCTGACCACGCGCAGCCGGTCGGCGGCCGGATTGAAGTCGACGCCGAAGTTCGTGCCGTGCAGCGAGTACTGGAGCTGGGACACCTTGGTGATCACGACGTCCGGGGTGGCCGGCGGGGTCTTGATCGTGTAGATGCCGCCCTTGTCGCCGACGCCGTACATCAGGCCGTTCTGCACCCGGAAGTCGATGCCGATCAGAGCCGTGTCGCCACTGAGGCCGATGATGTCCCTGACCCAGTCGAGCACGTTCGGCCGGTCGGTGGTGAACGTGGCCATCTGGGTGCCGTCACCTGTGATCCCGAACGCGCGAAGGCTGGGAGCGGCGGCGGGAGCGGCCGAGCCGCTGGCGGGCGCACTCAGCATCAGTGCTGTCGACGTGGCCATGACCGCTACCGCCGCCGCGATTCTCTTTCTCGTTCCTGCTTTCATCGGTGTTTCCCTCCCGATTGGGCAAGCACCATTGAGTGGCGCGCAGATGAGAGATTTCCGTACCGATTCCCGCGCTGATCCGGAGTAGTGACCTGAATGAATGCTGCGGTGTTACCCCGCGGGCTGGTACGCGGCTCCAATTAAGTCCGGTCCGCGGTGCCTCCACAAGGAGCACAGGCGATGGGAATGCCCCGATCAAGAGATTTTGCGCACTGTGACAAAGTGCCCCAGACGTGGCGGTCTCCGGTCTGCGCGAAGTGATGAATGCCGTCTGGATTTCCCCTGTGTGCTTCTTCGGCCTGAATGACATGCTCGCACCCATGGGGAGCCTTTTCGCCGAGTTGGCCCGGCAGGCGTCGGCCCACGCGCGCCGGGAGGTCGAGGCGTACGCGCGCGAGATCGCGGAGTTCGGGTTCCTGGACACGAACTCCCGGGCACGGGCCGAGACGCTGGAGTACTCGTTGTGGTTGCGCCGCCGTACGGTCGAACTCTCCCCGGACAACAGCGAGCTGAGCGACGACGACCTCGGCTACATCGCGGCGATCGGCGAGTCGCGGGCCGCGGCGGGGATGTCGCTGGACGCACGGCAGCGGGTCCTGCGCCTGCACACCTCACTCATGTTGCGCGAGATCAACGAAGCGACCGAAGCTCAGCGCGGCGTCGGAGTCGGCGAACTCATGCGGATGATGCACTGGTTCGCCCCACAGGGAGAACGCGGTATCCATGCCTATAGTCAGGGATTCGTGACGGCGCTGCGACACCGTCTGGCGTACGTCGAGCAGGCTGCCCTGCTGGCCAGGTCGTTGCTGAAAGGAGACCCCATATCGGCGGAACTCGCCTCGGCCCTGGGCATGGAACTGCCCGAGCGCTGCGCGGTGACGGTGATCCGGGTGCCGGAACGTCCCGCCGGCGATCGCGATCTGGAAAGCGAGATCGAGGCGCTGGTGAAATCCCACCACGCGCCGATCACGTGGTGGCCGGGCAAGGGAGGCGGGAGCGGTGAGCTGATCGCCCTGATTCCCTTGCGTCCCGCCGCTTCACCGGCGTCTGCGGGGTCCAGTACCGCCGAGACCGTACGCCCGCACCCCGTGCCCGACCTTGCCCCCGACCTCTTGCCCGACCCGGTATCCGATCTCGTACGGGATTTCGCCCAGGCCCTGGGTCGCCCCTGCGCCGCCGGCACCGCCACCTCATCGCTGTCCGAGGTTGCCGACGCCCTCGACCTGGCCCGGCGGATCAGCAGGGCGGCGCCGCTGCGACGGGCGTCTGCTCGGCTGCGGCCGCACACCATGTCGGACGTGTTCGTGGAACTCGTCGTCGCCGACGCGCCGTTCGTCGACGCATGGCTCCAGGCCGTGGGCCGGAGCCTGCAGCCCGGTCCCGACCTCCTCGTCACGCTTGACGCGTACTACTGCCACGACATGCACCGCGGCGCCACGGCGGCAGCGCTCAACGTCCATCCCCGCACCCTGGACTATCGCCTCCGCCGGGTGCGGGAACTCACCGGCATCGATCCCGGCTCGACGCGCGGCGTGCGCATCTTCAGCTCGGTCGTCACGCGGCGTCTGTCGGAAGCGTGGCACTGAACCCTGTTCTGGAGTTCAATGCCGTGCGAGGTGGTCGGTCTCGTGTGGAAGTGACGAGGCAGCACCCATTCCTAGGCGCTGCCCCTTCCGCTTGCCTGTGCCGGGTCAGGTCACCGGCTCCGGCAGCGTCATGAGGTCGGCGCGGTGGCGGGCCGCCGCCGCGGTTGCCGCCGGGCCGCCCAGTGCCGCCACGCCGATGAGTCGGGTGCCCTGGTAGTAGGCGTAGAGGAGGTCGCCGTCGGGGGTGTCCGGGTCGCCTTCGAGGAGTTCGCAGCGGTCGGCCAGCGAGGGCTGGCCGAAGGACTGCAGGCGCATCGTGAACTGGTCGCTCCAGAAGGAGGGCAGCGGGGCGCAGGGGGCCGGGTCGCGGGGGGTGCCGCTCAGGGCGGCGACCAGGGTACGGGCCGCGTGGCGGGCCGTGTCGCCGGGGACGGACCAGTGTTCGACGCGGCGTGGGACGGGGCCGTAGCGCGGGTTCGGGAAGCGGGCGACGTCGCCGACGGCCACCGCGTGCGGGAGGCCGCCGATGCGCAGGTGGGCGTCGCAGAGGATGCCGTCCGTGAGGTCGAGGCCCGCGGTCGCGGCCAGCCATTCCGTGTTGGGGAGCGAGCCGATCGCCTCGACGATCAGGTCGGTGGGGATCTCCGTGCCGTCGTCCAGTACAGCGCCCTCGGGGGTGAATTCCCTCGCCAGGCGGCCCATGCGGAAACTCACGCCCCGCGCCTCGTGACGGACGCGCAGCGCCCGCGCCAGGTGTGGGCCGAGCGCGAGCACCATCGGCTCCGCCTCCGGCGCGACGACGGTCACCGCGCACCCCGTCGTGCGCGCGGTGGCCGCCACCTCGCAGCCGATGAAGCCCGATCCGATCACGAGCACCCGGGCGCCCGCCGCCAGGCCGGCGGCCAGGGCCGCCGAGTCCTCCAGCGTGCGGACGACGTGCCGGGGCGGGCCCCCGGGCATCGGGAGTCTGCGTGGCCGCACCCCCGTCGCGGCCACCAGACCCTCGTACATGTGGACCGATCCGTCGGTCAGTGTGAGCGTGCGCGCCCCCAGGTCGGCGGCGGCGACCGCCGAGCCGAGGCGCCACTCGACGTCCTCGACGCTGGGTCGCCTGCGCAGTTCCGTGCCGGACGCGGGCGCCTCGCCCGCGAGCACCGATTTCGACAACGGGGGGCGGTTGTACGGGAGATGGGGCTCGTCGCCGAAGAGGGTGATCGGGCCTCGCCAGCCCGCGGCGCGGAGCTGTTCCGCCGAGCGCAGGCCGCCCAGCGACGCCCCTACGACGGCGATTCCGGCCCGCCCGGTGCATGCGGCGCGTCCGGTCCGCTCCACCGCGCCCACCCCCTCCACGCCTCAGCCCTCGACCCGGATCGCCTGCAGCGGGCACACGTCGGCGGCGTCCTCGGCATCGGCGCGCAGCGCCTCGTCGGGCGCGTCCACGTACGCGAGGTGGCCCTCGCCGTCGAGCCGGAAGATGTCCGGCGCGGCGAAGACGCACTGCCCGTGGTCCTGGCAGACGTCCAGGTCGACGATCACCCTCATGGATCCAACTCCCTTGCTGTGCATGCCGGGTGGAACCGTGCTCAGCGGCGCGGCGGTCTGATGCCGCGGAACTCCCAGTCGCCGCCGAGCGCCGTGGAGAGGACCTCCTCGGACTCGGTGGGCTGGGCCCCGACGTCGGCACGGACGGCCGTCGGGCCGGTGACGATGTGGTTGGTGAGACGTCCCAGGCCCTCCGCCTCGACCTCGACGATGTCGCCCGGCCGGACCGGGCGGGAGCCCGCGGGCGTTCCGGAGAGCAGGACGTCGCCCGGCTCCAAGGTGATCGTGCGGGCGATGTCGGCGACGAGATAGTGCATGTCCCACTGCATCTCGTCGGTCGAACCGTCCTGCGCGAGCTCGCCGTTCACGAAGGTGCGCAGGTACTTGCCGCGGAAGTCCCAGCCGGTGACGAGGCCGGGCCCCAGCGGGCAGAGCGTGTCGGAGCCCTTGACGCGGAGCATCGAACCGGCATCGGTGTCGCGGAAGTCGTGCAGGCCGTAGTCGTTGGCGACGGTGAAGCCCGCGATGTACGCGCCCGCCTCGTCCGGCGCCACGTTGCGGCAGGTGCGGCCGATGACGATGCCGATCTCGCCCTCGTAGTTGAGGTACTTGCAGCCCTCGGGGCGTACGACGGCGCCGCCGTGGCTGTTGAGGGCCGAGACCGGCTTGTGGAAATAGGTGGGCGCGGGCGGCAGCGTGACCCCGAACTCCGTGACCCTGCTGCGGTGGTTGAGGTGGACGGCGATCACCTTGGACGGGCGTACGGGCGGCAGGTGGTGCGCCTCGGACGCCTTGAGGCGGCGCCCGTCCGCGGCGACCAGCTCGTCGCCCTCGCGCACGACCTGGACGGCGGCCCCGTCGAGGAGGACGCGGCGGTACTCGATGGTGGTCGCCCTGGGCGCCCTCATGCGGTCCCCTCGCTCGGGTCGGTGTCGTTGTCGGTTTCGGCGCCGGTGTCGGTGTCGGCACCCGCGCCGGTCCAGCCCGCGGCCGGGCGGTCGAACCACAGGTGGATCTGGCCCGTCCCGATGGAGTTCTCGTACGCGCTGTAGGCACGCCCCGCGGCCGTGCAGCGCTCCTCGCCGAGGGCGCCGATCATCATCAGGTAGTGCCCGAAGCGCGCTTCCGGCTTGTGCGTGAGGAACTCCGGCATGGTGCGCAGGACTTGGGCGTGGTCGCCGCGCTCGAACCACTCGACGCGCGCGAGGTCGGCGGCGCGGGCCTCGGGCGTACGGATGTGGACGGGGTCGCTGGACTCGTGGGCGCGCAGTTCGCGCAGCGGCCAGAAGGTGTGCGAGAGGGCGCCGGACGCGATGAGGAGGACCCTGCGCCCGGGGAGCGCGCCGATGCCGTCGGCGAGCGCCCGGCCGAGCCGCAGGTGGTCCTCGGCGTCACCGGTCTGACAAACCCCGATCGAGACCCACTTCTTCTCGGGGAGGCCGTGGCCCAGATACGTCCACAGGTTGATCGTGGCGTAGTACACGGGCAGGAAGGGGTCGTCGATCGGGGTGATCCAGGTGTGGTGCTTCTCCGCGAACCGGGCCACGGATTGGGCGAGTTCGGGGTCGCCGGGATAGTCGTACGGCATGCGGCACATGCCGCGCGGCAGCTCCTCGGAGGTGAAGAGGCCTGCGCGGCGGGGCTGTGCGGAGACCACGAACTCGACGGTGGTCGCCCAGTGCGAGTCGAGGACGACGACGGTGTCGTAGTCGAGCGCCTCGAAGACGTCGGCGCGCAGTTTGCGCAGGCCGGGGACGAGGCTGATCTCGCGGCCCTCATTGAGCTCTTTGCGGTGCGCCTCGGGCAGCACGATGGTGGGGACGTGCGCGAGGAGGCCCGCTCCGACGATCTCACCCACGGTCGGCCCACCTCTTCGACGCGGTCACGGTGTTCTTCAGGTCGCAGTAGAAGTCGAAGGACCAGTCGCCGCCCTCGCGCCCGACGCCGGACAGGCGCGATCCGCCGAAGGGCGCGGAGAGGTCGCGGACGTAGAAGCAGTTGATCCAGACCGTGCCCGCGACGAGCCGTGCGGCGATGCGTGCCGCGCGCTCGCGGTCGCCCGCGGCGAGGGTGGCGGCGAGGCCGAAGCGGGTGCCGTTGGCCAGGCGCACCGCCTCGTCGTCGTCGCCGTCGGGGAAGGTCTGGAGGGTGAGGACCGGGCCGAAGACCTCTTCCTGGACGATCTCGGAGTCCTGGTCGACGTCGGTGAGGAGGGTGGGGAGGTAGTACTTCCCGCCCAGGGCGCCGTCCAGCGCGGTGTTGCGGCCGCCGCCGACGACGGCTTTCGCGCCCGCCGCGAGGGCGCGCCACACGAATCCGTCGACGCGGTCGGCGTGCCGGGGGTGGATGTTCGGTCCGATGTCGGTGCTCTCGTCGCGCGGGTCGCCCTGGGTCAGCTGCGCCACCCGGTCGAGGAAGCGGCCGAGGAAGGCGTCGCGCACGGACTCCTCGACGAGGATGCGGGTGGCGGCGAGGCAGACCTGGCCCGCGTTGTCGTACTGCTCCACGGCGAGGTCGGCGGCGAGGTCCAGGTCGGCGTCGGCGAGGACGAGCAGCGGTGACTTGCCGCCGAGTTCGAAGCTGCACGGGACGAGGTGCGCCGCGGCGGCCTCGGCGATGCGGTGGGCGGTGGGCACGGAGCCGGTGAAGCTGATGCGGCGCACGGCGGGGTCGGCGGTGAGCGGCGCCCCCGCCTCGTCGCCGTATCCCTGCACGACGTTGAAGACGCCGGGCGGCAGCCCCGCCTCGTGCGTGATGTCCGCGAGGAGCGAGGCGGTCAGCGGGGTCCACTCGGCGGGCTTCAGCACGACGGTCGAGCCCGCGGCGAGCGCGGGGG
>NZ_LIPN01000138.1 GCF_001418325.1 Streptomyces atriruber | reverse complement strand
TCCCTACCCACAGCCCCGCCCGCACCCGCCACGCTCCGCCCGGCGACGGCGCACCCTCTGGGGATTCCTGTTCGTCTCACCGCTGATCCCGGTGATCCGCTCCGCCCGCCGCCGCGCCGAGGCGATCTTCAACCGGCCCGGCGCGGGCCGCGTCGAGGACCGTCTGGTCACGCAGGTCCAGCTGTGGCGCGCCGTCGCGGGCGCGGTCGCGAGCCTGCTGCTGATCTACGCGTACGGCGCGGACGACGGCTGGAGCGGCGTGGCCAACGACGGTGTGGTGAAGCTGATCCTGGCCCCGCTGCTGCTCATCTTCACCGGACCGCTCGTGGTGCTCGGCTTCATCCGCTACGCACCCGCCGACCAGCGGCGCGTCCTGCGCTCGCGGATGGCGGCGCCGCTCAAGGCGGTGGGCTGGTACGTGGGAATCCTGGTGGGGGTGGGCCTGGTCCTCGCGGGCAGTGCCCTGCTCCTCAAACAGAACTACGGCACGCTCCTCAACGGCCTCGTCGCCCTCGCCCTGCTCATCGGCCTGATCTGGCTGCTCCCGTTCCTCGCCTTCGCCTCCGCGTACGCCGCCCGCTACGCCTTCAACACGTCCAACGTGCACGCCGCGCTCCCGGCCGTGCTCACCGTCGTACTCGTCTGGGAGCTGATGCTCTGCAGCGTCGCGCTGGACGGCGGGCTGCCGCACGGCCCGCCGGCGGCGCAGTGGTGCGCGATCCTGGGCGGCCCGGTCTCCGTGACGGCGGTGGCCCTGTGGGAGCTCCACCGCATGCGCACCCGCCACGGCGTCCGCATCCGCACCTGAGGGCGGGAGTCGGAGGGCGGGAGGGGGCGCTTTTTTCTCTGTTGCTGCTGATACTGCGGTCATGAACATTGTTATGGCCCGTGTGGTGACACACGGATTACGCAACCCGGTGTCGGTTTAGCGTGGTTACTGACAGAGGGGGCCTCCGTCCATGCTGACCAACTCCGTGATCCTGGTCGTCGACGACCACAAGGACACCCTGTTCGCGTTGGAGAGCGCGCTGGCCCCTCTCGGCTACCCGCTCGTGAGTGCCTCCAGCGGAGACGAGGCTCTCAGGGTGATCCTGCGGGGGAACGTCGGACTGATCCTGCTCGACGTGCGCATGCCGGGCGTGAGCGGTCTCGACGTCGTGCGTTACGTGCGCCGCCTGGAGCAGACCCGCGCCATACCCATCGTCCTGCTGACCGGCTTCGACGTCAGCCGGGAGATCTCCGCCACGGCGTTCCGGCTGGGCGTGGCGGACGTGGCCCTGAAGCCGATAGACCCCCTGACCCTGCGCACGAAGGCCCGCTACCTCTTCGAGACGTACGGACAGATCAAGTCCATGCAGCGGGAGATCGACGACCTCCGGGCCCAGGTGAAGTCCGGGTTCATCGCCCCGCCGCACGACGGCGCACGGGGCGAGTCGTGACGTGTCTCTCCGCGCGGCTCTCCGCGGCCGGTGACGGGGCGTGCTCGGCGCCCTCCATCGACGGGAGGGGTGCCGGCTACCCGGCGTGCTACCCGGTGTGCTGCGCGGAGCTGCCGTCGACCCAGCGGGCCACGGCCGCGGCGACCTCGGCAGGGCTGCGGCCGTCGGTGGTGAACTCCTGTTCCACCGAGGCCCGGAGCTCCGCCGCGTCCTTGATCGCCTCCTCGACCTCGTCGGACGCCCAGCCGCGGGCGGCGAGGCGGATGCGGCGCTCGGCGTCGGTGCAGTCGAGGCGTGCCCAGTCGGTCCGCGGCGGGTCCGCGGTGCCCTCGGCCGCGCGGGCCCACTCCTCGGGCGCCAGCGGGCACAGGAGCAGCACCGGCCCGCCGGGCCGGAGCATCATCGCCGCGACCTTCACCCAGAGCCTGTTGTAGGCGGGCCACGCGGCGCTCGCCGTGGGCGAGGTGATGTCGACGCCCAGCAGTCTGCCGTCGGAGTCCGGGAGCTCGTCGAAGTCAGCGGTGGCGAACGGGTATTCCCTCACACGCCTCAACAGCGTGGACTTCCCGGCGCCGGGAGCACCGGTGATGATGTGCAGCTTCGACAACCCGCTTCGCCCCGTCCGTCCCCAGGACCACACCAGCAACGCAGTAACGCCTCGACTCTTGCACACGTGCCCAACCCGCCGGGCCAACCCCGGCCCCGCACACCCCGTGTGAACGGAATGCATTCGCGTGCCTCCCACACACGCTTCCGGCGCCCCGCATTCCGAGGTGGGATGACCAGCACCCCACCTCGGTACGGTGCCTGACCCGCCTGTGCCGAGCACCGCCCGGCCCTCCCACCTCCCAAGGGCCCGGCGGTGGCCTCCGCCTTGCTTCCCGACAGGATCCGACCCGTACCAGAGGCCAGCCGACCCAAGCCAGAGGTCAGCCCTTCTCGCCCATGGCAGTGTGCAGCCACTCCAGAGGAGTCTGAGCGAGCAGTGCGTCGGCCAACCGCTGCCCCGACTCCGTGACGATGCGCGCACGGCTGTTGTCGACCCACCGCTGTGCGCTGGCATATCCCCGGTTCTTGTACTCCAGGCCCTGAAGCATGCACTCCAGCTTGTCGGCGTCCCGCGCGCAGACGGCCTCAGGCGTCTCTTTGGCCTCGTACTCAGCGACCACGGCGCGCACGGCAGTTCGCAGGACCTCCGGCATGCCGGCCGTCTGATCCGCGGTCACCGCTTCGGCGTCTCCGGGGGCCGCGTACTTCTTGCCCAGATGGTTGACGTCGCCCGTGCGCGTCTCCTGGGAGTCGTGCCAGACCGCCATGTGGGCAGCGCGAGCAGCGTCGGCTCCCTCAAGGGTGGCGATGACCGAGGCGATCACGGAGGTGCGCCATGCGTGCTCGGCCACGCTCTCCGGGTCCCGGACGCCCGCCATCCACCAGCCCGTTCGGCGCGCGGTCTTCAGAGTGCCTGCTTCCCACAGGAAGTGAGCGACCTCTGTGAGGTCCTGGTCAGCCACGGTGTCCCCTTTCACGCCTCGGCGAGGCGGATTGCGTACCGAATGCCCTCCAGCTCTCGTCTTGCCTGCGTTGAGAGCTGCAAGTCATCCAACATCACGGGGAGTCGTGCGCGTAGAGCAGTCCCCGCCGCACACTGCGCGCGCAGCAGGTTGGGGCGCGCCGCCAGCAGCGCCCACAGCGTGTGGACGTTGAGGTCGAAGAAGCCATGCCTGGGGGTGAGGCCACGGACAAGGTGGTCCATCAGTCGATCGCCGTTCCAGGGGCCCGGTGTGGGCGAAGCGATGAAGTCGTCCGACAACTCGATGTGCGGCGTCTCGCCGAGCCAGTACGCCCAATAGTTGAGGTTCGCTGCCTCGGCCGTATCGCCGGCCCCGAGAGTGCGCGTGATGAAGTGGGCCATCCGGTCACGGTCCCCTTGGCGGGCTTCGACGGCGGCGACGGAGCGTGAATTGAGCCAGCGGGTCAGCCAGTCGTCAGGGCGGAAGAGTTTCTGCTGGTGGGCCAGCCATTCGGACGTATCGGTGTCGTCGTCGAACCCTGCCAGGTACAGGGCCTGGCGCCGCAGCAGGAAGTTGCCGCCGCCCCGGGCCCGTTCGGCTGTCTCCCGCATCCGTGTGAAGAACCGCGAGCGGTCCTCGGCGGGAAGGTCGGGTGCCGTGGGCACCGGGCCGCGCCGCGGGCGCTTCGGTGCGGGCAGGTTCCGGACCGGCGCGGGTGCCACCCCGTTGAGCGGCCAGGTCAGTACCTCGACGAGATCCCGCTGCATGACCCAGGCGCCGAGCGGGCTGGCCGCGGTGGCCGCCTCTTCGTCGAGAGCGCTGGCGAGCAGGACGTCAGCTTCCATAGCTCGCTCAAGAGCAGCGAGCAGCGTAGGGGCGGAGCCCATCGTCATCAGGCGATGTCGGTGTACGAGAGTCTGCCCGACCGGCACCGAGGCCAATGGCCGGCGCCCCGACTCCCACCCTGCGATGGTGTCCGCCGAGACTCCGAACGTCTCGGCGAAGGCGTCTTGTGTGTGGCCCAGCTGCTCGCGAATGACGCGGAAGACGTACCCCGAAATGATGCCTGCACGGCCGCGTTCAGACCTTCCCTGACCGCCAGTCAGGGTTGACCGCGTGTGGTGCTCCATCTCGCCCCCTTGCCCGCATTCCGCAGGCACTTACCCGTACTCACGGTCACTTCTGGCGACGATCACCGCTGCCTACTGTCAACGGGTGATGACCGGCAACTCAGCGTAGTGGGAGTGGTGTCGCCATGAACGCCGTAGGACGAACCCCGTTCACCCCGCGAGGGGGAAGAACACCAGGAAGCGTGGATGTGCGGAGAGCAGGGCCGGCGGTCTTCGACTGGCTCGCGCGTTCCCAGGGCGACGCGCGGCAGGCGCACCGCGAGTGGCAGGAGCACGGCATCACGCTGCTGCCGCTCGGCACCCGCTTCAACTCGGTGAGCCTTCCCGCCCGGCTCGTGCGCGCCGCCGCTGGGACCGCCGACCTGGACCTGGTCAACGCCACGCTCGCCCAGTTGCTCGACGGGCCCGTCATCCATAACCGGCCGCAGGACGAGTACCACGCCCTGGTCGGCACGTTCCCGGTGGCGCGCTGGCCCTACCCGGACGACGCCCCGATGCTCGGCGCGGGCCACTACCTCAGCGTGCCCGCCTCCGACCTCACCGGCCCGACGGGCCTGTACTGGGCGGTGCGGCCCCGCATCGTCGGTGACCTGTGCCCCGTCCAGTCGGTCGCCGCACTCGTCCGCATCGCCCGTGACCTGCCCCGGCCGGGAACACGATGAGCGCCCTCGGCAGCGGGCCGCCGATCACCGAACCGTTCACCCCGGAGGCGGCCGCGCGGCAGCTGACCGGCCGCCTCCGAGGCCACGCCCGCACCTGCCCCGACTGCCGCACCGGGGAGTGCGAGGAGGGCGCACGCATGCGCAGGGCACTGCGGGCCGTGCGGTCCGTACTGAATGGCCCCGAGCCTCCTCAGCCTCCCCGGAGCGGGCTGACCCCACTTCCCTCCACGCAAGCAGCGGGCAACCCGGCCCCAGACCCTGAGCCTGACCGGCCCAGGATTCAAACACCCACCAGGAGGCACCCCATGGGCACGCTGACCAACGGCCGGACCACCATTCCGTACGACAACTGGAACGCGCCGACCCTCGCCTGGCGCAAGGCGGGCCGCACCGACCTCGACCCGATCCTGAAGGACTGCGTGATCCTCGCGGAGGCCCCGCCCGCCCAGGGCCACCCGCACCACAGCATTCCGGACGGCACCCGCATGATCGCGATCAGTGACGACAAGGACCCGGCCGCCCCGGTGCTGCTCATGAGCCGGGTGGAGATCAGCAAGTTCTTCGACGGGGTGATCGCGGGTGAGTTCGACGAGTTCCGGGCGAGCGCGGAAGAACTCGCCGTCGCCGCGGCCGAGCCCACGGCCTGACCCGCGCGGCGAGGCCCGCGACACCTCGCAGGCGCCGCGCGACAACTCCCGCTCCCTGACGAGCGGCCCGACCTGCTCGGCGCACCAGGGACC
>NZ_LIPN01000137.1 GCF_001418325.1 Streptomyces atriruber | reverse complement strand
GCTGCAGCCAATGCGGCCCCGCCCCCGACCACGTCACCCGTTCGGCGTACCCGGCATGCGCACGGGCCCGGGGCCGCATTGGCTGCAGCTGAGGGTGGCCGGCGACCGCGGCGCGCGGAGCGACCGGCGTCCGCCACGAGCGCGAGAGGGGAGTGAGCATGACGGCCCCGGAGCCACGCGCGACGACCCCGGAAGCACGCGCGCGTGCGGGCAGGGAGGCCCGCAAACGCGCCTCGCGCTCCTCCCACGGCGCCTGGATCCCCTCCGCCGACCGCCCCGACCCGGTGTCGGTCCTCGAACGCCAGGGCGCCGACCGCCTCCAGGACCTGCTGCCCGTCCGGTACGGCCGGATGTCCGCGTCCCCCTTCGCCTTCCTGCGCGGCGCCGCGGCCGTCATGGCGGGCGATCTCGCCGCCCAGCGGCACACCGGCCTCGGCGTGCAGCTCTGCGGCGACGCCCACCTCTCGAACTTCGGCCTGTTCGCGTCGCCCGAGCGTTCCCTGCTCTTCGACCTCGACGACTTCGACGAGACCTGTCCCGGGCCCTTCGAATGGGACGTCAAGCGGCTCGCCGCCAGCGCCGCCGTCGCCGCCAGCGAGAACGGGGCCACGGAGAACGCCGCCCGCGCCACGGCGCAGCAGGCCGTGACCGCGTACCGCACCGGCATGCGGCGGCTGGCCGGTCTCGGGGAGCTCGCCGTCTGGTACGAGCACGTCGACGCGCACGACCTGCTCCCTCTCGTACGTTCCGCGGGAACCCGCAAGCGCGTGGCCGCGCGCCTCGACCACGCCCGTCGGCGCACGAGCCTGCAGGCGCTCGGCAAGCTCACCGAGGTCGTGGACGGCGAGCGCCGCATCATCCACGACCCGCCGCTCCTCGAACCGGTGGGAGCCCCCGACACGGCCGCCCTGCGCAAGATCTTCGGCGACTACCGCTCCACGCTCGCCGAGGAGCGCCGCCTCCTCCTGGACCGCTACCGCTTCGTCGACGCGGCCCGCAAGGTCGTCGGCGTGGGCAGTGTCGGCACCCGGTGCTACATCGTGCTGCTGGCCGGGCGCGACGCGGGCGACCCGCTCTTCCTGCAGATCAAGGAGGCGGTCAGATCGGTGGTCGAGGAGCATCTGACGACCGGGCCCTATCTGCACCCCGGGCACCGCGTGGTGGCGGGCCAGCGGCTGCTGCAGGCCGCGGGCGACATCTTCCTGGGCTGGATGACGGGCCCCCGGGGCCGTGCCTTCTACTGGCGCCAACTGCGCGACATGAAGGGCTCGGTGGACCTCACCGCCCTGTCCCCGGCCGAACTGCGCGCCTACGCGAGGCTCTGCGGCACGGTCCTGGCCCGCGCGCACGCCCGCTCCGGCGACCGCATAGCGATAGCCGCGTACCTGGGCGGCTCGGACACCTTCGACCGTGCCGTGGCCGACTTCGCGCTGCGTTACGCGGCCCAGAACGCGCGGGACCACGCGGCGCTGGTGGCGGCGGTCGACTCGGGCGTGATCGCGGCGACACCGGGAGTGTGACCGGGCACGGGGCCGGGAGTGTGACCGGTCCCGCCCGGTCCCGCCGCCCCGGCCCGCCTCACCCGAGCAGCGCGTCCACCACCCGCCGCCGGTCCTCCGCGTGGTCCCGCAGCCAGGCCCCCAACGCATGGTCGGCAGCGGGCAGTTCGAGCCGTGTGAACCGCGATCCGGTGGTGAGCGCCTCGTCGACGGCCGCCGTCACCGCGGGCGGGATCACCGCGTCGGTGCCGGGCACCACGAGCACCGCACGGCCGCCGAAGGCCCGGTAGACGTCGAGCGCGGCGGAGTCCCGCCACCGGTCCGGCGTACGGATGATCTCGGTGAAGCGGCCGTCGCCGTCGCCGAACGGGAGCGGCCAGGCCTCCTTCGCGTACACGGCGGGCGCGCACAGGCCGATGGCCGTGACCCGCGCACCGAAGTGCGCCACCAGGTCCGCCACGGTCTGCCCGCTCATGCTGAACCCGACGAACACCAGCTCGTCGGCGGCGGGCACCCGTTCCTCGACCACCGCGACCGCCTGCGCGCACCGCCGACGCAGGCTCAGCTCCCGCAGCTCACCGGTGCTCTCGCCGTGCCCGGAGAAGTCGAGGGCCAGCGCCCGACAGCCGCGCGCCGCGAAGTCGGCCTGCAGAGCGGCCAGCCGCGCCTTGCTGCCGGCGCCCGCGCCGTGCAGCAGGACGACCGTGGTGGCCGGGGCCCGCGCGGCGTCGGGCAGCGCTTCGGCGCAGCTGAGCGTCTCGCCGTCGCAGACGAAGGTGACCGAGTCGGGCGTGGTGAGGAAGTCCTGAGTCATGCCGCTCATCCTCGGCCGGGCCGGGTGCGTGGGGGAAGATGGGGCGTATGGCGACGACCGTGTCCGTGTTCACCCTCGGCGGCACCATCTCCGCGCGCGGCGGCGGCAGTTCGCCCCGGCTGACCGGCGCCGAGGTCCTCGCGGCGGCCGGTGCGGTCCCGCCCGGCGTCGAGGTCGAGGTCCACGACGTCCGCAGGCTGCCCAGCTCCTCCCTGACCGTCGAGGACGTGGCCGACCTCGCCGAGCGGGTCGACGCGGCGACGGCCGAGGGGCACGGCGTCGTCGTGGTGCAGGGCACCGACACCCTGGAGGAGACCGCCTTCCTCCTCGACCTCGCCTGCGCGCGCCGCACCCCCGTCGTCGTGACCGGGGCGATGCGGCGGCCCGACCTGCCGGGCGCCGACGGCCCGGCGAACCTGGCCGCGGCCGTGGCCGTGGCGGCCGACCCCGGCTGCGCGGGCCTCGGCGTCGTCGCGGTCCTCGCCGACGAGATCCACGCGGCGCGGTACGTGCGGAAGAGCCACACCACCTCCGTCGCGGCCTTCGCGTCGCCGGGCGCGGGCCCGCTCGGCCGCGTCGTCGAGGGCAGGCCGCGCATCCTGCTCCGCCCCGCAAGGCCGCAGGCCGACCGCCCGCTGAACCTGCGCGGTGCCGCCCGCGTGGCCCTGGTCACGCTCACCCTCGGGGACCGCGGCGAACTCCTCGAAGGGGTCGAGGCGCGCTTCGACGGCCTGGTCGTGGCGGCGTTCGGCGCGGGCCACGTCCCCACCTGGCTCGTCGACCCGCTGGCCGCGCTCGCCGCCCGCATGCCGGTCGTCCTCGCCTCCCGCACGGGCGCGGGCCCGCTGCTGAGCGAGACGTACCGCGGGCCGGGCTCGGAGCACGACATGCTCGGCCGCGGCCTGCTCCCCGCCGGACCGCTGGACGCGCCGAAGGCCCGGCTCCTGCTGCACGCCCTGCTGGCGGACGGCGCCGACCACGCCCGAGTGGCCGACGCCTTCCGCGCGTCGGGGAGCTAGCCGATCTGGTCCGGCGTGACCGTCAGCCACCGCTTGTCGGCGGTCACCTTCTGGCCCAGCTCGCGCTGCCGCTCGGCGTTCTTCTTCTTCATCCCGTCGAGCTGCTTCATGTACGAGTCCTTGCGGTTGACCCAGACCCGTACTCCGCCGTGCGCCACGTCGGCGGAGTGGAAGAGCATCGGGCCGTCGCTGGCCGGGGTGTCACCGGCGGCGAGGATCGGCTTGCGCCACTCGTCGATGTAGGTGTTGATCGCGGCGGGCTTGCCCTCGTACCAGGTCAGCGGCGCCCACAGGTTCGGCGTCAGCTCGCGCTTCGCGAGCTTCGCGCGGTCCTGCTCGCCGAAGCGGCCCTCGGCGATCTCCTTGCGGGAGCTGGTCACTTCACCGGTCTTGCGGTCCTTGAGCTGCATGGAGACGCCGATGACGTTCTGCGGCTTCACGCCGTAGCCGTACTTCGGGTCGGCGAGGACCATCCGCACCAGGTCCTCGCTGGCCGCGCTGACGACGTACACCTCGATGCCGTGCGCCTGCAGCGTCTTGTAGAGCTGCTGCATGCCGCGCGAGAACTCCGGCGGCTTCACCTCGGTCTTCGTCGGCTTGCCGTCCTCGAAGTACTCGGCGGGGATCGGCTTCTTGTACGCCAGGAGCTCGTCGACGTACCCCTTGAGCTCCTTCAGCGTGAAGCCGGAGAAGATCTGCGCGGCCCAGGGGTAGCAGACCTGGTCGTCCACCTCGCACAGCCGGTTGTAGTAGCTGTAGAGGCTCTCCTTGTGCCCGGCCTTGTCCTTGAAGGGGATGACCTTCAGGGACGGGTCCATGGTCTTGCGGGTCAGGACGCCCTTCATCTCCAGGAAGGGCAGCAGCGACTCCTCCAGGTCGTTGCGGTACGTCGTGTTGTCCGCGTCGAAGACGGCGTACGCACCCTTGTGGTCGTTCTTCGCGATGACCTTGCCGAGCTTCTCGGCGACCGGCTTCGGCCAGTGCGACAGCTCGCGGGCGGTGGCCGCCGAGGTGTCGGCGGCGCTCGCCTCGTCCGTCGGCCACAGGGCGCTGCCCGCGAGAACGGCGGCGGCCAGCGCGCCCGTGGTGCCGATGACGGCCAGCTTGCTCTTTGCCCGTACTGCCATGTCTCTACGTCCCTGCCGTTCCCTGCGAGCGGTGTGCGCCCCGACCGGAGCGGCGCGCAATGCTATGGGGCGGCCCGGACATTTCCCATGATCGAAGTCACCGTGGCGCGGTGGCATGGGGCGGGTGAACAGGGGTAGCCGTGGGGTTCCGCGCATACTGGGGTCATGGACTCCCGCGAGTTCGTCCGCGCCGCCCCGCGGCTCGACGGCATGGTCGTCTCCGCGGTCGGCTACCGCACCGCGGGGCAGCGGCCCGGCCTGCACCGGGGGCTCCCCGCGCCGTATCTCACGGTGATCTTCTCCCTGGACGGGACCATCGCCACCGGCAGCACCCCTCACCAGGCGACGGGACCGGACGCGACGCGCACCGACATCGTCGTGGGCGGCCTGCACCAGAGCCCCGCGTACGTCGTCCAGCCCGAGCACGAGGCCGGCATCCAGCTCGCCGTGCATCCCCTCGCGGCCCGCGCGCTCCTCGGTCTGCCCGCCGCCGGGCTCACCGGGCAGCTCGTCGTCGGCGGCACGGACGTCCTCGGCGACCCGGCCGCGGAGATCCGCGAGCGGCTGTGCGAGCTGGACCGCTGGGAGGACCGCTTCGCCCTCCTGGCGGCCTATCTGAGGCGGCGCGCGGCCACGCGGGACGCCACGGGAGCCGTCCGCCCCGAGGTCGCCGAGGCCTGGGCGTGGCTGGCCAGGCACCGGGGCGCGGGCACCCTCGCCGGTCTCTCCCGGCACGTCGCGCTCAGCGAGCGCAGGCTGACCGCGCTGTTCCGCGCCGAGACGGGACTCACCCCCAAGCAGGCCGCCCGCCTGATGCGCTTCCAGCACGCCAAGGCCGCCGTGGCCCGCGCCGTCGCGGCGGGCGCCCCGCCGGACCTCGCCGGGGTCGCGGCCGACACCGGGTACTACGACCACTCCCACCTCGTACGCGACTTCCGGCAGTACACCGGCGAGACCCCCACCGGCTGGCTGGCCGAAGAGTGCCGGAATATCCAAGCCGGGGCGCACGGCCGGGGCGAAGAGTAGGGGCATGGACACCAACCGGAACACCACGCCAGAACAGCAGCTCAGCACGCCCGCCCCCGCCATCTGGCCGGGCCTGCAGGCACAGGACGCCCCCGCCCTGATCGACTTCCTCGTCGGCACCGTCGGCTTCCTGCGCACCGCCGTCTACGAGGACGAGGGCCGCGTCGCCCACGCCCAGCTCGACTGGCCCGAGGGCGGTGGCGTCATGCTCGGCTCGTACGACCCGGCCAACGCCGCCACCTGCGGCAGGCCCGGCACCGCGGGTGCCTACGTGGTCACCGACCACGTGGACGACCTGTACCGCAGGCTCGCCGAGGCCGGAGTGAAGATCATCAGCGAGATCGAGGACAAGCCCTACGGAAGCCGCGAGTTCGGCATCGAGGATCCGGAGGGAAACCGCTGGTCCTTCGGCACCTACCGCGGCGAGCCCAGGCCCGCGCCGACATCCGGACCGAGCGCGTGAAGCCGCGTGATAACTTGCGCAAGCCAGTCAAACCCACACCTGGGCCAGGGAATCCGGTGCGAATCCGGAGCTGACGCGCAGCGGTGAGGGGGGACGGGCGGGGCCACGGCCACTGGGTGTCGCAGGACATCCGGGAAGGCGCCCCGCCCGGCCGATCCCCGAGTCCGAAGACCTGCTGGCGCCCTCCGGCCGCTCACCCGGCGGCGGAGGCCACGACGCAGGCCAGGCTCCGCGTATGAGCCGTGACACTCAAGGGATCACGTGTCCTCGACAGCCCGTATATCCGCCCTCCTCTGCGCCTGCCTGTTCGCGCTCACCGCGTGCGGCGACGGCTCCGCACAGAAGAACGCGCGGTCCGCGGACCAGGGCGCCGACGGCTACCCGGTCACCGTCACCTCCTGCGGCAAGGACGCCGAGGTCGGGGCGCCGCCGCAGCGGGCCGTCTCCCTCGACCAGGGGTCCACGGAGATCCTGCTCTCCCTCGGTCTCGCCGACCGCATGGTGGGCACCGGCACCTGGACCGACCCGGTCCTGAAGAACCTGGCGAAGGACAACGCGAAGGTGGAGCGGCTCGCCGACCGCTACCCGTCGCTCGAGAAGGTCCTCTCCAAGGAGCCCGACTTCGTCAGCGCCTCCTTTCTCTACACGGTCGGCAAGGGCGGCGTCGCCGACCGCGCGAAGTTCGACGAGCTCGGCGTCCCCGTCTACGTCTCGCCCACCGACTGCGCGGGCAAGGACAACGACGGCGGCGGCGACGGCAAGCGCGTCAAGACCCTCACCATGGACACCGTCTACGGCGAGGTGCGCGACCTGGCGAAGGTCTTCCACGTCGAGAAGCGCGGCGAGAAGCTGATCGCCGACCTGAAGCGCCGGGTCGGCGCGGCCACGAAATCCATCGACGACTCCGCGGCCTCCGGCACGAAGCTCATGTACTGGTTCGCCAACTCCGACGCCCCGTACCTGGCGGGCTGCTGCGGTGCCCCCGGCATCATCACCCGCGAACTCGGCGCGAAGAACGTCTTCGACGACACCCGCGAGGAATGGCCCCAGATCAACTGGGAGACCGTCGCCGACCGCGACCCCGACGTCCTCGTCATCGGCGACCTCACCCGCAAGTCGCAGTCCGCGGAGAGCGCCGCGGCGAAGATCAAGTTCCTGGAGTCCAACCCGGCGACCAAGAACCTGACGGCCGTGAAGAAGAAGCGGTACGTCCTGCTCAGCGGCCAGGCCATGAACCCCACGATCCGCACGGTCGACGGCATCGAACAAGTGGCCGCCGGGCTGCGGAAGTTCGGACTCGTCAAGTGACGGAGGCCGCGCCGGGCACGGACGCCGCCGCTGTCCCCGTCCCTGCTCCCGCCCCTGCCTCCGCCCGCGTGCGGCAGGGGCTGCTGTGGCTCGCCGGGGTCGCCGCGCTGCTCCTCTCCGTCTCCGTGGCCGTCACCATCGGCCCCGCGGACATCTCCGTGCCCGACGTGTGGTCGACCGTCGCCGCCCACCTCGGCTGGGGCGAGAGCCCGCTCACCCCGATCAGGGACGGCATCGTCTGGAACCTGCGGATGCCGCGCACCGTGCTCGCCGCCGTCTGCGGCGCGGGACTCGCGGTCTGCGGGGCGGTCATGCAGTCCCTGCTCCGCAACCCCCTCGCCGACCCCTTCGTGCTCGGGGTGTCGTCCGGGGCGTCCACGGGAGCGGTCGCGGTCGTCGTCCTCGGCGTCGGCGGGGGAGTGGTGTCGGTCTCGGCGGGCGCCTTCGCGGGCGCGCTCTGCTCCTTCGCGCTCGTGCTGCTCCTGAGCCACACGCTGGGCGACACCACGGACCGGGTCGTGTTGTCCGGCGTCGCCGCCATGCAGCTCTTCTCCGCGCTGACGTCGTTCGTCGTCCTCACGGCGGGCGACGCGGAGACGACGCGCGGCGTGCTGTTCTGGCTCCTCGGCTCGCTCAGCGGGGTCGGCTGGACGGACGTGTGGATGTGCGGCGCGGTGCTCGTGGCGGCGCTCGTCATCTGCCTCGGCCACGCCCGCACGCTGGACGCCTTCGCGTTCGGCCCGGAGGCCGCGGCGGCGCTGGGCGTCCGGGTGGCCCGCACCCGCCTCGTCCTGCTCTGCACGACGGCGCTGCTCACGGCGGCCCTGGTCAGCTCGGCGGGCGCCATCGGCTTCGTCGGCCTGGTCCTGCCGCACGCGGCCCGCGCGGTCGTCGGCTCGGGCCACGCCCGGCTGCTCCCGGTCACGGCGCTCGCCGGGGCGGTCTTCCTGGTCTGGGTGGACACGCTGGCCCGCACGGCCCTGGACCCGCAGGAGGTCCCGGTCGGCGTGGTGACCTCGCTCATCGGCGTACCGGCGTTCGTCGCGGTGCTGTACCGGACGCGGAGGACGGCATGACACACGACGCGACCACCGAAGCGACCACCGACATGACCACGGACAAGACCGCGAACAAGGCCACCGACGTGACCACCCCGGACGGCACCACGGGCCTGCGCGCCGACCGCGTCAGCAGGGAAGCGGGCGGCCGGCTCGTCGTCGACGGGGTCAGCCTCGCCCCGCCCGACGGCGCCACCGTGGGGCTCCTCGGCCCCAACGGCTCCGGCAAGTCCACGCTCCTGCGCATCCTCGCGGGCGTCCTCGCCCCGGCCTCCGGAGTCGTCACCCTGGACGGCCGCACCCTCTCCGACACGGGCCGCCGCGCGGTGGCCCGCCGGATCGCCGTGGTCGAGCAGCACGCCGCGACGCAGGTCGAGCTCTCCGTACGCGACGTCGTACGCCTGGGCCGCATTCCGCACCGCCGCGCCTGGTCGACCCCCACGCCGCGCGACGAGCGGGCCGTGCGCGAGGCCCTCGCGCGCACCGGCCTCACCGAACGCGCCGCCCAGGCCTGGCACACCCTCTCCGGCGGCGAGCGTCAGCGCGTCCAGATCGCCCGCGCCCTGGCACAGGAACCCCGCGAACTCCTCCTGGACGAGCCCACCAACC
>NZ_LIPN01000136.1 GCF_001418325.1 Streptomyces atriruber | reverse complement strand
CACGGCTATCGCGCCGCCGAGTACGCCACGTCTGCTGGGGTACGCCATGTGCCGCCACCTTCCGCCATCCATGGATGTGAACGAGGTTCACGTCTGCGACGGACGAGAGCATGGCACGGGCGTGCGTCTGGCGGAAGGGTGTGGGCGCCCGGCGAAGCGCGTTCCTCGGCCGCGTGGCTGAGTCAGATCCGCGGCTGAGTCAGATGTGTGAACGCATCGAGGTTCCGCGTGGACTCGCCCCGGGAGACCCGCCACTCGTACTCCTTGCGGATCGCCGACGCGAATCCCAGCTCCAGGAGCGTGTTGAAGGAGTCGTCCGAGGCGGAGAGGACCGCGCCGAGGAGGCGGTCCAGTTCGGCCGGGGTGACCGCGGCGAGCGGCAGCTTGCCCGCGAGGTAGATGTCGCCGAGCGAGTCGATCGCGTAACTGATGCCGTAGAGGCGGAGGTTCCGCTCCAGGAGCCAGCGGTGCACCGCTTCGTGGTTCTCGTCGGGATGGCGGATCACGAAGGCGTTCAGCGAGAGGGAGTGGTTGCCGACGCGCAGCGAGAGCGTCGTGGAGAGCTTCCGGGTGCCCGGCAGCTTCACCACGTACGAACCGGGCTCCGGGGCCTCCCATTCGAGCTCGGCGTCGTCCAGCGTCCGCTCGATGACCGCCGTGGGGCCCGCCCGCTCGGCCCGTTCTTCCTGCTCGGCCCGTTCTTCCTGTTCAGCCCGTCCCGCCGCCCGCTCAGCCATGGTGCGAGCGTACGTGACGGTGCGCGGTGCGGAAGTCGTGCATCGCCGCGGTGTAGACGTCCGCCGTGGCCGACGCCGCCGTGTCCCAGCCGAAGGACTGCGCGTGCGAGGCGGCGGCCTCCCCCATGCGGTCCACAAGCTGTGGATGATCGGCGAAATCGCGCAGCACGCGCGCGTAGTGCGCCGGGTCGTGGCCGGAGATCAGGAATCCGGTGACCTCGTCGCGCACCGCGACGGGCAGGCCGCCCACCGAGGCGGCGAGGACCGGCGTGCCCGCGGCCTGCGCCTCGATGGCGACGAGGCCGAAGGACTCGCTGTAGGAGGGCATCACCAGGACCGAGGCCGCCCGGAACCAGTCCGCCAGCTGCTCCTGGCCGACCGGCGGCTGGAAGCGGACGACGTCCGCGATCCCCAGCTTCGCGGCCAGCTTCTGCAGCCCCTCGGGCTTCGCGAGGCCGCTGCCGCTCGGGCCGCCGACTATGGGGACGACGATGTTCGAGCGCAGCGCCGGACGCTCGTCCAGCAGGACGGCGACGGCACGGAGCAGCAGGTCGGGGGCCTTCAGGGGCTGGATGCGGCCCGCGAAGAGCGGCACGAGGGCGTCCTGCGGCAGGCCCAGGCGGTGCCGGGCGGCGGCGCGGCCGTCGGCGGGGCGGAACCGTTCGAGGTTCACGCCGGGGTGGACGACGGCGACCTTGCCGGGGTCGGCTTCGTAGTGGCGTACGAGCTCGTCGGCCTCTTCGGAGGTGTTGGCGATGAGGCGGTCGGCGGCCCGGACGATCTGGGTCTCGCCGATGACGCGGGCGGCGGGCTCGGGGGTGTCGCCGGTGGCGAGCGCCGCGTTCTTGACCTTCGCCATGGTGTGCATGGCGTGCACGAGCGGCACGCCCCAGCGTTCGGCCGCGAGCCAGCCGACGTGGCCGGAGAGCCAGTAGTGGGAGTGGACCAGGTCGTAGTAGCCGGGCCGGTGGCCCGCCCAGGCCTGCATCACGCCGTGTGTGAAGGCGCAGAGCTGGGCCGGCAGCTCTTCCTTGGCGAGCCCTTCGTAGGGGCCCGCGTCGACGTGGCGCACGAGGATGCCGGGCGCCAGTTCCACGGCGGGCGGGAGCCCGCCGGTGGTGGCGCGCGTGAAGATCTCGACCTCGATGTTGATCGCGGCGAGGCGCTTGGCGAGCTCGACGATGTAGACGTTCATGCCGCCCGCGTCGCCCGTGCCGGGCTGGTGCAGGGGCGAGGTGTGCACGCTCAGCATCGCCACGCGGCGCGGACGGCGCTGCGCGCCGGGAATGCCGGAGATGCCGGGAATGCGGAGCCTCGGGGGTGCCGCCGGGGAGCGACGCCCGAGCCTGGACACGTACTGGCTCACGTGGCGGTCCTCCTTGCGTACGTGCATGGCTACGGGCATGACTCAGAGGAGGGCGTACGTTCCTCCAGAGGGAGAACACCGGAGCCCGCTGCTCCATTTCCAACCTGTCCGTTTTTACCAAAGCATTACGCTGCCTCCCTCAACTGCCATCCCCGCATACCCTTCTCCCATGGCCCCACGCACCTCTTCCCGCCCCGTGGGAACGGTGACGCGCGGGACCACGAATCCGAACCGGCTGCGCCGCATGGACCGCTGGATCGCGGCCGTCCACGGCGCGGCGCTGCGCCGCGCCGCGGACCCCGTCGCCGTCGACCTCGGTTACGGCGCCTCCCCCTGGACCGCCGTCGAACTGCTCCTCAGGCTGCGTACCGTCGCCCCACGCGCGCGTGTCGTCGGCATCGAGATCGATCCGGCGCGCGTCGCGGCCGCCGCGCCCTACGCGCGCGAGGGCCTCACCTTCCGGCACGGCGGCTTCGAGGTCCCGCTGGCGGGGCCGCCCGGAGCGGGTTCGCCCGGCGCGCGGCCGGTCCTGATCCGCGCCGCGAACGTCCTGCGGCAGTACGACGAGGAGCAGGTCGCCGCCGTCTGGGAGCGGCTCCGCGCCCGCCTCTCCCCCGGCGGGCTGCTCGTCGAGGGCACCTGCGACGAGATCGGGCGGCGGCACGTGTGGGTCGCGCTCGGGCCCGAAGGTCCGCGCACGGTGACCTTCGCGACGCGGCTCGGCTCCCTGGAGCAGCCCTCCGACCTGGCCGAGCGGCTGCCGAAGGCGCTGATCCACCGGAACGTGCCGGGCGAGCCCGTGCACGCGTTCCTGCGCGACTTCGACCGGGCCTGGGCGGCCGCCGCGCCCTACGCCTCGTACGGAGCGCGCCAGCGGTGGATCAGGACGGTGCGGGACCTGACCGCCGACTGGCCGGTCCTTGACGGGGTGTCACGGTGGCGGCAGGGCGAAGTGACGGTTCGCTGGGCGGCGTTGGCGCCCCGGTCGGGGTGAACCCCGAGGCCACTTCGGGGCCACCCGGACGTCACCCGGAGATGGTCGGGTGAACGGGACGACACGGGAACGATCCCCGCATGCCGTACGTCACATGGGGCGGGCGAGGGATCAGAGTTGGTGTCGGGCTCTGTCCTATCGAGCGCTGACATGGCACGATCCCGATGACGACCGGAAGTTACTGACGGTAAATCAGCTTTGGGGGTGGCGGAGCGTGACTGGCAAGCGATACTCGACGGCGACGGCCGTGGCGCTGATCTGCGCGGCGACGGTGCTGACCGCACCGGGGACGGCCTTCGCGAGCCCGGCGAGTGCCCCCGCCGACCCCACACCCCGCACGGACAAGTCCCTCGAAGAGGTCCGCAAGGAGATCGACGATCTCTACCACGACGCGGGCGTGGCCACGGATGCGTACAACGCGGCCGAGGAGAAGGCCGACAAGCAGTCCGAGCAGATCGTGCAGCTGGCCAAGGACATCGCCAAGGGCCAGGCGAAGCTCAAGAAGCTGAAGGCCCGCGCGGGCGCCGCGGCCCGTGCGCAGTATCGCGGCGGGGGCATGCCGTCCGAGGCCCAGCTGATGCTCAGCGACGACCCGGGCCAGTTCCTGGACGGCGCGAGGCGCATGCGGCAGGGCGAGAAGGCCACCAAGGGCATGCTGACCGAGCTGGAGAGAACGCAGGACGACCTGCGGGTCTATGCGGAGGACGCCACCGCCCGCTGGACGAAGCTGGAAGCCAGCCGCAAGTCGAAGGCGGCCGCGAAGAAGAAGATCAAGAAGAAGATCGCGGCCGCCGAGAAGATCGAGTCGACGCTGGAGAAGAAGGAGCAGGAGCGGCTGCGGAAGCTGGAGGAGGCGGCCGCCCTCAAGAAGCAGTCGGCGTGGGTGAGTTCCGGCGTCCTGAAGGACATCGACGGCAAGGCGTCGGCCCGGGGCAAGAAGGCCATCGAGTTCGCCACCTCCCAGATCGGCAAGCCGTACGTATGGGGCGCCGAGGGCCCGGGTTCGTACGACTGCTCGGGGCTCACCTCCAAGGCCTGGGCGTCCGCCGGGCGGGGCATTCCGCGGACGTCGCAGGAGCAGTGGAAGCAGCTGCCGCGCGTCGACATCAAGAACATGCGCCCCGGTGACCTGATCATTTACCACTCGGACGCGAGCCACGTGGGGATGTACCTGGGCGACGGCGCGATCGTCCACGCACCGCGTCCGGGCCGGAACGTGACGATCACGGGCGCGGGCTCGATGCAGATACTCGGAGTCGTACGCCCCGACAAGTAGCCGCGCCCTCCCCCGCCCCGCGGACCGGACCGCCCCGTCCCTGCCCGACCGGCGCCCGTGTGACCCAGCGCACGCCGGGACGGCCCGCTCAACCCTCACGGCGTGATGTTCGTCATCCCCCGCGGGACCGTGCCGTGCCCAATTGCGTTCCTGGATGCGGCATATGACGGTGGCCGTTCGCCGTGCGCCATTCCAATGGAGGCGCGGCTACCGCTATGGTCCCCGTCGGTGCCGCGTCGACCTGCGCGGCACCATGCCCTCGGGGGGAGGGAAGGAACCAAACGATGCCCGTACCCATACCGCGGCAGAGAGCGATCCCGGCCGCGGAAGGCGGTCAGGCTCATGCGGCGCCCCCGCACGACTCGACGGCGCCCGCCCACGAAGGCAGCAGCACCAACAGCACCACCGGCTACAACAACAGCATCAGCAGCAACGGCTCCGGACTCAGCCTGCTGGTGATCGAGGACGACCCCGCGGGATCGCTCAGCGTTCCCGAGCTCCTCGACTCCGCGGGCAAGCCCATCCGCATCCGCACCGCCCGCAACCTCACCGAGGCCGAGCGGCTGCTCACGGACGACGTGCACTGCATCCTGCTCGACCTCGCCCTGCCGGCCCCCGGCACCGCCGAAGGCGACGAGGACGAGCTCGTCGCCCTCAAGCACGTGCTGCGCCTCGCGCCCCGGCACGCCGTCCTCGCGCTCACCGCGAACGACGACTCCGAGCGCGGCGCCGAGGCCGTGCGCGTCGGCGCCCAGGACTACCTCTTCCGGGACGAGCTGGACGCCCGGCTGCTGAGCCGCGCCATCCGGTACGCGGTCGAGCGCAAGCGCGCCGACGCCGCCCAGCGCCAGCTGACGGAGTCGCGCCTGCGCGCCCAGGAGAACGCCCGCCTGGAGCGCGGCCTGCTGCCGACACCGCTCCTGGAGGGCTCACCGCTGCGCTTCGCCGCCCGCTACCGGCCGGGCAGGTCCCGCGCGCTGCTCGGCGGCGACTTCTACGACACCGTGCGCACGCCCGACGGCTCCGTGCACGTCATGATCGGCGACGTCTGCGGCCACGGCCCCGACGAGGCGGCGCTCGGCGTGGAGCTGCGCATCGCCTGGCGCGCGCTGACCTTCGCGGGCCTGTGCGGCGACGAGCTGCTCTCCACGCTGCAGAAGGTCCTGGAGCACGAGCGCGCGGACGACGAGATCTTCGCGACGCTCTGCACGGTCGACATCGCCCCCGACGGCCGCAGGGCCGGTCTCTGCCTCGCCGGGCACCCGTCGCCGCTGATCGCGCGCGAGGGGCGGCCGGCCGAGCTTCTTCCGTACGAGGACGGCGGCCCCGCGCTGGGCCTCCTGCCGCGTGCCCGCTGGCCGCGCCGCCAGGTGGAGCTGGGCGGCAAGTGGAGCCTGATGCTCTACACGGACGGCCTGATCGAGGGCCGCATCGGCCAGGGCAATCAGCGCCTGGGGCAGGAGGGCATGGTGGAGATGGTCCGCCGCCAGATCGCCGCGGGGCTGCAGGGGGACGAGCTGCTGGAGGCGGCCGTGAACGAGGTGCGCGACCTCAACGGCGGGGACCTGACGGACGACGTGGCGGTACTGCTCCTGGACCGGACGCCCGGGGCCCGCTGAGTCCCGGCCGGGGGCTACCGGCCGCCGTTGTACGGCCCGTACGGCCCGTCGCTGCTGGAGCCGCCGCGGCGGCCGCCGCCGCCCGTGATCTGCCGGATCGCGGGGCGCACGTCGACCATGTACACGATGGTGGCGACGAGGCCGATGATCGGCAGGAACGACAGGATCGGGAAGAGCAGGTTCACCACGAAGGCGATGCCGAGAATGATCAGCCAGAACGGCTTGGTCTTCTTGTCCGCCGCGCGATAGGCGTCCTCGCGCCGGACGGCGGCGTCGATGAGCGCGAATCCGCTGAAGACGATCAGGGCCAGCGACAGCAGCCACATGAAGTTCGCGAACCCTTGCATCAGCACAACGTCCACCACCAGTCTCGGCTCATCGATTACGCGGCAACGGTACCCGCTACGTCGTCAACGGGGCGGACACTCCGTGAGTGCCCGCCCCCGCACACCGCGTGCTACTTGGCGGGCGGCGTGGTCTTCTTCGCGGTCGTCTTCTTGGCCGGGGCCTTCTTGGCGGCCGGCTTCTTCGCCGGGGCGGCGGCAGCGCTCTTGGGAGCGGCGGACTGCGCCGTCTTGGGCTGCGCCGGCTCCTCGTCGGGCTCGACCGTCTCGGCCAGGTCGAGGATCTCCTCGGCGGCCTCGCCGCGCCACGACTTCACGGCCTGCTCACCGTGCTCGGCGACCTCGTCGTACTTCTCGCGCGCCTTGACCGCGAGCTCGGCGGCCACGCCGACACCGCGCAGCGCGAGGTCCTGGGCGCTCTCGCCGAGCTTCTTCAGGTCGGTGTCGATCGAGCCGAGCACCTCGGTGACCTTGGCCTGGATGGCCTCCTGCGCCTCCTTGGCGCGGGCACCGGCCTTGTCCTGGACGGCCTTCGGGTCGGTGTTGCGCACCGCGTCGAAGCGGGACGGCGCCTCGGCGATCAGCTGCTCGACGAGGCCCGGGACCTTCTTCGCCTGCTGGAAGGCGAGGTCCGCGGACCCGGCGACGAAGTACGCGGGGGTGGGGTTGCTCAGGGTCTTGCGCAGGTCATCGGTGATGGCCATGACGAGGGTCCTCCCGGATTCGCGTCGGCTTGCTCAGCGCGTTGAGCGCATTCGGCTTGCGGGTCAGTGCGTTCAGTGCGTCGATGTGCGGGTCAGCGCGTCGACGCGCTTGATCACGGTGTCTGCTTCGGGTCGGCATCACGGCCGTCGGCCGCGTCGGAGTGCTCCGCGAGGTCCTCGTACGACGACGTCTCGAAGCCGTTCTCCTTGCGGAACGACTCGTAGATCTGCAACAGCACCTGCTTCTGGCGCTCGTTGATGGAGGGGTCGGCGAGGATGACGGCGCGCGTCTCCAGCTCGTCCCGCTCCTTCTCGTCGAGGATCCCGGCCCGCACGTACAGCGTCTCGGCGGAGATCCGCAGGGCCTTGGCGACCTGCTGCAGAACCTCGGCGCTCGGCTTGCGCAGGCCGCGCTCGATCTGGCTCAGATACGGATTGGACACCCCGGCGGCATCGGCGAGCTGCCGCAGCGAGAGCTGCGCACTGCGCCGCTGTTCGCGCAGGTACTCACCGAGGTTGCCGACGTGGAGCGATGCCATGCCTCGATGGTGCAGCATCCTTGCTAACTTTTGCAAGCGGCTGCTTGCAAAAGTGCGCTACGCCACTGGGCAACGGGTGCGGCCGGCACGGGTCGGCGACCTGCACGGTGAGCTGGGCCACGTGCGCGCCGTCCTCGGCGAGCGTCTCGTGCAGCAGGCGCACCACGTAGGCGGACTCCGCCGCCCGGCGCGGCCGACTCGATGACTTCATCGCCAGCATGCGCGACAGCGGCGGCACCCTTCGGGCCCCGTGGGACACCCACGACGTCTACGACCGCATCCACGGCGCAAAGCAGCTGCAGGTGCCGGGAGTCGGCCTGCTGAGCCCGGAGTACGAGACGTTCGACCTGGCAGGACACGAAGGGCACGTGCTGTACGTGTACTTCGGCCGGGACGGCAGCGACGACGAGGCAACCATCCGCCGGCTCGCCGCCGAGTGGACGCTTCCCGGGCCCCGCGGACCCACGGACCGGCGCCTAGGCCCCCCGGTACCGGTCCCGCATCTCGGGGCGCCGTTCGAAGCCGGCCGACTCGTACGTGGCGACGGCGGCCGTGTTCGAGCTCGGGGTGCAGACGAGCGCGCTCGACGAGCCCAGTTCCTGGAGTGCGGCCGCCGCGGCGACGCTGATCGCCTCGCCGTACCCGCGACGGCGGTGGTCCCGGTGCACGCCCATCGGTTCGAGCAACCCGGGCCTGCCAGGACCGGCCGACCACACGGTCACCGCCGCCACCGCGTCGTCCCGGTCGTCGTACGCGACCAGACACCGGGCGTCGGCGTACGGCAGTCCGGCCGCCATCGCGTGCCAGCGCTCGACCGTGAACCTCGACCCGTCGAACGCCGCCCCGAGCACGGCGACGTGCACGTGCGCCCGCTCCGGCCCGATCGCCTCGATCCGCAGACCCGGGTCCCCCACCGGGCCGGTGAGGTCGCGGCGCAGCGGCGTCCAGGGGTCGTCCATGGGCCAGCCGGCCTCGCCCAGCAGGTCGTGGACCAGGGCGCCCATGGGCGTCTCGATGTTCGCCCTCCCCTCGGGCAGCACGCCACGCTCCGGGCCGGTCGCGTCGGCCACCAGCCGCCGTGCCAGCTCCTCGTCCCCGTGGGCGTCCGGCGCGATCGTCAGCCGCAGCGTGTCGGGGCCGTCCAGCAGTCCGACGGCGAGGATCCGGCCGTCCCTGCGCCACGTCCTGACCGCCGCGGCGGTCGCCTCCGCGCCCGACCTCCAGAACCAGCCCAGGTCCCCCGGATGCAGCTGCATCGGCGCCCCGTCGTACTGCCATTCCCGCAGCGCGTCCACGGCCTCGCCCAGCCCGTCGCCTCCTGGCCTTCCCAGCACGATCGTCATGGGCCCGATCACACACCACCGCACAGGACCACCGCATCCGATTTCCGGTGCGCCCGGGGAAGTTGATCCACAAAGCCGCGGAAAGCCATGGATCTCTTCTGGCGGCGTGCATAGGGTCGCCCACATGGCTCTGCGACCGGTGAACGTGAACATCAAGGCCCTGGACAACGAGGCCGTCGGCGACTTCTGGGCCGGGGCGCTCGGCTGGGGCGTGTCCAGCGAGGGGCCCGGTGTCACCAACGTCGAACCCGGCGGCGACTTCGTCTGGCCGGACGCGTCCGCCCTCTGCGTCGACGTGGTCATCGTCCCGGAGGGCAAGACCAGGGCGAAGAACCGGGTGCACCTCGACCTCGCCACCACCTCCCTCGCCCATCAGGCGGAGTTGGTCGCCCGCCTGGAGGGTCTCGGCGCGACACCCGTCGACGTGGGCCAGGGCGACGTCCCGTGGGTGGTCCTCGCCGACCCGGAGGGCAACGAGTTCTGCGTGCTGGAGCCCCGGGAGATCTACCGGGACACCGGGCCGGTCGCCGCCATCGTGGTCGACTGCGAGGACCCGCGGGCCATGGCGCGGTTCTGGGGCGGGGGAACGGACTTGACCGTGCACGAGGTGACCGACGACAAGGCGGTGCTGCGGTCCCCCAAGGGCGTCGGCCCGTACCTCGAGTTCCTCCGCGTGCCCGGCGGGAAGACCGCGCCGGACCGCGTCCACATCGACCTCATGGCGTACGCCGGTGAGGACCAGGAGACGGAGGTGGCCCGGCTGCGCGCCCTCGGCGCCACCGACCTCGACCTCGGCCAGGGCGACGTCCCGTGGAAGTGCCTGACCGACCCGGAGGACCACGAGTTCTGCGTCCTGGCCTCGCGTCCCGCGCCCTGACGACGCGGGGCCCCGACACCCCGCCGGCGCCTCAGTCGGCGGCTCGGTCGGCGGCCTTGCCGAACCACGTGGGCAGCTGCCCGAGCAGCTCCTGCCGGTCGTCGCCGACCCACGCCACGTGCCCGTCCGGACGCAGCAGCACCGCGGGCACGTCCAGCTCCTCGCTGACGTCGACGACGTGGTCGACCCGGTCCTCCCAGCCCGCGACCGAGAGCCGGCCCGTCTGGTCGAGCAGCAGCCCGCGGCCGCCGTGCATCAGCTCGAAGAGGCGGCCCCGCTTCAGGCCCACGTCCCGCATCCGGCGGCCGAGCAGCCCGTGGCCCCCGCCGAAGTCGTACCGGACGCCGATCCCCGTGATCTTCTCGATCAGGTGCCGGTTCACCTCCTCGAAGTCGATCAGCTCCGACATCAGCCGGCGCACCGCCTGGGCCCCCGGCTCGACCGACATCAGCTGCATCTGCGCGCGCGTGTTGTCCAGCACCTCGGCGGCCACCGGGTGCCGCTCCGCCTCGTAGCTGTCGAGGAGGGCGTCCGGCGCCCACCCGTTGACCGTGGCGGCCAGCTTCCAGCCGAGGTTGAACGCGTCCTGGAGCCCGAGGTTGAGCCCCTGTCCGCCGGTCGGCGGGTGGATGTGCGCCGCGTCCCCGGCCAGCAGCACGCGGCCGACCCGGTAGCGCTCGGCGAGCCGGGTGGCGTCGCCGAAACGGGAGAGCCAGCGCGGCGAGTGCACACCGAAGTCGGTGCCCGCGAACGCCCGCAGCTGCTGCTGGAAGTCCGCCAGGGTCGGCGGGGTCGCCCGGTCCTCCGCGACGCCGTCGGCGGGCACGATGACGCGGTACGCCCCGTCGCCGAGCGGCATCGCGCCGAACCGCAGCTGCGTCTTGCGGACCTCGGCGACCACCTCCGCGAGCTCCTCGGGCGACACGGTCATCTCCATCTCGCCCAGCAGCGTCTCGACCTTGCTGGGCTCCCCCGGGAAGCCGACGCCGAGCAGCTTGCGCACCGCGCTGCGGCCGCCGTCGCAGCCGACGAGGTAGCGCGAGCGCAGCCGCGTGCCGTCGGCCAGTTCGACCGTCACCCCGTCGTCGTCCTGGTCGAGACCGGCCACCTCACAGCCGCGCCTGACCTCGACGCCCAGTTCGGCCGCGTGCTCGGCCAGCAGCCGCTCGGTGACCTGCTGCGGAATGGCGAGCACGTACGAATGCGCGGTGTCCATCCGCTCCGGCCACTCCTTGGCCAGGCCCGCGAAGAAGCCACCGGCCCTGATCCGCCGGCCCTCCGCCTCGAAGCGCGCCAGCAGACCGCGCTGGTCCATCACCTCGATGCTGCGCACGTGCAGGCCCTGCGCACGAGACTGCTTGGTCGGCTCCGTCTCCTTCTCGAGGATGAGGACGTCCACGCCCTGCAGCCGCAGTTCGGCGGCCATCATCAGGCCGGTCGGTCCGCCGCCGGCGATGATTACGTCAGCCATGAGAATCCCCTGTTCGACGAGCTCGGAGGGGAGATTGTGCAGGGCGACCGGGGCCTTGCCGCAAGGCCCCCTGTGCGCTATAAGTTAAGAGTGGCAAGGAGTGGGTTTCCCTCCTTGCCTTTCGTGTTTCCCCCTCCCTTTCCTGGGCCTCTCCCCCTGCTCTCCCCCTCGGGCCTGCGTCGGGACGCGGTTGTCAGACCCCCCGGCTAGCGTGACCAAGAGCACTGCTTTCACGCCAACTCCTTCCCGTACGGCACCACGTACGGGACTCGCTGCCCCGCGGAGACAACGATGAGCAAGCCCAGGACGCACGCCGCCGACAGCCACGACCTGATCCGCGTGCACGGTGCCCGCGAGAACAACCTCAAGGACGTCAGCATCGAGATCCCGAAGCGCCGTCTGACGGTGTTCACCGGGGTCTCCGGCTCGGGCAAGAGCTCGCTGGTGTTCGACACGATCGCCGCGGAGTCCCAGCGGCTCATCAACGAGACGTACAGCGCCTTCGTGCAGGGCTTCATGCCGAACCAGGCACGCCCCGAGGTCGACGTGCTCGACGGCCTCACCACCGCGATCACCGTCGGCCAGCAGCGGATGGGCGGCGACCCCCGCTCCACGGTCGGCACCGCCACCGACGCCAACGCGATGCTGCGCATCCTCTTCAGCCGGCTCGGCAAGCCGCACATCGGCCCGCCCGGCGCGTACTCCTTCAACACCGCGTCGGTCCGGGCGACCGGCGCGATCACCGTGGAGCGCGGCAACAAGACCGCGGCGCAGAAGGCGACGTACCAGCGCACCGGCGGCATGTGCACGCACTGCGAGGGCCGGGGCACCGTCTCCGACATCGACCTCACGCAGCTGTACGACGACTCCAAGTCGCTGGCCGAGGGCGCGTTCACCATCCCCGGCTGGAAGTCGGACAGCCAGTGGACCGTGCAGGTGTACGCCCAGTCGGGCTTCGTCGACCCGGACAAGCCGATCCGTGAGTACTCGAAGAAGGAGCTGCGGGACTTCCTCTACGGGGACGCGGTCAAGGTGAAGGTCAACGGCGTGAACCTCACCTATGAAGGGCTGATCCCCAAGATCCAGAAGTCGTTCCTGGCCAAGGACAAGGAGTCGATGCAGCCGCACATCCGGGCGTTCGTGGAGCGCGCGGTCACCTTCACCACCTGCCCCGAGTGCGACGGCACCCGGCTCAGCGAGGGAGCCCGCTCCTCGAAGATCAAGCGGAAGAGCATCGCCGACCTCTGCGCGATGGAGATCCGGGACCTGGCCGACTGGATCCGCGGCCTGCGCGAGTCGTCGCCGGGCGCGGCGAAGAGTGCGTACGACTCGGTGGCGCCGCTGCTCACCGCGCTGCAGCAGACCCTCGACTCGTTCGTGGAGATCGGGCTCGGCTATCTCGCGCTGGACCGGCCCGCGGCCACCCTGTCGGGCGGTGAGGCGCAGCGCGTCAAGATGATCCGCCACCTCGGCTCCTCGCTCACCGACGTCACGTACGTCTTCGACGAGCCCACCATCGGCCTGCACCCCCACGACATCCGGCGGATGAACGACCTGCTGCTGCGCCTGCGGGACAAGGGCAACACCGTGCTCGTCGTGGAGCACAAGCCGGAGACCATCGTGATCGCCGACCACGTCGTCGACCTCGGTCCGGGCGCGGGGACAGCGGGCGGCACCGTCTGCTTCGAGGGCACCGTGGCGGGGCTGCGGGCCTCGGGCACCGTCACCGGCCGCCACTTCGACGACCGGTCCACGCTCAAGGAGACGGTGCGCGAGCCCACCGGCGCGCTGGAGATCCGCGGCGCGACCGCGCACAACCTGCGCGGGGTCGACGTCGACGTCCCGCTCGGCGTGCTCACCGTCGTCACCGGCGTCGCCGGTTCCGGCAAGAGCTCGCTGGTGCACAAGTCGATGCCCGCCGACGCGGGCGTGGTGGCGGTCGACCAGACCCCGATCCGCGGCTCGCGGCGGAGCAACCCCGCGACGTACACCGGCCTGCTCGACCCGATCCGCAAGGCCTTCGCCAAGGCCAACGACGTGAAGCCCGCGCTCTTCAGCGCCAACTCCGAGGGCGCCTGCCCGAGTTGCAACGGCGCCGGGGTCATCTACACCGACCTCGGCATGATGGCGAGCGTCGACACGCCGTGCGAGGACTGCGAGGGCAGGCGGTACCAGGCGTCGGTCCTGGAATACCACCTCGGCGGCCGTGACATCAGCGAGGTCCTCGCGATGTCCGTGGACGAGGCCGAGGAGTTCTTCGGCGACGGCGCGGCGCAGACGCCCGCGGCCCACCGCATCCTGCGCCGCCTGGCGGACGTCGGCCTCGGCTACCTCAGCCTCGGCCAGCCGCTCACCACGCTCTCCGGAGGCGAGCGGCAGCGGCTCAAGCTGGCCACGCACATGGCCGACAAGGGCGGTGTCTACGTCCTCGACGAGCCGACCACCGGCCTCCACCTCGCCGACGTCGAGCAGCTCCTCGGCCTCCTCGACCGGCTCGTCGACGCGGGCAAGTCGGTCATCGTCATCGAGCACCACCAGGCGGTCATGGCGCACGCCGACTGGATCATCGACCTCGGCCCCGGGGCGGGCCACGACGGCGGCAAGGTCGTCTTCGAGGGCACGCCCGCGGAGCTCGTCGCGGCGCGCTCGACGCTCACGGGCGAGCACCTCGCGGAGTACGTCGGCGTCTGACGCACCACCCCACCGATAGCCACTTTTAAGTGGGTACTTGGCTGCGGGCCGCACAGCGGAGAACCTGGTGGTGCAGCGGGGAGCACGGCACCGCGGACGACGACAGGAAGGGGGACGGGACGACGATGCGTCAAGACGCTGCGGGCGACGAGGACTCGTCCCGGTCCTCCGCCATCCTGTCCAGACGCCGGTGGCCCCAGTCCGACAGCGGGGCCAGTGCCGCACAGAGGTCACGGCCGAAGTCCGTGAGGGAGTAGACGGTCTTCAACGGCCTCACGTCGTACACCTCCCGGTGCACGAGGCCGTCCGCCTCCATCTCGCGCAGCGCCTGGGTCAGCACCTTCTCCGTGAGCCCCGGCAGGAGCCGGAGCATCTCGCCGGGGCGGCACGGGCCGCTTTCCAGGGGCCAGAGCAGCGCCGTCTTCCACTTGCCGTCGATCACGGCGATCGCGGCGGTCACACCGCACACGTTCGGGTCCTGCGCACGGCTGCGCGTCATGTCCGCCTCCTCGACCGCCATCCGCATACATACACAGATACACGCGTACGTACGGGAGTTGCCTCATCATGCCCACCCACACCCAACAGTCTGCCGTGACC
>NZ_LIPN01000135.1 GCF_001418325.1 Streptomyces atriruber | reverse complement strand
CGGGACCGCTGAGCGGCCCGCCGCCTGCATAGTAAGTCCTGCCCGCGGTCGGCGGGGCGGCCACCTGCCTGAACGGTCCGTCTCGGGAGGCGACCCGCCGGATCCGCGTGGGTATGCTCGCCGCCATGCCGCCCAGCCGAGCAACATCCCCAAAACAGGGCGAACCTCCCATACGCGACCGGGATGACGCCTGCCCCGGAGCCCTTCGCCTGCACCGCGCCGACGACGGCCACCTCGCCCGACTCCGCCTGCCCGGGGGTCTTTTGACGTCCCGTCAGGCCGAGGTGCTGGCCGGCGCGGCGGAGCGCCTCGCGGACGGCGGCCTCAGCATCACCTCGCGCGGCAACATCGAGCTGCGCGGCCTCGGCGAGACCTGCGGGGCCGAACTCTCCGCGCTGCTCTCGGAAGCGGGCCTGCTCCCCTCCGAACGGCACGAACGCATCCGCAACGTCGTGGCGTCACCGCTCGCGGGCATCGACCGACTCGGCCATGGTGACGTGCAGTTGTGGGCCCGTGAGCTGGACGGACTCCTGTGTTCCGAGGAGTGGACGGCGGAGCTCTCCGGGCGGTTCCTGTTCGCCCTGGACGACGGGCGCGGGGACGTCGTCGGGCTCGGCGGCGATGTGACCTTGATCGCAGAATCGGGCGGGACGGCGGTCGTCCGCGTCGGCGGCCCGGCGTTCCGGGTCGCCGGAGCCGACGCCCCCCGCGCCGCGCTCACCGCCGCGGAGGCCTTCCTCGCCGCCGCGACCGCCGGGGGCAACGGCGCCTGGCGGGTGCGGGAGCTGCCCCGCGAGCAGCCCGTGGACCTCGCCGGAGCGCTGGAGCGCGCGGGCATCGACGCCGTGCGCGCCGAGCCGTGGTCCGTCGCCCGCAGCGCCCCGCAGACACCCGGGGTGACCGGCGCCGCCGTCGTCGTGAGCGCCCCCCTCGGCCGCGTCACCGCCGCCCAGTGGCGGGCCCTCCTGCCGCTGCCCGCCGACGAACTGCGCGTCACGCCCTGGCGCGGCTTCGTCGTCCCCGGCTTCGCCGACGACGCCGCGGCCCGCGAGCGCCTCGCCGTGCTCGCCGACGCCGGGCACATCACCGACGCCGACTCGCCCTGGCTGGGCGTCGGCGCCTGCACCGGACGCCCCGGCTGCGCCAAGTCCCTCTCCGACGTACGCGCCGACGCCGTCCCCGGCCTCGGCGGCCTGCCCGTCCACTGGTCCGGCTGCGAACGGCGCTGCGGGCACCCGTGGGGCGACTGGGTCGACGTCCTCGCCACCGGCGACGGGCGGTACGAGGTGACGGTGCGCGTCCCCGGCGAGGACCGGACACCGCTGACGGGCGGCACCGTGACCGAGCAGGTCACCACGGCACGTACCACCACGAAACCGACGGCCACGAGATGAGCGAGAGCACAGTGTTCGACTACGAGAAGGACGGCGCGGCGATCTACCGCGAGTCCTTTGCCACCATCCGCGCGGAGGCGGACCTCGGCGGCCTGCCCGCCGACGTCAGCCAGGTCGCGGTGCGGATGATCCACGCCTGCGGGATGGTCGACCTCGTGCGCGACCTCTCCTACAGCCCGCGCGTGATCGCCGACGCCCGCAAGGCGCTGCGCGACGGCGCGCCGATCCTCTGCGACGCGAACATGGTCGCCAGCGGCGTCACGCGCAAGCGGCTGCCCGCCGACAACGACGTGATCTGCACCCTCGCCGACCCGTCCGTCCCGGACCTCGCGGCCCGGCTCGGCACCACCCGCAGCGCCGCCGCGCTCGAACTCTGGCGCGACCGCCTCGAAGGCTCGGTCGTCGCCATCGGCAACGCGCCCACCGCGCTCTTCCGCCTCCTGGAGATGATCGAGGAGGGCGCGCCGCGCCCGGCCGCCGTCCTCGGCATCCCGGTCGGCTTCGTCGGCGCCGCCGAGTCCAAGGACGCGCTCGCCGAGCACTCCTCCGGTCTGGAGTACCTGGTCGTACGGGGACGTCGCGGCGGCAGCGCGATGGCCGCGGCGGCGATCAACGCGATTGCGAGCGAAGCGGAATGAGCGGCGTGCCCATCGAACAGAGCCCGCAGGGGCGGCTCTACGGCGTCGGCCTCGGTCCCGGCGACCCCTCGCTGATGACCGTGCGCGCCGTGGAGGTCATCGCCGCCGCCGACGTGGTCGCGTACCACTCCGCCCGGCACGGCCGCTCCATCGCCCGCTCGATCGCGGCCGCGCACATCCGCGCCGACCACATCGAGGAAGCGCTGGTCTACCCCGTCACCACGGAGAGCACCGACCACCCCGGCGGCTACCGCGGCGCCCTCGACGACTTCTACGAAGTGGCCGCCGACCGGCTCGCCGCCCACCTCGACGCGGGCCGCACGGTCGCCGTCCTCGCCGAGGGCGACCCGCTCTTCTACGGCTCCTACCAGCACATGCACAAGCGCCTCGCGCACCGCTACCCGACCGAGGTGATCCCCGGCGTCACCTCGGTGAGCGCCGCGGCCGCCCGGCTCGGTGAGCCCCTGGTGGAGGCCGAGGAGGTCCTCACGGTCCTGCCCGGCACCCTCCCCGAGGAGGAGCTGGCCGCGCGCCTGGCGTCGACGGACTCCGCGGTCGTCATGAAGCTCGGCCGCACGTTCGGAAAGGTCCGGGGCGCCCTGGAGCGCTCGGGCCGCCTCGACGAGGCGCGCTACGTCGAGCGGGCCACCATGGAGGGCGAGCGCACCGGCCGCCTCGCCGAGGTGGACCCGGAGTCGGTGCCCTACTTCTCCGTGGCGGTGCTGCCGAGCCGGGTCGCGCCGCTGACCGGAGGCCCCGCGCCCGCCCCCGTGCCGGAGACCCCGGAGCGCGGCGAGGTCGTCGTGGTCGGCACGGGTCCCGCGGGGCCGCTGTGGCTGACGCCCGAGACGCGCGGCGCGCTCGCCGCCGCCGACGACCTGGTCGGCTACACCACGTACGTCGACCGCGTGCCGCACCGGCCCGGCCAGCGGCGGCACGGCTCCGACAACCGCGTGGAGTCCGAGCGCGCCGAGTTCGCGCTGGAGCTCGCGCGGCGCGGGCGGCGCGTCGCGGTCGTGTCGGGCGGCGACCCCGGCGTCTTCGCGATGGCCACGGCCGTCCTGGAGGTCGCCTCGCAGGACGACTTCGCCGACGTCCCGGTCCGGGTGCTCCCCGGGGTCACCGCCGCGAACGCCGCGGCCGCCCGCGCGGGCGCGCCGCTCGGCCACGACTACGCGACCCTGTCCCTCTCGGACCGTCTCAAGCCGTGGGAGGTCATCGCGGAGCGGCTGGCCGCGGCGGCCTCGGCGGACCTCGTCCTCGCGCTCTACAACCCGGGCTCGCGCAGCCGCACCTGGCAGGTGGGCAAGGCGCGGGAACTGCTCCTGGAGCATCGGGCCCCTGATACCCCGGTCGTGCTCGGCCGGGACGTCGGAGGTCCCGAGGAGAGCGTTCGGGTCGTCCGTCTGGCCGATCTCGATCCCGCGGACGTGGACATGCGTACGTTGCTGATCGTCGGCTCCTCCCAGACCCAGTGGGTCAGGCGACGCGGCGGCGAGGACCAGATCGTCTGGACGCCGCGGCGGTACCCCGAGGGGTAGCGCCCTTGTGTGTCGCCCGCGGGTGCGTCGTGGCCGATCGCGCAGTTCCCCGCGCCCCTTACGGGGCGCGCACCCGTGCCTTTAGGGGCGTGGGGAACTGCGTGAGCAACCACAGCGGACCCGCACCTAGCCGTGCAGCGCACGCACCCAAGCGATCGCCTCCTCCGGCGTGGCGACTCCGGTGACCCCCTCCGGCCCGGCGGGCCGACGGACCACCACGACGGGAATCCCCGCCTCGCGCGCGGCGACCAGCTTCGGCGCGGTCGCCGCGCCGCCGCTGTCCTTCGTCACCAGGACGTCGATGCGGTGGGAGCGCAGGACCTCCCGCTCCCCGTCGAGCGTGAACGGACCCCGGTCGAGGAGGACGTCCATGCGCGCCGGGAACGGCGGCTCGGGCGCGTCGACGGAACGTACGAGGAACCAGTGAGCGCCCAGCTCGGGGCCCGCGAACGCGGCCAGGCCCATCCGGCCCGTGGTGAGGAACACCCGCTCGCCGAGGGCAGGAAGCGCCCGTGCCGCCAGGTCCAGGGAACCGACCTCGTGCCAGTCGTCGCCCTCTGCCGCGACCCAGCCGGGCCGACGCAGGGCGAGCAGGGGAACATGGGCCACGGCGGCGGCCTTCGCCGCGTTGAACGAGATCGTCCCGGCGAAAGGATGGGTGGCGTCGATGAGCGCGTCCACGTGGTGCGCGGCCAGCCACGCCGCCAGCCCCTCGGCCCCGCCGAAGCCGCCGACGCGCACCTCGCCGGGCGGCAGCCGGGGCGCCGCGACCCGACCCGCCAGGGAACTGGTCACCCGCACCCCCGCCTCGTCCGCGAGGAGCTCCGCCAGACGGCGGCCCTCGGTCGTTCCCCCCAGAATCAGTACGTGCACGGAGTTCGGTTTCCTTCATGAGTGAGGCAGCTAAGGCCAAGGGCGGGCGCAGCGCCCAACTCAAGCACACCGGTCTGCGGTCCGGCTGGACGACCGGTGCCTGCGCCACGGCTGCCACCACGGCCGCGTACACGGCGCTGCTCACCGGCGACTTCCCCGACCCGGTGACCATCACTCTGCCCAAGGGCCAGACGCCCGCCTTCGCGCTCGCCGCCGAGGAACTCGGCGCTTCCCACGCCATGGCAGGCATCGTGAAGGACGCGGGCGACGACCCTGACGTCACCCACGGCGCCCTGGTGCGGTCCACGGTGCGGCGGCTGCACGCCGGTGCGGGCGTCGTCTTCAAGGCGGGGCCGGGCGTGGGCACCGTCACCCGCCCCGGGCTGCCCCTGGACGTCGGCGAGCCCGCGGTCAACCCCGTGCCGCGGCAGATGATGCGGGACCACGTGGCGGAGGTCGCCGCCCGGGCAGGAACCACGCCGGACGTCGAGATCACGCTCTCCGTGGACCACGGCGAGGAGATCGCCCGCTCCACCTGGAACCCACGCCTCGGCATCCTCGGCGGCCTGTCCGTCCTCGGGACGACCGGCATCGTCGTCCCCTACTCCTGCTCGGCGTGGATCGACTCCATCCGGCGCGGCGTGGACGTGGCGCGGGCGGCCGGGCGCACGCACGTCGCCGGGTGCACCGGGTCGACATCGGAGAAGACGGTCGTCGCCGAGTACGGGCTGCCGGAGGACGCGCTGCTCGACATGGGGGACTTCGCGGGCGCGGTCCTCAAGTACGTGCGCCGCCATCCCGTCGACCGCCTCACCATCTGCGGCGGCTTCGCCAAACTGTCGAAGCTGGCGGCGGGCCACCTGGACCTGCACTCGGCCCGCTCCCAGGTCGACAAGGGTTTCCTGGCCCGGCTCGCCCGCCGCGGCGGCGCCTCCGAGGAGCTGGCGGCGCGGATCGCCGACGCCAACACGGGCCTCGCCGCCCTGCAGTTGTGCGCGGCGGCCGGGGTGCCGCTCGGCGACCTGGTGGCGGAGACGGCCCGCGACGAGGCGCTCGGGGTGCTGCGGGGAGCGCCGGTCATGGTGGACGTCATCTGCATCGACCGGGCGGGGACGGTCGTGGGGCGCAGCGCCCTCAAGTGACGGGGGCGGTGCCGCTGCCGGTGGCCCCGGTCCGGCGGCGCATCCCCGAGGCCGTGCACGCCGCCGTCGTCGCCGCCGCGGCGACCACGAACGCGGCGACCGGCAGCGCGCCCCCGACCGGCGGGTTGGTCTGCGGCGCGGCGTACCCGCCGGGCACCGCGTGCACCACGAGCCGGTCGCCCGGCCCCGCACCGGCCGGGCACGCGTCGCCCACCGGGAAGAAGTCCGACTCCCGCAGGGGCCGTTCGAGCTCCGCGCCGTCGGGCCCGCGCAGCGAGCACTCCCACCAGGTGCCGGTGACGTTGCCGGTCGGCGCGTTCCGCTCGTGCCGTACGGCTTCGGTGACCACGGTCTCCACCGGCTCGCCCCACATGTCGAGCACCGCCTGGTCGAGGAAGGCGAGCAGCCCGACGGCCAGCAGGCACTGCGCGAGTGCGGCCGCGCCGAACTGCCAGGCGCCCAGAAAGATGAAACAGACGGGGACCAGCGCGAACCCCGTGGCCAGGAGCAGCAGCCCCGCGACGACGGCCACCACGGGGTGCGGCCACCACGTGGGCACGAGCACCACGGTGACCACCGCGAGGCCGCACATCAGCACCGAAGCGGCGACCCCCACCAGTGCGCCGAGCGCCCGCGAGCGCGCTCTGCCGTCCGCCGAAGCCTGCACCGACCTGCGCACCGGCACCTCCGCCGCTCCGGGCGGCCGGGGCCGTCAGCACACGTGACGGTCCCGTTCCGCCGAGTACAAGTGACTGTCACGGAACTGCGAGGCCCCCAGCGTCCGCCCCACCATGATGACGGCGGTCCGCACGATGCCCGCCTCCTTCACCTGCCCGGCGATGGACTCCAGCGTGCCCCGCAGGATCACCTCGTCGGGACGGCTGGCGAGGGCGACCACGGCGGTGGGGCAGTCCGCGCCGTAGTGCGGCAGGAGTTCCTCCACCACGCGGTCGACGTATCCGGCGGCCAGATGCAGGACGAGGAGCGCGCCGCTGCGGCCGAGCGTGGCCAGGTCCTCGCCCTCGGGCATGGCCGTCGCGCGCTGGGCGATGCGCGTGAGGATGACGGTCTGGCCGACCGTCGGCACGGTCAGCTCCCGCTTCAGCGCGGCCGCCGCCGCGGCGAACGCGGGGACGCCGGGCACCACTTCGTAGGGCACCCCGGCCGCGTCGAGCCGCCGCATCTGCTCGGCGACCGCGCTGAACACGGACGGGTCGCCCGAATGCAGCCGCGCCACGTCGAGTCCCTGCTCGTGCGCGCGCACCAACTCGGCGGTGATCTCGTCCAGGTTGAGCTGCGCGGTGTCCACGAGCCGCGCGCCGTCCGGGCACTCGGCGAGCAGTTCGCGCGGCACCAGGCTGCCCGCGTAGAGGCAGACCTGGCAGGCGGCGATCCGCCGTGCCCCGCGGACCGTGATCAGGTCGGCGGCGCCGGGTCCCGCGCCGATGAAGTACACGGTCATCTGTCGTCAACTCCTGCTGTTCTGTGCCTTGGTGACGGACCATTGGGTGACCGGCATGGCCTGCCGCCAGCCGGTGAAGCCGCCCACGGGGACGGCCTGGGCGACCGCGAGCCGCACCAACTCGCCGCCGTGGCGCCGGTACCACTCGGTGAGCAGCGCCTCGGACTCCAGCGTGACGGTGTTGGCGACGAGGCGGCCGCCGGGCGGCAGCGCCTCCCATCCGGCGTCGAGGAGGCCGGGCGCGGTGAGGCCGCCGCCGATGAACACGGCGTCCGGCGCGGGGAGTCCGGCGAGCGCGGCCGGGGCGGCACCGGTGACGACGCGCAGTCCCGGCACGCCGAGCCGTCCGGCGTTGCGGGTGATCCGCTCCGCGCGCACGGGGTTCTTCTCGATGGTGACGGCACGGCACGACGGGTGGGCGCGCAGCCACTCCACGGCGATCGAGCCGGAGCCGCCGCCCACGTCCCAGAGCAGTTCGCCGGGTGCGGGCGCGAGCGCGGCGAGCGTGGCGGCACGGACGTACCGCTTGGTGAGCTGCCCGTCGCTCTCGTACGCGGCGTCGGGCAGGCCCGGCACCACGCCGAGCCGCAGCGCGTCGGGGGAGCGGCGGCACTCGACCGCGACGACGTTCAGCGCGTCGCCGGGCGCGTGCGACCAGGTGTCCGCGACGCCGTCGTACGACCGCTCGTCCGCACCGCCGAGCTGTTCGAGTACGCGCAGCCGGCTCGGGCCGAAGCCGCGCTCGCGCAGCAGGGCGGCGACCTCGGCGGGCGTGGCCGCGTTCGCGCTGAGCACGAGGACGCGGCGGCCGTCGTGCAGCGCGGTGGCGAGCCGTGCGGCCGGGCGGCCGACCAGCGTGACGACCTCGGTGTCCTCGACGGGCCAGCCGAGGCGCGCGCAGGCGAGGGAGACGGAGGACGGGTGCGGGAGCACGTGCAGTGCGGCGGCGCCGAGCTCCTCGGAGAGGGCGCGGCCGATGCCGTAGAACATCGGGTCGCCACTGGCGAGGACGGCGAGGCGGCGCCCCGCGTGGGCGGCGAGCAGGCCGGGCACGGCGGGGCGGAGCGGGGAGGGCCAGGGCACGCGCTCGCCGGGGCACTGTGCGGCGGGCAGCAGCGCCAGCTGGCGGGGGCCGCCGATGACGACGTCGGCCTCGGCGAGTGCGGCGCGTGAGGCGGCCGGGAGGCCGTCCCAGCCGTCGGCCCCGATCCCGACGACGGCGACGGCCGGTATGCCGGTGGGGGGTGCGGGGGTCACTGCTGGTACCTGACCTCGGGGTTCGGGAAGGGACTGCGCAGCCGCACTCTACTGGGGACCCGGCGCCGCCCCCTTATCGCGAGCCGCTCGAGGCGGTCCGCCCCGACTCCTTTGCTACTTAGCTTAGGCTAAGCTAAGTAGCCCATGGATCTTGCTGCCGGGCTCAGCCCCACCCTCCGGACCCTGGCCTCCCGCGTCTCCGACGCCACCGAGGACGAGCGCCCCGCGCTCCTCGAAGCGTTCTGGAAGGACGTCGAAGCACGCGGCGGCACCCCACTGATCGAACCGGCCGACGGCGACCCCCTGCACCACGCCGTCACCTTTCTCTGGCGCGGGCACCGGGCCACCCGCCAGGTCCTGCTGCTCGCCAACCGCCTCGTCGACCGCGACCGGCTCGCCGACGCCCTGCTGACCCCGCTGACCGGCACGGACGTCTGGCACCTCACCCTCCGGCTCCGCGCCGACCACCGCGGCACGTACCGCATCGCCGCCGACCTCTCGCCCGGCGACCTCCCCACCGCCCCCGAACTCCGTCAGCTCCGGCTGCGCGCCCTGTCGGCGCACGCGGCCCACGACCCCCTCAACCCCCGGCGGATCGGCGACCGCTGGGGTCAGCCGGACGGCTCCGTCTTCGCCCTGCCCGACGCGCCCGCCCAACCGTGGACCGAGCGGCGCGACGACATCCCGCGCGGCCGCGTCGAGCGGCACCGCCTCCCCGCGGGCGTGCTCGGCGCCGGGCGTGACGTCTGGGTCCACCTGCCGCCGGGCGGCCCGCGGCCCGACAGCCCCGTGGTCGTCCTGTGCGACGGCGACATGTGGTTCGGGCGGCTCGCGCTCCAGGACACCCTGGACGCGCTCGTCGCCGACCGTGCCGTACCGCCGCCCGTCGTCATCGCGCCCGACGCCGTCGACCGGCTCACCCGCTGGCAGGACCTCACGGCCCGTGACGAGTACGTCGGGTTCCTGGCCGACGAGGTGCTTCCCTGGGCGGCCGCGCGCTGGCCGCTGACGGCCGACCCGGCCCGTACCGTCGTCGCGGGCCAGAGCCTCGGCGGACTCACCGCGCTGTACGCGGGCCTGCGCAGGCCCGAGCGGTTCGGCGCCGTCCTCGCCCAGTCCCCGTCGCTTTGGTGGCGGCCCGGACTGCCGCACGGCGTACCGAAATCGGTGCCCGCCGGGGAAACGCCCTGGCTCGCCGAACTCTTCGCCACCGAGACCCCGCGCCCTCCCCTCCGCGTCCACCTCGACGTCGGCCTGCACGAAGGCTCGATGGTCGACCACGGCCGCCTCATGTACGAGACGTTGGCCGCCCACGGGCACACGGTCTCCCTCAGGGAGTACAACGGCGGTCACGACTACGCCTGTTGGCGCGGCGGTCTCGCCGATGCGCTGGTCGGCCTTCTCGGGCGCGCGGTCGCCGGAGCCGGCCGCTGACCCCTTGCGGGGCAGGGGCGGGCGAAGAGGGTGGCGACGAGGGTGGCGAACTTCACGGTGCCCGGTATGAGGGGTGCCGTCCGTGTCGCTGTTGGGCTGAACGGGTGACTTGGCGTAAGAATTGCCCGGTGCAGAGAACAACCGCGAGCCAGGACGGGGTGGGCAAGTGAGCAGCAGTCAGCGCCACGACGTCACCGATGAACAGTGGGAAGGGCTCGCCCAGGTCGTACCGCTGCGCAGCCGCAACGAATGGCCTTCCTGGCCGGGGCACCGCGCGCTGCCCGACGCGGAGACCGAGACGCGCCGCCGTTTCGTCGTGATGCGGGTCAACGTCTTCTCGGACGCCCGTGAGGTCGCCGAGACCGTGATGGCCCAGATCCCGGTCCTGCTGGACCTGACCGGCGCCGAGACCGAAGTCGCCAAGCGCGTCCTCGACTTCAGCAGCGGCGTGGTCCTCGGGCTGAACTGCGGCATGCACCGGGTCGACAAGAACGTCTTCCTCCTCGCGCCGCCCGGCACGGAGGTCCAGGGCCTGGTGGAGGCGGTCGCGCAGTCCTGAGAACCACGTAAGTCGTGAGGGCTGCGCAAGTCCTGAGGACCGCGTAAGCCCTGAAGACCGCGTAAGCCCGCCGCGTACGCCCCGCGCCGCCGTGACGTGGCGCGGCTTCTTAGCCCCCCCGGTGATCCACGCGGCGGCTCTTCGGCGGGAATCCCCCGATCGTAGGAAGGTCGGTTGGGCGTAACGGTTCGTCGGGTGCACGGCCGCCTACCTTCCGGTCATGACGGTGCATTCCCGGATGTCGGCCGCGGGGCCATCGGCGGCCCAGGACCGGCCGCAGGTCACCGAACTGCGCCTGTCCGCCTTCGCCGGACACCGCGCCACGGTGCTTCCGCTCGGTCCGATGACCCTGCTCACGGGCCCGAGCGGCAGCGGAAAGTCGAGCGCGCTGGGTGCGTACGAGGCGCTCGCGCGGCTCTGTGCCGGGGCGGAGCTGCCCGAGGTCTTCGCGGACCCCGTGGCGTGCGTGCCCGAGCGCGCCCGCGCCGACGGCCAGCGGCGGCGCGGATTCCGCATCGGCTGCACCGTCGACGGGCCCGCGGGCGCCGTCCGGCTCGACCTCGCCGTGCAGGCCGAGCCCGAACTGCGGGTCGTGGGCGAGCGGCTGACCCGGGGCGGGCTGGTGCTCCTGGAGACGGCGCTGCGGGACCCGGGCCGGCGCGTGGTGCAGGCCGCCTGGCACACCGCGGGCGCGGCCCCCGTCACACGCGCCCCGATGCCCGACGACCGGCTCGGCACGGCGCTCGTGCCGCTGCGCGTCGCGGGCAAGACCGACGGGCAGCGCCTGGTGCTCGCCGCGGCGGAGCAGGTCGTGGTCGCACTGCGCTCGGCGTACGCGTGCGACCCGCGGCCCAGCCGCATGCGCGCCCCCGTCCCCGCCGGACTCATCGGCTCGGGCCGCCTCCTGAGCGGCTGCGACAACCTCGCCGAAGTCCTGTGGCGCACCCGCGCCGAGTGCGCGGTACGCCACGCGATGCTGGTCTCGGCGGTGCGTTCCGGATGTGCGGGGCCCGTCGCGGACGTCTCCGCAGAGGAGGTGGAGGACGGTACCGTGCACGCCTTCATCGACCGGGGCGGCGGTGTGCGCACACCGCTCGCGCGGCTCGGCGACGGCGAGTTGCGGTACCTGGCGCTGGCGCTGGTCCTGCTGACCGGGCCCGGCGTGCTCGCCGTCGACCCGGTGGCGGAGGTGCCGCTGGCGTATCAGACCCTCACGGTCCTCGCCGACGGGCTCGACCGGCGCATGGACGCACGGCAGGCGCGCACCCTCGGCGAACTGGCGGCGCGCACCTGCGGACGCGGGCACATCCGGCTGGTGGGGGCGGTGGGTGACGCGTCCTGGGCGACGGACGCGGGGGCCTCGGTGGTAGACCTTGAGCCGTGACGGAACGACTTGATGTGGCGGTACTGCAGCGCAGGCTGGCCGAGTTCGCGGCGGCCCGCGACTGGGAGCAGTACCACACCCCGAAGAATCTGGCCGCGGCGCTCAGCGTGGAGGCCTCCGAACTGGTCGAGATCTTCCAGTGGTTGACCCCCGAGCAGTCGGCCCGGGTGATGGACGACCCGGACACGGCGCCGCGGGTGGCGGACGAGGTGGCCGACGTCCTCGCGTATCTGCTGCAGTTCTGCGAGGTCCTGGGGATCGATGTGCTGGCCGCGCTCGCGGCGAAGATCGAGCGGAACGAGCGGCGCTTCCCGGTACCGGAAGGCCCCTGACCCTTCCCGCGCCTCCCGGAGACGCCTCGGAATCTCACATTCCGGTATTTTCGTCACTCTCCGGAGTGGATGGCTTGTCCAAACTCTCCTGCGTGTCCACAGATTTCCGACCTCCCCTGGCTTTTCGCCCGGATGCGCCTCACTCTGGGTAGTGGACAGGGGAGTTCGGGCAATCGTGCGGCGAGTGCGCGCGGGAGGGAGGGGCCGGGCATGAACGCGATGCGGCTCATCGAGGCGAACCGCCGTGCTCTGGCGAACAGCCAGGATCCCGCGGACATCGTCGTGGAGGTCTGGCAGTCCCAGGCCCTCGCGCAGGCCATCGGCAGCCACCTCGCGGTCGCGGGGCCTCCTGAGTTACGGAGCGAGGCACTGGGTCTGAGTGAAGTCGGCGGCAGAGCCTGCGGGGTGCTCGACGCCCCACGCCTCGGCACCGAGGACATACGCGCATCGAGGCTGACGGGGACCGGCGACGCGCACGAGGTCCTGCTCGGGCTCGGCAGGCTCCTCGGCGAGGTCGGCATCGCGCTCGTCGGCGTCGCCATGGGGGCCGAGGAGGGGGTGTACTGGCAGTGCATGGAGGCGATCGACGCGGCCGACGAGTCCAGGGACCGGGTGCTGGAGATGCTGCGCAGACTCGCGGTGCGGGAGCAGGGGCTGCCCGAGCCCGACTCGGCGGCGGGGCCGGCATGAGAAGGCGCCGGGCCGACCCCGCCCAGCGGCAGGGTCGTCGAGGCCGTGGGTGGTGCGGGTGCTGTGGGGGAGCGCCTGTGCCGTCAGGGGCGGCCGGGCTCGTCGCCGCTGTGCTGACGGGTGCCCGCGGAAGGGGCGCCGGAGCCGGTGGGTCCGGAGGGCGCGGACTGCTGCAGATCGGCGTCGAGCTGGGTCAGATCGGCGTTGAGCGCTGCCATCAACTCCTCCATCTGCTGCAGCAGGCCCTTGGGTGCGCCCTGCTGGGCGGGCACGGGCGAATCGTGCGCGGCTTCCTGGTCGGGCACGGCTTCCTGGGACATGACGGCCTCCTCGGCCCTCGCCCTCCCGAGGGGGAGGGGCGGTTGACGCAGACGACGCCCCGGCAGCGGCCGCCGGTGCGGGTGCCGGGCGGTCCGGCTCCGCCCGAGCCAACGATCATGCGTCCGGCGTGGTCACTGGTGCGGGCGCGCGCCGCCGCCGTGTTGACGGATTTTCACCCGACCGGGGCGGTGGGGGTTCGGCGGGACCGGCGGGGTTGACAGGCGTTCGAGCGTGCAGGATGGAGCCATGGATCTTCGAATCTTCACCGAGCCCCAGCAAGGGGCCACCTACGACACCCTGCTCACCGTCGCCAAGGCCACCGAGGACCTCGGATTCGACGCCTTCTTCCGCTCGGACCATTACCTCCGCATGGGCTCCGCCGACGGCCTGCCGGGGCCCACGGACGCATGGATCACGCTCGCCGGGCTCGCCAGGGAGACCAAGCGGATCAGGCTGGGCACGCTCATGACGGCCGGTACGTTCCGGCTGCCCGGGGTGCTCGCCGTCCAGGTGGCGCAGGTCGACCAGATGTCGGGCGGCCGGGTCGAACTGGGGCTTGGCGCGGGCTGGTTCGAGGAGGAGCACAAGGCGTACGGCATCCCCTTCCCCAAGGAGAAGTTCGCCCGCCTCGAGGAGCAGCTGGAGATCGTCACCGGTCTGTGGGCCACGGAGATCGGCCAGACCTACAGCCACGACGGCAAGCACTACCAGCTCACCGACTCCCCGGCGCTGCCCAAGCCCGCCCAGGGCAAGGTGCCGGTCCTGATCGGCGGCCACGGCGCGACGCGCACCCCGCGCCTCGCCGCGCAGTATGCGGACGAGTTCAACATCCCCTTCGCCTCGATCGAGGACAGCGAGCGGCAGTTCGGCCGGGTCCGCGCGGCCGCCGAGCGGGCCGGGCGCAAGGGCAGCGATCTGGTGTACTCCAGCGCGCTGGTGGTGTGCGTCGGCAAGGACGACGCGGAGGTCGCCCGGCGCGCGGCGGCGATCGGCCGCGACGTGGACGAGCTGAAGGCGAACGGTCTGGCGGGCTCGCCCGCCGAGGTGGTCGACAAGATCGGGCGGTACGAGGCGATCGGCGCGAGCCGCATCTACCTCCAGTGCCTGGACCTGGCCGACCTGGACCACCTGGAGATCATCTCCTCGCAGGTGCAGTCGCAGCTTTCGTAGACCATCGGTCGGCCCCTGGACGTGGCCGCCGGGCTCACCCCTCCGGTGCCCGGCGGCCACTTTGCGCGGTGGGGCCGTGCGCGTTTGTGAACTTGTGAGGGGTCTGTGCGCAGTTGGGCAGTCGGATAAACCTCTTGGGGAGCAAGATCGCTGCATCGAGGTAACTGAGCAACATTGTCAGGTGAGTTGGGCGAACCGGCCGTTAGCGTTCCCAACGGATCCGGGCGGATTCCCGGATTCATCCACGTATCTCCTCATGTCGCAAAGGAGAGCTCGCCCGATGACCGTTGAGACCAGCCCGGATGAGCGGCTGGAGCCTGCTCCGCGGACCAGCCTGAGCACCGAGGCGGCCCGCAATCTCACCACCACGACCAAGTCCGCCCCGCAGATGCAGGAGATCACCTCCCGGTGGCTGCTGCGGATGCTTCCGTGGGTGGAGACCAAGGGCGGCACGTACCGGGTGAACCGGCGGCTGACCTACACCGTCGGCGACGGGTGCATCGAGTTCCTGCAGGACGGCGCCGACGTCCGGGTGGTCCCGCGCGAGCTGGGCGAACTGGCCCCGCTGCGCGGGTTCGACGACGACGAGGTGCTGACGGCGATCGCCGACCGCTTCGTGCAGCGCGACTTCCGCGCCGGTGAGGTGCTCGTCGAACGGGGTGCCCCCGCGGAGCAGATCCATCTGATCGCCCATGGCCGGATCAACCAGACGTCCGTCGGCAAGTACGGCGACGAGGTGTCCGTCGCCGTACTTGCCGACGGAGGCCGGTTCGGCGAGGAGGCGCTGCTGGAGGACGACGCGCGGTGGGGCTTCACCGCCACGGCCACGACGTCCGGCACCTTGCTGACCCTGTCCCGCGCCGACTTCGACGCCCTCAAGTCCGCCGCGCCGAGCCTCCGGAGCCACCTGGAGCAGTTCTCCGCGCGCTCCGTCCCGCGGCAGACGCGGCACGGTGAGGCCGAGATCGCGATGTCGGCGGGCCACGTCGGCGAGGCACGGCTGCCTGGCTCCTTCGTGGACTACGAAGCGCATCCCCGGGAGTACGAACTCTCGGTCGCCCAGACGGTTCTGCGCGTCCACACGAGGGTCGCGGACCTCTACAACGGGCCGATGAACCAGACCGAGGAACAGCTCAGGCTCACCGTCGAGGCGCTGCGCGAGCGCCAGGAGCACGAGCTGATCAACAACCGCGAGTTCGGTCTGCTCCACAACGCCGCCTTCAAGCAGCGGATCCAGCCCCACTCGGGACGGCCCACCCCGGACGACCTCGACGATCTGCTCTGCCGTCGGCGCGGGACCAAGTTCTTCCTGGCCCACCCCAGGACCATCGCGGCCATCGGCTGGGGATTCAACGCCTGCGGGCTCTATCCGGACCACGTCGACCTCGGCGGCCAGCAGGTCCCCGCCTGGCGCGGCGTGCCGATCCTGCCCTGCAACAAGATCCCCATCAGCGAGGACAACACCAGCTCGATCCTCGCGATGCGTACCGGCGAGGACAACCAGGGAGTCATCGGTCTCCATCAGACCGGGCTGCCGGAGGAGTACGAGCCGGGCCTCTCGGTGCGCTTCATGGGCATGAGCGAGCAGGCGATCATCTCGTACCTGGTCACGGCGTACTACTCCGCCGCCGTTCTGCTGCCCGACGCGCTCGGTGTGCTGGAGAACGTGCAGATCTCCCGCAGGCCCTAGCCCGCCCGCCCCTCCCGTCACCTCACCAAGGAGCTACGGATGCCCGATCCCGGGCTGCCAACCCTGCACCCGAACCCTGCCATGGAAAGGATTCTGCGCGGCCCGAGCGGCCTGGGCACGGCGGGCCTGTACCTGGGTCCGGCGAAACGGGTGGAGACCGACGCACCGGCGGAGACCGCGGGTCCTGCGGAGGGGACGCCGATCCCGGGGCTCTACCACCACCCCGTGCAGGAGCCCGATCCGGTCCGGGTGGCCGAGGTCAGCCGCCGGATCAAGGAGTGGGCGGTGGACGAGGTCCAGGCGTTCCCACCCGAGTGGGAGGACCAGTTCGACGGCTTCTCCGTCGGCCGCTACATGGTCGCCTGCCACCCGGACGCCCCCACCGTCGACCACCTGATGATCGCCGCCCGCCTGATGGTCGCGGAGAACGCGGTCGACGACTGCTACTGCGAGGACCACGGCGGCTCACCCATCGGCCTCGGCAGCCGTCTGCTGCTGGCCCACACGGCCCTCGACGACGTCCACACGACGCAGGAGTACGAACCGGCGTGGCGCGAGTCGCTCCGGTCGGACGCCCCGCGCCGTGCCTACCGCTCGGCCATGGAGTACTTCACCCGGCAGGCCACGGCCTCACAGGCCGACCGCTTCCGGCACGACATGGCCCGACTGCACCTCGGCTACCTCGCCGAGGCCGCATGGTCCGAGACGGACCACGTACCCGAGGTGTGGGAGTACCTGGCGATGCGCCAGTTCAACAACTTCCGCCCCTGCCCCACCATCACCGACACCGTCGGTGGCTATGAACTGCCGGCCGACCTGCACGCGCAGCCGGCCATGCAGCGGGTCATCGCCCTCGCGGGCAACGCCACCACCGTGGTGAACGACCTGTACTCGTACACCAAGGAACTCGACAGCCCGGGCCGCCATCTGAACCTGCCCGTGGTGATCGCCGAACGGGAGAGCGTCTCCGACCGGGACGCCTACCTGAAGGGGGTCGAGGTCCACAACGACCTGATGCACGCCTTCGAGGCCGAGGCCGCCGCCCTGGCGGCCGCCTGCCCCGTCCCGAGCGTGCTGCGCTTCCTGAGGGGAGTGGCCGTCTGGGTCGACGGCAACCACTACTGGCACCGGACCAACACCTACCGCTACAGCCTGCCCGACTTCTGGTAAGAGGAGCCGACACCACTGTGACCAGCACCGAACTCGCCAACGGCACATCCCTGTCCATCCCCGCTCCGGCGTCCCCATACCAGGGAGACATCGCCCGCTACTGGGACGGGGAGGCCAGGCCGGTGAACCTGCGCCTCGGCGACGTCGACGGTCTCTACCACCACCATTACGGCATCGGGGACGTGGACCACGACGCGCTGGGCGACGCCCGCGACAGTGAGTACGAGAAGAGGCTGATCGCCGAGCTGCACCGCCTGGAGTCGGCGCAGACCGATGTGCTCCTGGACCAGCTCGGACCGGTCGGGCGTGACGACACGGTCGTGGACGCGGGGTGCGGACGGGGCGGGTCGCTGGTCATGGCGCATCAACGGTTCGGGTGCCGGGCGGAGGGCGTCACGCTCTCGGCCAAGCAGGCCGACTTCGCCAACCGGCGCGCCCGCGAGCTCGGCATGGAGGAACACGTCCGCGCCCGCGTGTGCAACATGCTCGACATGCCGTTCGAGACGGGCCAGGCCAAGGCCTCGTGGAACAACGAGTCCAGCATGTACGTCGACCTGCACGACCTCTTCGCCGAGCACTCCCGTGTCCTCGCGCCTGGCGGCCGCTATGTGACCATCACCGGTTGCTGGAACCCGCGTTACGGCCAGCCCTCGAAGTGGGTCTCCCAGATCAACGCGCACTTCGAGTGCAACATCCACTCCCGCAGGGAGTATCTGAAGGCCATGGCCGACAACCGCCTCGTGCCGCAGGCCATCGTCGACCTGACGGACGCGACGCTGCCCTACTGGGAGCTGCGGGCGACGTCCTCGCTGGTCACCGGCATCGAAGAGGCGTTCATCAACTCGTACAGGGACGGCTCGTTCCAGTACGTGCTGATCGCGGCCGACCGCATCTGACCGAGCGCGCCGCAAACAGGTGAAAAGAGAGGTCCGGGGCCGTCCGACGACGACCCCGGACCTCACGCGTCCGCCGCTCTGTTCCTACTGGCCGCCGGTGGAGCGGCCGAAGAACTCCAGCTCGGCGATGGCCACCTGGCGCTTCTTGCCGGTGCCGTACGCGGAGCGCAGGACCAGCCGTGCCTTCACCGCGTCCCGCACGCGCACGTCGATCCTCTGCACGCCGCCGTCGTTGATCCGGCGGTGCATCACGTGCTCCTTGCCCGCCGAGTCGTTGACCACCAGGTCGAACTCCATCGGCCGCGCCTGCTCGGCGGCCTGCGCGCTGCGGGGCGAAGTGCCGGGCGTGATCAGGAGGTTGAGCAGGTCGGTGGGCTGGCCGAAGTCGGCCTGCAGCCACTGGCCCGCCGAGTCGCCCGCGTAGCCCGTGCCCCACCAGGTGTTGCTGTAGCCGTCGAAGGCGAGCTTGGCCGCCTGCTTGGGGGCGGAGTGCGAGGCGCTGTAGTCGGTGGGGTGGACCGGGACCCGCTTGGCGAAGTGGTCCTGGACGGCCCGCGCGGCCGGCGGCCCGCCGAAGATCCCGCCCACCACCAGGCCGACGACCGCCGCGATGCCCACGGCACGGGCGATCCAGCGGGTGCGGTCGCGGTGCAGGCGGGGGCGCTGTCCCGCGTACGGGCCCTCGGCGGCCGGGGCGCCGTTGTCCCTGAGGGGGCTGGCGCAGCTGCGGCAGAAGTGCCGACGGGGAGCGTTGGGCGTCCCGCAGCTCGGGCACGGCGCTCCCGACTCGGGCTCGACGGGCACGGCGGCCTGTCGTACGCGCGGCCGGGCCGCCTCGGGCCTGCCCGGCAGCACGCTGCCCGGGGTCTCCGGCGCCACGGGCTCGGAGCCCTCGGGCACGGGCACGAGCAGGGACCGGATGGCGGTGTCGCTGGGCCGGGGCGGTCCCGCGGTCGGCTCGGCGGGACCGGCCGGGGGCAGCGGGACGGTGGTGTCCGTGGAACCGGCGGGGGGAGGACCGAAAACGCCGGCGGGGGCGGGCGGGGCAGCGGGGCCCGCGTCGGCCTCGGGCTGCGACCCGGGGGAGTTGTCCGCGGCCGGAGCGTTGCCCGGGCGGGCGGGGCCCGGCGTGCCTGCCGGGGTGTCCCAACGGAGGAAGGCCCCGCACGAGTCGCAGAAGGACTGGCCGTGCTGGCGGGCCGGGGTGCCGCACTCGGGGCACGGGATCGTGTTGGCTGGGGTGTTCGGCATGTCGTCCGTCTCGTGCTGGTCGGGCATCTCTAGGTCCCTTCAGGGGCAGGTGTGGCGGTCACCTCGGCCGTGAAGGGGAGGTGGGCGGGGCGGGCCGCCGCGACGACGGCCCGCAGGCGGTGCGGGTCCACCGACGCGGGGTCGTCGACGCGCAGGCTGACGTGCAGGGCGGGCCGCGGGGTGCCGGGGAAGGCGCCCAGCGGGCGTGCGGACCAGCTCGCGCCGCCGCTCTCGGCGATCTCCGGGCGCACGCCGAAGGCGAGTTCGACGGCGGCGGCGAGACCGCGGCGGGTGCCGCGGACGCGGTGTAGCTCGACGGCGGAGGCCACGGCGTGGCGGCGCGTCGCCAGCGGTTCGGTGCCGTCGAGTTCCGTGCCGACCCAGTCCGTCAGCCAGTCGAGGAAGTCCTCGGGCGTCAGGGAGGGCGTGAAGTACGCCTCCAGGCAGTCCAGGACGGTGAAGACGGGCGCGAGCACGACGTCAAGGCCGGAGACGAAGCGCAGGATGAAGTCGTCGTCGGCGAAGACGGCGGGCAGCTGGTCCCCGAGCGGGTGGGCGGATCCCAGCTCCGACAAGGAGCCGCGCCTCGACCCGGGGCCGTCACCGTGCCCCGGCCCGGGGGCGGGCCCGAAGCCGTCGTCGCCGCCGGAACCGCCGCCCGTTCCCGAGGCGTGCCCCGCCCGGGAGGAGGGAGCGGTCCCGGCACCGGTGGTCTTCACCCAGGACGCAGGCGTGCCGCCCGAAGTGATCGAGGAGCCCGGATCGTCCTTGGCCGCCGAAGCGCGCCCCGAGCCGGCGCCGCCGCCCGCCTTCGCGGACCGCTTCTTCTGCTTGGGGGCAGCGGCAGAGGCAGGAGCGGCGGCGGGAGCTGGGGCAGGGG
>NZ_LIPN01000134.1 GCF_001418325.1 Streptomyces atriruber | reverse complement strand
CGCGCCCCTCGATGCCGGAGACCACGGCGCCCGCGCCGACGACTCCCACCTCGACCCGGGTCGTGGCGGGCACGGCGAGGGAGACGACGGCGCTGCGGCGGCAGCCCTTGCGGTCGAGCCACTTGAGGAAGCCCTTCCAGGGCAGGTCCTCATAGGCGACGGTGAGCGTGCCGTCCTCCTGGGTCACCCGCAGCGGCGGTCCGTCGATCTCGGTGACCTCCAGGCGGGCGGAACCTTCGTCCGTGCCCACCACGTTCACCGTGCCGTTGACTATGCGGACGTGGAGTGCGGTGACGGGGGCGTCGAACGTGAGCTTCACGGGCTCGGCGACGGACCACTCCGACATGAGCTGACCTCCTGGGCGGGTCGGACGTGACGCGCCATATCGCGTCCTCTCCCATTCACGATATATCGCGGATCCGCGAAGTCAAGAAGTCCGCCGAAGAGGTGGACTGTGAGCCGATTGGGGCGATCTGTCCTAGCGTGGAGCACATGTCGTCCGATGCTTCCTCCCCAGGTGTCTCCGGCGCCTCCGACGCCTCGTCCGGTTCCGCGAAGGCCGCCGGCGCGTTGCTGCTCTGCCGGGCCGAGCCCGACGTCGTCGAGATCGCGGTCCAGCTGCTCCGTGAGCGGATGCTGCTCGCGGAGGCCGGTTCCGGCTGGAGCGTGCTCGTGCCCGAGGGCAAGCCGTGGCTGCACGGCGGGGAGCCCGTCGACCGGGTGCTGACCGGTTGGGCCACCGCGCTCGCCGTCGGCTCGGCGTGGCCCGTGCTCGCGCTGTGGTGGGACGGCGACCGGTCCGGCTACACCCTCGCGGCGGGGTTCCGGCGGACGGTCGGATACGAATGGCTGGCGAACGGGACGCCGCTGGGGGAGGACGAGGCGATGCGGACGTTCGCCGCCCGGCTCGGCCTCGACCCCGTACTGGACATGCAGTCCCTGGAGGCGCTGGCCCGCCCCGACACGGAGGCGGACGCGCGCGCCAGAATGCTCGGCCTCCTCGCCGTCCTCACGCGCACGGGCCTCGCCCTGCCGCCGGGCCTCGGCCCCGGCGAACCGGCGGACCGCCTGCGCGAGGTGGCACGGATCCAGCAGGGCGTGCGCTCGGTCGAGTGGCCCGGATGGCGGGACGCGGTCCGCGCGGAGTTCGGAGCGGTCGACAAGGGCCCGCTGGGCCCCTGGGTGCGCGGCCCGAGGGCCAGGGTCCTGGCCGCGGCCCAGCTCGCCGCGGGCCTGCCCCTGGCGGTGTGGGCGGTACGGCGACGCAGCGCCGGGTGGGGCGCGGCGGCGGCGCTGCTGGTGGTGCAGGGGGCGGCGGGGCTCGCGTACGACCGGGCGCGGGGCGCCCAGGACGCAGTGCGGTGACGGCCCCAGGCTCGGCGGGGCGGCGCCGTCCCCACCGGGTGACTACTCGTCCTCGTCCTCGTCGTCCAGCCGCGCCAGCCACGTCGCCAGGCGCTCGACGGGGACCTCGAAGTCGGGGTTGAGGTCCACGAACGTGCGGAGCTGCTCGGCGAGCCACTCGAAAGTGACCTCTTCCTCGCCGCGCCGCTTCTCCAGCTCCTCGATGCCACGGTCGGTGAAGTACAACTCAAGCTCCTGAAGATGGTTCGTGGGGGCGGCTGCTCCCGCTTCATCGTATTCGGTGCGCGGGCGCCTCCGACCTGGCCGGTTTCGTGCGCCGTTCGGGGGTCGCCTGCAACCATGCGGGCCATTAACCTCGTCGCAGATCAAGTGGCGAGCGCGAAGGGTGAGTTGAACGGCGAACGGGGGGACCGTGGCGGGACACGTCCAGCAGATCGAACTGCCCGACGGGAAGATCGTGCACGCGCGCATCGGGGCGTCCGGCGCCCACGGTGAGGACGACGAGGACGTCGGCGTGCTCGACACCGCCGTCGCCAGGGTCGAGGAGCTCGGGGAACTGATCCGCGGCGTCGGTGCCTCCGTGCTCGACGCGGCCGCCGCCGCCAAGCCCGACGAGGCCAGCGTCACCTTCGGCGTGGAGCTGAGCGCGAAACCCGGCAAGGTGATCGCCGTGCTCGCCGAGGGCGAGGCCAAGGC
>NZ_LIPN01000133.1 GCF_001418325.1 Streptomyces atriruber | reverse complement strand
GGCCGGGCGCCGCGTCCTGCGGGGCGAGGAGGGTGCCGTGGAAGGTGCCGCGTACGGGGGATTCGAGGAGCAGCCGCTCGTGGTGCAGGCCGTCGCGCACCGACGGGGTGCTGTCGGCGGTGACGAGCGGGGCCCGTTGGACACGGGCCAGCCGCTCGACGACGGCGCGCACCCGGCGGGCCCGCTCGGCATGCTCCTCGGCGCTCTTGGCGTGCCGCAGGGCCGGTTCCATGGCGAGGAGCCCGCGGAGGTGACGTAGTTGCATGCGCGGCTCAGACGAAGTCGCCGTGCAGCGTGCTCGGCACTTCCAGCGCGTATGAGTCCAGGGCCTCGTCGAGTTTGATCTGACCGCGTTTGAGCAGTTCGAGGAGCTCGTTCTGAGGGCGGTAGAAACACGACTTGCAGAGGTCCGTCCTGCGGGGGTTGGACGCTTCCCATTCGGCGCGCGGGCCGCCGTCCAGGACGTCCGCATATCCCTGTTCGACGACGTTGCCGATCAGATAGCGGCTGTTGAGGTGCACCTGCGGGCACGGGTAGAGATTTCCGTCGGCGCCGACGGCGGTGACAAATCGGCTGTAGTGGCAGTGCTCGAAGTCGCCCTCCACCTCTTCGACCTGGTCCATCGGGCCGCGGTCCAGTTTCGGGACCGATACCTCGAAGGCGTCCGTGGAGAGCTCGGCGGCGCGGGTGAGGGATTCGGAGATCTCCGGCATCACGGATTCGATGGTTTCGTGGCCCATTGCGCTGTAGAACTCGGGTTCGAAACGCACATAGTGTGCGCCGGACTCGTGGGCGATGCGGGCCGCTTCCAGGATCTCCCGGTAGTTCTGCAGGGTGATCACGTAGTTGAAGCCGATGCGGAAGTCGGGGTCGACGGCGCTCTCCCGGAGCTTGCCGACCGACCCGATGAACTTCGAGAAGGTCTGCTCGCGGTCCCGTGTGATGTCGTCGAAGGTGGTCTCCGTGCCGGCGTTCAGGCCGATCCGGACCCAGGTGTGGGTCTCGGCGACGCAGTCGGCGACCTTCGGGCGGCCGAGGCGGGAGCCGTTGGTGATGAGTCCGATGCGCAGCCCTGCCGCGTGCCCGGCCCGGCAGATGTCCGCGTAGCCGGGGTGGATCGTGCACTCGCCGCTGCCGCAGAACGTCACGGCCCTGCCGTCGTTCGCGGCGAACTCGCGGAGCAGCGTGACCGCCTTGTCGGTGGCGATCGAGTCCTTGAAGGAGAACAGGTCGTAGAACTGCTCTTCGTTGGGCGAGTGGAAGTTGCAGAAATTGCAACGCATATTGCAGGCGCCCATGATGCCGATCCGCATGTGTACGGGCTTGATCTCCTGGCCCGCCACGAAGCGGCGCAGCAATTCGCCGTGGGCCAGCACCTTCTGTGGTGAGTGGGCCTGATCGAGGCTGACGATGGGCAGCCCTTCACGGTTTTGGGGAGCTGCCATTTGAATGTCGCCGGAACCGGGTGTGCTGTTCACGAACCCCCCACGCATGATCGATGTGCGGTCTCGTTCTCCTGGCGTGTTGGGGACATTAGGGAGCGCCACAAAGGCTGTCAATGGGTCTAGACAAGTGCGGATTTTATGGCGGAATCAGGGATGCCGGTCTGTTCGAAGGGGGTCCGGCGTGGTAGCCGAGGACCCCGTGGCCCGTCCCGAGCTGCGCCAGCGGGTCCGTGTCGCGGCGGAAGAACGCCGCGAGCTCGGCGTCGGTGCGCGGGGCGGTGGGGCTGTGTGCGCAGCGGGTGCAACGGACGCCGAACGCCTTTAGTGCCTGCGTGTGTTGGGCGTCAAGAGGGCGAAATCGGTCGAGTACGGGATCAGAGTGACCGAAGGGCCTCGGTGATGGAGGTGGTCGCCGTGGTCTTGTCGATGCCGATGTCCGTGAGGGGGCCGGTGCCGTCCTCGTGCTCCAGGAGGGCCAGCAACAGGTGCTCCGTGCCGATGTAGTTGTGCCCGAGCCGAAGGGCTTCGCGGAACGTCAGCTCCAGCACCTTGCGCGAGTCGACGGAGTACGGAACGAGCGGAGGCACCTCGGCGGCCGTCGCGGGCAGCGACTCGACGGCCGCGTGGCGGACGTCCGCCAGGGAGATGCCCTGCGCGACGATCGTCCGGGCGGCCAGTGCGTCGGGCTCGCTGAGCAGGCCGAGGATCAGGTGTCCGGTGTGGACCTCGTCGTGCTCGGCGGACTTGGCCTCGTTGTGCGCGGCCATCAGGGTGTTCTTCGTCCGCTCGGTGAAGCGGCTGAACCCCTGGCCCGGGTCGAGGTCCAACGGCTCGCCCTGCTTCTTCGGGACGAACCGCTTCTGGGCGGCCTGGCGGGTGACGCCCATGCTCCGGCCGATGTCGGTCCAGGAGGCGCCGGAGCGGCGCGCCTGGTCGACGAAATGGCCGATGAGGTGGTCCGCGACGTCCCCGAGGTGATCGGCGGCGATCACGGCGTCGGAGAGCTGGTCGAGGGTGTCCGTGTGGACCTTCTTGATGGCGTCGATGAGGTCGTCGAGACGGACCGGGGGAGGCGGCGTGGCGTCGGAGGGGTGCGTCATGTGACAACCGTAGGTTGACAGTTGACAGGGCGTCAACCCATGGTTGTCACCTCGGCGCGGCATGTTCCCGGCGGTCCGGATGCCGTTGGCGAACCGCTTGAACGCGGCGGTGAACGCGGGGCCGACGTGTCCGTCGAGCGGGCCGGTGAGGCCTCGGTCGGCCTGCAGTATGCCGTGCAGCGACTTCAGTGTGGCGAGGTCGAGGTCTCCGTGGATCGGGCCGGTGTAGTTCCAGTGCGCCCTGAGGCAGCGCTGGAACGCCGCCCAACTGCCGTTGCCGAGCCGTCCGTCGACGGGGCCCGTGTACTGCCAGTGGGCCGCGAGCCGCCTCAGCACCTTCTTGGCCTCCGTGGCGTCGAGGCCGAGGTTGTCCTGCGAGAGCGGGGCGACGGCCCCGGTGCTCGCCGCGGGCTTCGGGTCCGGGGCGGCCGACGCCGAGCCCGAGCTCGCGCCCGCCGGGGTTGCGGCGGCGAGCCCGGCGACGACGGTCAGGACGAGGAGTGCCCTTGCCGCGAGGTGCGGTCGCTCGTGCGGTCGCATGTCTCGTCCCCCCGTCTGTTCCTGCGGCGTCTTCTCCGGCCGGGGCGCTCGGACAGAACGTACTTCTCGGGAGGACTCGTCCTCGTCAACCCGCGAGTCGACGTGCCGCTCCAACGGCCGCGGTAGCCAGGCGGTACGGGCAAACCTCCGCCACATACGCGGCGCCCCTGGGGCGGCGGCCGCTCCGTGCGGCGTCCGCCCACACACCAGGGCCCCGCACTGTGGTGGCCGCGACCATGGGAGGACCCGCCCCCGCTTCTTTAGCGTTCCGTGCATGACGAGCGAAATCTTCACCGGCCGGGCCGCCCTGGTGACCGGTGGCGGGAGCGGGATCGGGCGGGCCTGCGCCGAGGCGTTCGCCGCCGCCGGCGCCCTGGTCCACGTCGTCGACGTCGACGCCGAGTCGGCCAAGGCGGTGGCCGACGCCGTCGGCGGTGTCCCGCACGCCGTGGACCTCACCGACGCGGGCGCGATCCCCGGCCTGCCCGCCGCCGTCGACATCCTGGTCAACAGCGCGGGTACCCAACACGTCGCCCCCATCCATGAGTTCGACCCCCACCGCTTCGAGCTGATCCAGCGGCTGATGGTCACCGCGCCCTTCCTGCTGCTCAAGCACTGCCTGCCGCACATGTACGGCCAGGAGTGGGGCCGGGTGGTCAACATCTCCAGCGTGCACGGGCTGCGGGCCAGCCCCTTCAAGTCCGCGTACGTCGCCGCCAAGCACGGCCTGGAGGGGCTCAGCAAGGTCGCCGCGCTGGAGGGCGCCGCGCACGGCGTGACCAGCAACTGCGTCAACCCCGGCTATGTCCGCACCCCGCTGGTCGAGGGGCAGATCGCCGACCAGGCGGCCGTGCACGGCATCGCACCGCAGGACGTCGTCTCGGACGTCCTGCTCGACCGCTCCGCGATCAAGCGGCTGATCGAACCCGCGGAGGTCGCCGCCGTCGCCCGCTGGCTCTGCGGACCCCGCACCGGCTACATCACCGGCGCCTCCCTGCCCGTGGACGGCGGCTGGGCAGCGAGCTGAACACCCCGCTGAGCACCCCCGCACTCCCCGAGGAAAACCCTGGGTTCACCCAACCGGCCAAGTGGTTGAACGACGGAACCACCGGCTCATCGCTCCCAAGAAGCCCCCGGCCACGAGGCCGTACGTCCCACTCGCCCCCTTATACACATCT
>NZ_LIPN01000132.1 GCF_001418325.1 Streptomyces atriruber | reverse complement strand
GCGGTCCCGCCACTGTGAGCCCCACCCGAGTGGGGTGAGCCAGGAACTCCTGCCGTCCATAACGACCACCCGGGGCGCGGACACCCCGAGGAAGGCCTGCGCCCGCATGCTTCTGCTGTTGTCGACCTCCGACACCGACCTGCTCAGCGCCCGCGCGGCGGGGGGTCCGGTCGACTACCGGTTCGCCAACCCCTCCCGCCTCGACCTCGACGGACTGCCCGCGCTGCTCGACGGCGTCGACCTCGTCGTCGTCCGCCTCCTCGGCGGCGTCCGCGCCTGGCAGGAGGGCCTGGACCAGCTCATCGCCACCGGCCTCCCGGTGGTCGTGCTCACCGGTGAACAGGCACCCGACGCCCAGCTCATGGCCTCCTCGACCGTGCCGGTCGGCATCGCCGCCGAGGCGCACGCCTACCTGGCGCACGGCGGCCCCGCGAACCTGGAGCAGCTGGCGCGCTTCCTCTCCGACACCGTGCTGCTCACCGGCCACGGCTTCGAGCCGCCCGCGGCCGCCCCGTCCTGGGGCCCGCTGGAGCGCACCGCCCGCGCCGACGTCGCCGACGGCACGGACAGCCCGACCGTGGCGGTGCTCTACTACCGCGCCCACCACATGAGCGGCAACACCGCCTTCGTGGACGCCCTGTGCGGCGCGATCGAGGACGCCGGGGCCCGCCCGCTCCCGCTGTACGTGGCCTCGCTGCGCGCCCCCGAGCCCGAGCTGATCGACGCGCTGCGGGCCGCCGACACCATCGTCACGACGGTCCTCGCGGCCGGTGGCACCAAGCCCGCCGAGGCCTCCGCGGGCGGTGACGACGAGTCGTGGGACGCGGGCGCGCTGACCGGCCTCGACGTGCCGATCCTGCAGGCGCTCTGCCTGACCGGGTCGCGCTCGGCCTGGGAGGAGAACGACGAGGGCGTCTCGCCGCTCGACGCCGCGAGCCAGATCGCGGTGCCGGAGTTCGACGGCCGCCTCATCACCGTCCCCTTCTCCTTCAAGGAGATCGACGAGGACGGTCTGCCCGCGTACGTCGCCGACGCCGAGCGCGCGGCCCGCGTCGCCGGAATCGCCGTGCGCCACGCGCGCCTCAAGCACATCCCGGCCGCCGACAAGCGCCTCGCCCTGGTGCTGTCCGCGTACCCGACGAAGCACTCCCGCATCGGCAACGCGGTCGGCCTCGACACCCCGGCATCCGCCGTGGAGCTGCTGCGCAGGCTGCGCGCCGAGGGGTACGACTTCGGCCCCGAGGCCGACATCCCCGGCCTGGTCTCCGGCGACGGCGACGAGCTGATCCGCGCGCTCATCGACGCGGGCGGCCACGACCAGGACTGGCTCACCGAGGAGCAGCTCGCCGCCAACCCGGTCCGCATCCCCGCCGCCGACTACAAGCGGTGGTACGCGACCCTGCCGCAGGAGCTGCGCGACTCCGTCGAGGAACACTGGGGCCCGCCGCCCGGCGAGATGTTCCTGGACCGGTCCCGCGTCGGCCAGGGCGGCGACCCTGAGGGCGACATCGTGCTCGCGGCGCTGCGCCGCGGGAACCTGCTCATCCTCATCCAGCCGCCGCGCGGGTTCGGCGAGAACCCCATCGCGATCTACCACGACCCCGATCTGCCGCCGTCGCACCACTACTTGGCCGCCTACCGCTGGATCGCGGCGCCCGCGTCCGACAACGGCTTCGGCGCCGACGCGATGATCCACCTCGGCAAGCACGGCAACCTGGAGTGGCTGCCCGGCAAGAACGCGGGCCTGTCCGCCGCGTGCGGCCCCGACGCCGCGCTCGGCGACCTGCCCCTGATCTACCCCTTCCTGGTCAACGACCCGGGCGAGGGCACCCAGGCCAAGCGCCGCGTGCACGCCACGCTCATCGACCACCTGGTGCCGCCCATGGCGCGCGCCGACTCCTACGGCGACATCGCGCGCCTGGAGCAGCTCCTCGACGAGTACGCGCAGATCAGCTCCATGGACCCGGCGAAGCTGCCGGCGATCCGCGCGCAGATCTGGACGCTCATCCAGGCCGCCAAGCTCGACCACGACCTGGGCCTGGAGCAGCGCCCGGACGACGACGGCTTCGACGACTTCCTGCTGCACGTCGACGGCTGGCTCTGCGAGATCAAGGACATGCAGATCCGCGACGGTCTGCATGTCCTCGGCAACCCGCCGGCGGGCGCCGACCGCGTGAACCTCGTCCTCGCGGTGCTGCGCGCCCGCCAGATCTGGGGCGGCACGACCGCGCTGCCGGGTCTGCGGGAGGCGCTCGGCCTCGACGAGTCGGCGGCGACGCGCGTCACCGCCGACGAGGCCGAGGACAAGGCCCGTGCCCTGGTCCAGGCGATGGACGACACGGACTGGGACCCGGCGGCCGTGGCCTCCGTGGCCGCGGACCACGGCGAGCAGGTCGCCGCCATCCTGGAGTTCGCGGCCCGCGAGGTCGTCCCGCGCCTCGCGGCCACCACCGCCGAGCTCGACCACGCCGTGCACGCCCTGAACGGCGGCTTCGTCCCCGCGGGCCCGTCGGGGTCCCCGCTGCGCGGCCTGGTCAACGTCCTGCCGACCGGCCGGAACTTCTACTCGGTCGACCCGAAGGCCGTCCCCTCCCGCCTCGCGTGGGAGACGGGCCAGGCCCTGGCCGACTCCCTCGTGGAGCGGTACCAGCAGGACAACGACGGCGACTACCCCACCTCCGTGGGCCTGTCCCTGTGGGGCACGAGCGCGATGCGCACCGCGGGCGACGACGTCGCCGAAGCGATGGCGCTGCTCGGCATCCGCCCCGTCTGGGACGACGCCTCGCGGCGCGTGACCGGCCTGGAGGCCGTTCCGTACGAGGAGCTGGGCCGCCCGCGCATCGATGTGACGCTGCGCATCTCGGGCTTCTTCCGCGACGCGTTCCCGCACACGATCGGCCTGCTCGACGACGCGGTGCGGCTCGCCGCCTCGCTGGAGGAGCCCGCCGACCGCAACTACGTGCGCGCCCACGCCCAGGCCGACCTCGCCGAGCACGGCGACGAGCGCCGGGCCACCACCCGCATCTTCGGTTCGCGCCCCGGCACGTACGGCGCGGGCCTGCTCCAGCTCATCGACTCCCGCGACTGGCGCACCGACGCGGACCTCGCCGAGGTCTACACGGTGTGGGGCGGGTACGCGTACGGCCGCGGGCTCGAAGGCCGCCCGGCCCGCGCCGAGATGGAGACGGCGTACAAGCGCATCGCGGTGGCCGCGAAGAACACGGACACCCGAGAGCACGACATCGCGGACTCGGACGACTACTTCCAGTACCACGGCGGCATGGTGGCGACCGTGCGCGCGCTGCGGGGCACCGCCCCGGAGGCGTACATCGGCGACTCGACCCGCCCCGAGACGGTCCGCACGCGCACGCTGGTCGAGGAGACCTCGCGGGTGTTCCGGGCACGCGTGGTCAACCCGAAGTGGATCGAGGCGATGCGCCGCCACGGCTACAAGGGCGCCTTCGAACTCGCCGCCACCGTGGACTACTTGTTCGGCTACGATGCCACGACCGGTGTCGTCGCCGACTGGATGTACGACAAGCTCACCGAGACGTACGTCCTGGACCCGACGAACCGCGAGTTCCTCCAGGAGGCCAACCCCTGGGCCCTGCACGGCATCGCGGAACGCCTCCTGGAGGCGGAGTCGCGCGGCATGTGGGCGAAGCCGGACCCGGCGGTGCTCGAAGCGCTGCGGCAGGCCTATCTGGAGACCGAGGGCAACCTGGAGGACGGCGGCGGCGAGGGCTGACCCTTCCGGTCACCCCCCGTCCACGCACCGCGGGCGGCCGTCACGTCACTGCGACGGCCGGCCGCCCAGCCACGCCAGCGCGCCGCTCGTCAGCGCGGTGACCCCGGTGGTGAGGGTCGGCTCGACGAGCGGCGCGAAGAACGGCGAGTGGTTGGACGGAATGTCCCGCTCGAACGTCCCCGCCTTCTGGGCGGCCGCGACCTCCGCCGGGTCGGCGCCGCCGAACAGCCAGTAGCAGAGGGGTACTTCGCGGTCCGCCGAGGTCGCGAAGTACCCGACGTCCTCGCTGCCGGTCACCGGCCCGGGATCGAAGACGCGGTCCTCCCCGATCACCGCGCCGACCGCGGCCATCGTCCGCTCCACCGCGTCGGCGTCGTTGTCGAGCACGGGGAAGGAGTCGATCTCCGTGATCTCGGGCTCCCGCTCCGCCCCCGCCGTGGCCGCCTCGCCCCTGACGATGCGCTCGACGGCGGCGAGCACCCTCGTACGGACCTCGGGCGTGTAGGTCCGGATATTGATCTTGAGCTCGGCCTCGTCGGGAATGATGTTCTCCTTGGTGCCCGCCTGGAGCGAGCCGACGGTCACCACGGCCGTCTCGCCGCCCGCGATCTCCCGGGACACGACCGTCTGCAGCCGCATCACGGTCGCGGCGGCCATCACCACGGGGTCGATCGACGTCTCGGGACGCGAGCCGTGCGCGCCCTTGCCGAACATCCGCACGCGCAGGGAGTCGGTCGCCGCGAAGGCGGGCCCGGGGTGCGCGCCGATCATCCCGGCGGGCAGCGGCGCGACGTGCTGCCCGAGCACGACGTCCGGCACGCCGAACCGCTCGTAGAAGCCGTCCCGGACCATGGCCTGCGCGCCCTTCGCGACCTCCTCGGCGGGCTGGAAGACGCCGACGATCCGGCCCGACCAGTCGGCGCGGGCAGCCGCGAGCAGTTGCAGCGCGCCCAGCAGACAGGTGACGTGCATGTCGTGCCCGCAGGCGTGCATCACGCCCTCGTGGACGGAGGCGTACGGCAGCCCGGTGCGCTCGGTCACGGGCAGCGCGTCGAAGTCGGCGCGCAGCAGGACGGTCGGGCCCGCGCCGTTCTCCAGGACGGCGACCACACCGGTACGGCCGACACCGGTCGTGACCTCGTATCCGTACGAGGCGACGCGCCGGGCGACCTCGGCCGCGGTGCGGTGCTCCTCGAAGGAGAGCTCGGGGTGGGCGTGCAGATCGCGGTAGAGGGCGGCGAGGTCGCCCTTGATGGCGTCGAGCCCCAGCAGGGCGGAGGAATTCCGTTCGGCGGCGGACATGTCACGCTCCTCTTCGATGGTGTCCCGCCACCTTACGGATGGGTTTGCGGGGTCTGTCGCGAAGTCTTGTGCGGCGTCTTCACGGAGCCCGTTCGAGGCGGCCGGAACCGGCACCGAACGCGAGGGCGTCCCTCCCCGCATGATCACTCCCTCGACCGGCGCGACCGGCCCGACCGCCACGCGCCACCTCTACATCACCCGGCACGGCGAGGCCACGCCCGACGAGAGCGGACTGACGCAGGCCGGACTCAGGCAGGCGGTCCTGCTCGGCGAGCGCCTCCGCGACATCCCCTTCGCGGCGATCCATCACGGCCCGCTCCCCCGGGCCGAACAGACCGCCGCCCTGATATCCGACCAGCTGAAGGGCAACGCTCCCCTGATCCGCTCGGCCCCGGCGGGCGACTACCTCCCCTATATCCCCGACAAGGAGGAGCTGCCCCCGGAGACGGCCGACGCGACACTGGAGCGCCTGGCCATGTTCCCGGCGGCGGAGCGCGAGGACGGCCCCGCCCTGGCCGCCGAGGCACTGACCCGGTTCACCGGCCCGGCCCCCGGCGACGAACCGCGCCACGAACTCCTCGTCACGCACAACTTCCTGACCGGCTGGCTGGTCCGCGCCGCACTCGACGCCCCACCGGCCCGCTGGCTCGGCCTGAACCACTGCAACGCGGCCCTGACGGTCATCCGCTACGCCCCGGGCCGTCCCGCCGCGCTCGCGCTCTACAACGACATGCGGCACCTCCCCGAGGAGCTGCGCTGGACGGGCTTTCCGCCGGAGCTGCGCGCCTGACCTCACACCACGGTGGGCAGGCCGATGTTGTTGACCAGCGGCCCCTCGACGGAGACCCCCTCATTGACGACGGTGTCGGCGACGGGCAGCGGCAAGGGCAACGGGCCGGGGTTCGCCGGGGCGTTGGCGGCGACGGCCGGAGCCACGGCGGCGGCGAGAACCAGGAGGGCGGGAACCAGGGCGCGACGGAACATGCGACAGCCTTACGAGGTAGGGAGGTTGGGTCATTCGGGCGAGAGGGAGCAATCAGGGACGACAACCCGTTCGTATGATCGTCGGTGGCGATCGGTGACCTCCTGACCGCGTCCGGGTTACACCCGGTGATCGGGCCGCGACCCCGGCCCGCACGCGCACGTTCCAAGGAGGCCGCAGTGAACGGCAGTTGGGTGCAGAAGATGTCCCGTTGGACGCTGGTCGCGGCAGTGGCGGCCGCACCGGCCGTCCTGTGCTCCGGCACGGCTCACGCCGACGAGACGCACGAGAACTCGCACAACGCACCCGTGGTCGCGCTGGTCAACACCGGCCAGATCGACGACCCGATGGAGGACGTGCTGGAGCACACGCTTCTCTTCGGCGACGGTTATCGGTGGGGTGGTTGAGGGCCTTCGCCACCGTGCGGTGAGCGGGCGAGGCGGCCCGTCCGGACCGCCTCGAACCGCCTCCCGTTCAGACCCTCTTCAGGCGCCTTCAGACCGTCACGGAGCGAGGCACGCCGCGCCCGGCACCTCCGCCGGGACGCCGGGGCTCGCCGGGTCGACGAGGGACGTGACGTCACCGGCCGACTGCGTCAGGCAGTCGACGGTCGCGACGGGGTCCGGCACGGCACTGGCGGGCACCGCGAGGACCCCCAGCAGCGTGACGGCACCGAGGATGACGGCGGCGGAGCGACGCATGTGAACTCTCTTTCGTTTGGGCTGAGTTGCCGACGGCTCGACGATCTTCGCGAGCCGCCCAGTGACTCCCCAGCCCGCCGAGCCGATACGCCCCATATCACCCGTTCGTGCAAGAGGTAACGATCCTCTGCCGCTTCTCCGGAACGCCAGAAGGCGTCCTGGCGTCAGAAGGCGTACCTGATGCGCAGCCACGGTGCGTGCGCCGCGAGCAGCTGCTGGATCCGCGCGAGGGCCTGCCGCTTGACCTCCTGGGCGTAGCGCACGTTGAGGGCGCCGTTCTGCGACCGCTTGGTCTCCTGCGCCTCCGGCTGCCACAGCACCTCCTCGGCGCGGGGATGCCAGCCCAGGTTGACCTCGTGGAGCCCCTGATTGTGCGTCAGCATGATGACTTCGGCGGCGGCCTGCTCCTTCACCCGGGCGGGCAGGACGTCGTCGAGGTGGTCGAGCAGCTCGGCCCAGTCCCGCTGCCATCCCTGGCGCAGCACGACGGGCGAGAGGTTGAAGTGCACCTCGTACCCGGCGTCGAGGAAGTCCGCGGCGGCGGCGATCCGTTCGCCGACCGGACTGGTGCGGATGTCCAGCAGCCGGGCGTCGGCGGGCGGCATGAGGGAGAAGCGCACGCGGGTCCGCCCCCGCGGGTCGAGCGCGAGCAGATCGGGATTGACGAACTTGGTCGCGAAGGAGGCCTTGGCGGTCGGCATGTCCCGGAACGCGGCAACGAGATCGGCGGTGTTGTCGCAGACCAGGGCGTCGACGGAACAGTCGCCGTTCTCGCCGATGTCGTAGACCCAGGCCGTCGGATCGCACTGGTTGGGCTCGGTCTTCGGGCCCTGGGCGCGCACGTGGCGCCGGACGTGGGCGACGATCGCCTCGATGTTGGTGAACAGCGTGATGGGGTTGGCGTATCCCTTGCGGCGCGGGACGTAGCAGTAGGCGCAGGCCATCGCGCACCCGTTGGAGGGGCCCGGGGCGATCCAGTCGGCGGAGCGGCCGTTGGGGCGGGTGGCGAGCGTGTGCTTGACGCCGAGGACGAGCGTCTCGGTCTTGATCCGGACCCACCGGCCGATGTTGCCGTCGTTGCCGTGCAGCGAGGGAATGAGCCAGTGCCCTTCGACCTCGGTCACGCGCACGTCCGGCGACAACCGGGCCATGATCTGCTGACCGCGCGGGGAGTCGAGGGCGGCGGGCTCGGCGTACACCTCACGCACGTCGAGCATCCGGCGCGCCTCCGGGCCGTCCCGGAAGGCGCCGCCGTCCGCTGGAGCGGTGTCCGACCATCCGAAGAGAGCTTGCTGCTCAGGCTTTACGGGACCGGGACCAGGGCCGACGCCAGGGGCAGGGCCAGGGCTGCCGGGATTCGTCACGGGCTGCCTTCCGTCGTCAGTCGGTCAGTCCGGCGGCGGTCAGGGTGAGGTGCTGGGCCAGCACCTCGGCCGCGGTGTCGGCGTCACGGGCCAGCGCGGCCTCCTCCAGCCGACGGTGTTCTTCGACGCCGTCCCGGTGCGGGTTGCGGTGCGTCGACCAGCGGCGCGTCAGCTCGCTCGCGGTCCACATCCGGTCGAAGGTCTCCAGCAGGACCTGGTTGCCGCACCCCTCCAGCAAGGTCCGGTGGAACACCCGGTGCGCCTCGGACCATGCGCTGCTGTAGTACTCGCCCTCCTCCGGCACGTACACCGGGGTGCGGGTCAGGCGGTGGTGGGCGGCCCGCACCCGGGCCTCCCAGTCGACGTCGCCGCGCTCGACGGACATGCGCAGCAGGAGCGGTTCGACGGTCCGGCGGGCCTCGGCGATCTCCTGCCAGCGGCGGTCGGAGTACGCGGGGACGGCGAAGCCGCGGTTGGCCAGCCGGTCCGCGAAACCCTCGCCGACCAGCCGCACGAGCGCCTCCCGCACGACGGCCAGGCTCACGCCCTGCTCCTTGGCGAGGTCCTGCGGCTTGAGGGCGGCACCGGGGGCGTGGTCCCCGCGCATGATCGCGTCCCGCAGGTGCGCGTGGACCTGCTCGGAGAGCATGCGCTTCGCCGGGGCGGTCGAGGTCGGGGCCGAATGCTGCGTCATGACTCCACCATAGACGATCCCTCGAATAATCGATTATTCGTGTTACTGTCGATTCATCGCCGAGCGACGTGACGTCGCGTCGCCAACGAACCCGAGAGGAACGGCTCAATGAGCACCAACGACCCCTTCGCACGCCTCCCCGAGGCGGCTTCCTTCGCCGTCACCAGCACCGACGTCGCCGACGGCGCCGCCTGGTCGCCCGAGCAGATGTCGGCGGGCGTCCCCGGAGGCAAGGACGCCTCCCCGCAGCTGTCCTGGAGCGGCGCCCCGGAGGGCACGAAGAGCTACGCCGTCACGGTGTACGACCCCGACGCCCCCACCGGCTCCGGGCTCTGGCACTGGGCGGTGGCCGACATCCCCGCCACCGTCACCGAACTGCCCGCGGGAGCGGGCGACGAGACGGGCTCGGGCCTGCCCGAGGGCGCCTTCCAGCTCCCCAACGACGCCCGCGCGGCGCGCTACATGGGCGCCGCACCCCCCGCCGGGCACGGCCCGCACCGCTACTTCGTGGTGGTGCACGCCCTCGACGTCGAGTCCATCGACGTGCCCGCCGACACGACCCCGGCCCTGCTCGGCTTCACGATGACCGGTCACATACTCGGCCGCGCGGTCCTCACCGCGACCGCGGAGAACGTCGCCTGACGAGCTGTTGTCAGGCCCCGCCGAGGGTCGAGGCGCGGGCCTCCAGGGCCCATTGATGGGTGCGGACCGTCGCCGCGTCCGTGCGGCCCGCGAGGATGTCGCAGAGGAGTTCCGCGCAGGCGCGGCCGTACGCCGAGGGGCGCAGGTCGACGGCGGTGACGGGCGGGCCCGCGCTGCGGGTGGCGGTGCCGTCGACGCAGGCGGCCACGTAGAAGTCCCGGCCCACGGCGCGGCCCTGGGCGGCCGCCGCGTGGAGGACTCCGGGCGCCGCGCCGTCCGGCGCGCAGATCACGGCGTCGGTCCCCGGCGCCGCGGCGAGCAGCGCGAGCGTGGCCTGCTCCGCCTCGCGGGCCGTGGCGGCGAAGGAGACCGTGCGGACCTCCACGGGCACTCCGTGCGCGCGCCCCCAGTCGTCGGCCGTGGCGTGCAGGGCGGCCGCCCACGCGGAGGTGTCGGCGGGCGCCAGCAGGGCGGGGCGGCGGGCGCCGCGCTCGCGCACGTGGTCCAACAGGGCCGTCAGCGAGGCGGAGTTGTCACAGATGACCGCGCCGCTGGGGGCGGGAGCCGACCCCAGGTAGCGCTCGCCGGTGACGACGGGGATGCCCGCGCCGAGCAGTCCGGGCACGGCGGGGTCGCCGATCTCGGGGTCGATGACGAGGAGCCCGTCGACGCGCGACGCGAGCGGCCCGTGCGCGCCGGTGGCGGGCGCGAGCAGGACGACGTCGAGCCCTTCCTCCTGGGCGCGGGCGACGGCCCCGAAGGCGAGGTTCATGTAGTAGTCGAGGCGCGTCGCGGTCTGCGGGAGGTGCAGTCCGATCGCTCCGGTGCTGGCCCGGCGGAGCCGGCGCGCCGCGCTGTTGGGCCGGTAGCCGAGGCGGGCGGCGACCTCGCGGACGTGCTCGCGGGTGGCCTCCGCGACCCGGCCCGCGCCCTGCAGGGCGTCGGAGGCGGTGCTCTTGGAGACTCCGGCGGCACGGGCGACGTCGAGGAGGGTGACGGTACGGGCATTCACGTGCCCGAAGTGTAGACGTACGGGATCAGCCTTGCCGGAACGTTCCGGCACGGTCTACATTCATGTGTGCCGGAACGTTCCGGCACCGTGTGCCCGGTCCCGTGCCGCGCCTCCCCGCCCGTCCGCCCCGCTTTCCCTGCTACTCGACTGGATGTCGTCATGCGCCTGATCACCGCGTACAACCCGCCCGCGTCCCCGACCAGGACCCGTCCCGCCGAGCGCGCCCCGCTCCGGGTGGCCGCCGTGCAGCAGCGCTGGCACCGTGACCCGGCCGAGCACCGCGCGGCCCTGCTTGAGGGCGTCCGCCTCGCGGCGGCCGAGGGCGCGCGGGTGGTGTGCCTGCAGGAGCTGACGCTGTCGCCGTACTTCGCGGTGGTCCGCAAGGCCGACCACCCCGCCCCGGCCGAGCCGGAGGACCTGCTCACCGGCCCGACGTTCGCCTTCGCCGCCGAGGCGGCCCGCGAGTGCGGCGTGTACGTGCACGCCTCGCTGTACGAGCGGGCTCCGGCGCCGGGCGGGGAGGACGACGGGCTCGGCTACAACACCGCGATCCTCGTCGCCCCCGACGGCAGCCTCGCCCAGCGGACCCGCAAGACGCACATCCCAGTCTCGGAGGGCTACTACGAGGACCACTGGTTCCGGCAGGGCCCGGCAGGCGACGACGCCTTCCCGGTGGTGCAGGTCGACGAGGCGCGGTTCGGTCTTCCCACCTGCTGGGACCAGTGGTTCCCGGAACTGGCCCGCGCCTACTCGCTGGCCGGGGCCGACGTCCTCGTCTACCCGACCGCCATCGGCTCCGAGCCCGGCCACCCCGGCTTCGACACGCAGCCGATCTGGCAGAAGGTCATCACCGGCAACGCGATCGCCAACGCGACGTTCATGGTGGTGCCCAACCGGATCGGCGCGGAGAACGGGCTCACCTTCTACGGGAGTTCGTTCATCGTCGACCCCTACGGGCGGGTCCTGGCGCAGGCCCCGCGCGACGAGCCCGCCGTGCTGGTCGCCGATCTCGACCTCGACGCCCGCCGCGACTGGCTGGAGCTCTTCCCGTTCCTCGCCACCCGCCGCCCCGACGCGTACGCGTCGCTGACCGTCGAGCCCTGAGGCGGCAGGTCAGAGGGGACGCGGGGCGGCGGCTCCGGCCGGGTGCCGGGGGCCGAGGTAGGCCGCGAGGCCGGTGCCTCCGGCAGCAGGATGGGTGACCGGTGTCCAGCCCGCCCGTTCGTAGAAGGTGCGGGCCTCTCCGGCGGCCACCGAGGTCAGCAGCCAGCAACGGCCGTCGGCCCGGTCCCTGGTCACCGCGTCCAGCAGCGCGGCGCCCGCTCCGGTGCCCCGGGCGCGGGAGGCGACCGCCAGCTCGTCCACCTCGCGGGCGCCGCACAGCCACGCGGCCGTGCGGTCCGCGCCGAGGGCGGCCGCTATCTGCGGGTAGCACCGGCCGGTGGGGAACGGCAGCGGAGTCGTCCAGGCCGTGGCCCAGCCGAGGACCGTCTCCCCGTCCAGCGCCAGCGCGGCGGTGAACCCGGGCCGGGTCGCGTCCTCCGCCAGTCGCCGCAGGTAGCCGTCGGCCTGCTCGGGCCCCTCGCCCCAAGGGGCACCTCCGAAGGCGTCCAGGTACACCGTGCGGACGCCTTCCGCGTACGACAGAAGGCGGCTTCCGGAGACGACCCTGATGTCGGCGGCCATCAGGCGGCCCTGTCGGCGGACTTCACCGACGGTCCGCTTCCGGGCACCGGCGTGAGCGAGGCGTGGTCCAGCGGCGCGGACGGGTCGATCGACACGTTCAGCGGCGCGGGCTCCGCCTCGGCGCGCACCAGCAGATCGCCGACGGCGGCGATCATCGCGCCGTTGTCGGTGCACAACGTCATGGGCGGCACCCGCAGTTCGATGCCTGTGGCCGCGCACCGCTGCTCGGCCAGGCCGCGCACCCGCGAGTTCGCCGCCACGCCGCCGACCACGACCAGCGTCCGCACGTCGTACGCGCGGCAGGCCGCGAGCGCCTTGCGGGTCAGCACGTCCGCGACGGCCTCCTGGAGCGCGGCGGCCCCGTCGGCAACGGACGGCTCCGCGCCCCGGAGGCGATGCCGCTCGACCCAACGGGCCGCGGCCGTCTTGAGCCCGGAGAACGAGAAGGCGTACGGGTCGTCGCCGGGGCGCGTCAGCGGTCGCGGGAACGCCACCGCCCGCGGATCCCCGTCCCGTGCCGCGCGGTCGATCGCGGGCCCGCCCGGATAGGGCAGCCCCAGGATCCGGGCGACCTTGTCGAAGCACTCCCCCGCCGCGTCGTCGAGCGTGTCCCCCAGGTGCAGGATCGGCTCGCGCACCAGGTCCCGCACCAGGAGCAGCGAGGTGTGGCCGCCCGAGACGATCAGCACCACGCAGGGGTCGGGCAGCGGGCCGTGCTCCAGTGTGTCGGCGGCGACGTGCCCGGCCAGGTGGTGCACGCCGTAGAGCGGGACCCCGGCCGCGTAGGCCAGGGTCTTGGCACCGGCCAGTCCCACTTGCAGGGCTCCGGACAGGCCGGGTCCCGTGGTGACGGCGACCGCGTCGATCTGGCCGAGCCGCAGCCCGGCCTCGTCGAGGGCCTGCCGGACGACCGGGGTGAACGCGTGCAGGTGCGCACGGGCCGCGATCTCCGGCACCACGCCGCCGAACCGCGCGTGCTCGTCCATGCTCGACGCCACCACGTGCGCGAGCAGCTTCCCGTCCCGCACGATTCCCGCACCGGTCTCGTCGCACGACGACTCGATGCCCAGCACCACGGGTTTGCCCGCCGCTCCGCCCACTGCACGCCCCTTCTGCACTACGTACGCAGTTGCAATATATGTGCAATAGGGGCGTGCCGTCAGGTCCTCCGGGTGTCTCTCACCCGCGGGGCGCGCCGCGCACGAAGCGCCGGAGGTGCGCGCGCACGGCGTCCGGCCGCTCCAGCCACGGCTCGTGACCGGCGCCTTCGATCCGGGTCAGCGGACGGTCGAGCGAGCGCGCCAGCGCGTCGAGCGCCGACATCGGGCGGGGGTCCTCGCCACCGCCGAGAAGTTCCGTCCGCGCGGGCAGCCGTTCGCGCAGCTCGGCCAGGTGCCCGTCGAGGGGGTCGGCACGTCCTGCTTCGCCGAGTTCGGCGTTCATGGTCCAGTTGACCGGGCGCCTTCGACGCGCGCCCCGAGCCGCCCACTGCCGACCGCGTTCGGGGTCCGCGTGGTCGGTGAACCAGGCCAGAGTGAGCAGCTCGACCTCCTGCTCCTCCGAGCGGCGCGGCAACTCCTCCAGCACGCGAAGCCGCTCCTGCTGCTCAGCGGTCATGCGCCGACTCCGCTCCGCCCGGTACCCGGCACGCCAGTCCCCCACGAGCGGCCCGCACATCAGCAGCGCCGCGGCCACCCGTTCCGAGTGCGCCAGACAGAACCGGGCGGCCAGGTCGGCGCCGTAGGAGTGCCCGATCAGGATGGCCCGGGGTGCGTCCCACGCGTCGAGGAGCTCGACGAGATCGCCGATGTGCCGGACGAGGGTGTGGCGCCCGTGCCACTGCGACCGGCCCGTCCCGCGCTGGTCGTACCGGTACACGGGTGCCAGGTCCGCGACCAGGGCGGCGACGTCGCCCAGGTAGTCGGGCAGACCGGGGCCGCCGTGGAGCAGGACCACGGGAGGCCGTGTCCCCGTGTCCCCCGACGCCGTCCAGTGCACCTGTGCCCCGTCGGAGAGCGAAGCGAGGCCCTGCTTCTCTGTCCATGTCACGACGGAGAAGCTACCTTTCCGGTACGCCTCACGGCTTCGCCGTGTTCACCGCCGCCTTCGCGTCCACGATCCCCAGCCCCAGCTTCGCGGGCTGTTCCGGGTTGGCCGCGCTGTCCCTGATCGCGCTCATGATCTGGTCGGGATCGCGGCCCTGCCGGCGCAGGAGGGCCGCCACGGCGGAGGCGTACGGCGCGGCCATCGACGTCCCCGAGAGGTCGCCGTACCCGGAGTCGTTCTTCGGCGTCTCCTTGGTCGTGTACGTCGGCAGGGTGGAGAGGACGTCCACCCCTGGCGCCGACACCGCCTGCTGCGCGCCGAAGTCGGAGAAGTCCGCTGGCTTTCCGTTCCGGTCGCTCGCCCCCACGACGAGGACCGGCGTCCGAACCTCGCAGGGCTGCAGCGCCGTGCCGTCGTTGCCCCGCGGCGGCGACCAAGACCGACCCCTTGCCGTGGGCGGTCTTGATGGCCTGGCTGAGGATGCCGCCCTTCAGCAGGCGGGCCGTCAGGCCGGATTCGCCGAGGAAGAGGTTGATGACGTCCGCGCCGTGCTGTGCGCCCAGACGATGCCCTGGGTGATGTGCGCGTCGCTGCCGCTGCCGTTCGGGCCGAGGACCCGTACGGGCGTGGTCTTCGCGCCCGGCGCGCCGCCCGCGATGCCGACGCCGTTGTCGGTGTGGGCCGCCGCGATGCCGGAGACGTGCGTGCCGTGGCCGTTCATGTCCTTGGGCTCGTCGTCGCCGTCGACGAAGTCGTGCCCGTCGACCAGCCGGCCCTTGAGACCGGGGTGGTCGGGATCGGCTCCGGTGTCGGCGACCGCGATGACCGTGTCGTCGTCCTTCGCCTTCTCCCAGCCGGCCGGCAGCTTCAGGGCTTCGAGCGCCCACTGCTGATCCCGCTTCGGGCCGGGCTTGCTGTCGCCGCCGTCGTCCCCGCACGCCGTGGCGAGCAGGGCGAGCGCGGTGGTCCCGACCGCCGCGGCGACCAGCCGTGCACTCCTCCCGCTCCGCACCTGCGCCGCCTGCTCCGTCATGGATGACCGCCCTCCTGTGTCCCACCGCCCCTGCGGCTCCCCGGGGACACGCGCCGCAGAGAGCGATCCGCACGGGTGAGACGTCGCGCCGCGGCCTCGGCGGGCCGGTCGGTCAGCCGGTGTGATGTGTCAGCGGTCCCTCTGTGACGCGTCATCAGGCGCTCCCCGCCCGGGGCTGTGAAGATCGGTGACCATGAGCGGCAGCGAGCAAGGGCCCACGGACAGCGGCTTGGCCTGGGACGACGATCAGGACTTCACCGACGCGGACGGGGCCTTCCGGGCCGCCTCACGCCGGGCCCGGTGACGGTCCCGGAGGGGAGCGTGGTGTGGGACGCGGATGCGTGCGGCTTCCTGGCCGACGGCTGTCCGCCCACCGCGCACCCGTCGCTGTGGCGGCAGAGCAGGCTGGTGGCGCGGCAGGGACTGTACGAGGTGGTCCCCGGGATCCATCAGGTGCGCGGCCTCGGCCTGTCGAACATCTCCTTCGTGGAGGGCGAGCGCGGCGTCACGACCCGCTGATCAGCGCGGAGGTGGCCGCCGCCGCGCCGGCGCTCTACCGCGAGAGCACCACGGGGCACGGCCGGTGACGGCGGTGATCGCCCCGGCGTCACGGCGCGGGGTGGTGCTCGGCGCGCCGGCCTTCGTCTACGCCCTCGCCGGGGCCCTGTCCCCCTGGACGGTCGGGCGGGTCGTCGACGCCGCGGATTCGGTCGCCGCCGGATACCGCGACGCGTTCCTGCTCACGTCGGCCCTGCTCGCCGTCACGGGGCTGCTCGCCCTGTGCCTCCCGCGCCCCGAACGCGACGCCCCGCGCCTGGCGAAGAGCCGGGATCACTGACCCGTCGCGGCGCGCGACGGAGGCCGACCCGGCGCCGTGAGGAAGATCACTGAGGACAACCCGCCGCATTCGCGCGTCATCTTCCCCGGTGATCAAGGAGTCCACGGCGGCAGCTCGTGAGCCGAGTGGCCGGTACGTCAGATGCAGATAGGCAACACCACCCATGCCCCCCGAAAAGCGCCTTCTCGCGCGCGCATCCCGTCGCAACGTCCTCGCGGCCACCGTGCTCGGTGTCGTGGCGCCCGCAGGCGTCGGCATAGGCATGGCCGTGCGCTCGAAGGGTGACACCGGCGACGTGCCCGTCACGCCGCATCAGTCACCGGACATGAGCACGGCCGCCCCCACGGGCACATGGGCGACCTCCGGACCGCAGCCCGAGACCGAGGAATCGGTCGTGCAGATCGTCGCCCACCCGGACGACGATCTGTTCTTCATCAATCCGGAGGTCGGACAGTCGCTGCGCAGCGGCCGTCCGTTGACCACGATCTACCTGACGTCCGGCGAGTCGAACGGCGTCAACGCCCCCAGGAAGGGCACGTTCCGGGGCATGCCCCGACCCGCGCGCGACGAGCGCAAGTACGCAAAAGCACGTCAGAACGGCATTCGCGCCGCCTACGCGGAGATGGTCACCGGACGTCCGGACCACCCGTGGCAGCGCTCCGTCATCCCGACGGAGGGCGGCGGCCAGGCGGAGCTCGACACCTTGCGGGGGTACCCCCACATCCGCCTCGTGTGGACCCTGCTGCACGAGGCGGGCAGCATCGCCGGGGACCGCCCGCACAGCATGCACGGGCTGTGGGACGGCCGCGTCGGCGTGCTCGGCTCGCAGCTGGTGCACGGCGGTCCGGTCACCCGCGACTTCTCGTACACGAAGGAGCAGCTCATCCGGACGCTGACGGGTTACCTCACGCGGTTCCGGCCGACGCAGGTCCGGATGCAGAACCCGACGCCGGGCCGTCTGGACCGCAACCTCAAGTGCTCCGACCACCAGGACCATCGCTTCGGCGCCCGGTTCGTCCAGCAGGCCCTCGCCCGGTACGCCGCCTCCGGCTCGGGTCCCCACTTCACCGTGCAGACCTACATGGGGTACTTCAACGGCGGTCTGCCCCAGGCCCTCGACCCCGTCTCCGGCGCGTCCAAGGCCCGCACCCTCGAGACGTACTCCTGGGGCGACGCCCCGCACGACTCCTGCAAGGACCCGGCGGGCTGCGGCGACCTCAAGGTCGCCGCGAGCCCCAAGCCCCGCTGGTCGCACAGCATCCACCACGCCGGGGACACCGGCGCCGACTGGCTGCTCGTGGGCAAGGACGACAGTCTGTGGGCCTTCGCCGTACTGGACGGCCGGATCGCGCACTGGCACCGGCCCGGCGGCAAGGGCGCGGGGTGGAGAGCGAGCCGCTGGAAGGGGCCCGTGTTCCAGGCGGAGACGGGTGTGGACACGGGGGTACGACCGGTGGCCCTCTCCGACGGACGCATCGCCGTCTTCGGTACCCGCACGCTGTTCGGCGACCAGCCGGCCGCCTACCGCAAGGAAGTGGGATTCGTCGTCCAGCAGGCCCCGGGCAAGCCCTTCGGCCCCTGGCAGTCGCTGGACAGCCCGGAGCTGTCCGACGAGGTCGGCACGAACGACATCAGCGCGCCCGCGGTCGTGGCGCACGAGGACGGCACGATGGCGGTGTTCGCGCGCAACAGCGGCCACCAGCTGACGGCGCGCGTCCAGCAGCCGGACGGCACGTGGACTCCCTGGCGCGGCCTGGGCGGTGCGGCCGTGCACGGCGATCCGGTCGCCGCCTTGGACGGCGCCGGGCGCGCCTACGTCCTCGCCGCCACCCCGCACAGCGTCCTGGCCTGGATCCAGGACGAGCCGGGTGCGGACGTCCGCGGCCCCCTGGCCACCGGCCTCCCCGCCACCACCCTGCCGTTGACCGTCCGGCAGGACGACGACGGTGTCCGGGTCTTCTACCGCGCCCCGAACTCCGGGAACGTGCGCTCGGCCCGTCTGCACGCGGACGGTCTCACCCCCTCATCGACCGAGCCGGGTCAGGTGCGCAGGTCGTCCACCGCGCACACGTCGACGTCCGTCACCGACCTGGGCGGGGCGGGCGGCTACGGCCCGGTGGGCGTCGCCTCGGACGACGGGGGCGGTGTCCTGCTCGCGGCCCGGACGGCCACGGGCGACGTCGCCACGGCCTGGAGCACGTCGGGCATCGCCAAGACCCGGCCGCAGTGGAACCACACCGGTGTGCTCCCCGCGGGCGCGCCGTCGAGTGCTCCGCTGGCGTCGGGCGGTGTCGTCCTCACGATGCTCGGCCTCGACAGCCGCCTGTACTGGACCCATGCCACGCGTGGAGGAGGTCGCCTGGCTCCCTGGCAGCCGGTGGGGTCCCCGACGGCGGGGAGGTCGAAGGCCTGATGCGGATGCCGACCCCCACGCGGCTACGGAACACAAAGAACTCGCAGCACTCACAGAACTCGAAGCGTCCACAGGACTCGCAGAACCCGCAGGCCCCACAGAACCCGCAGGACTCGCGCGACCCGTTCTTCGACAACGCCAAGTTCCTCCTGATCGTGCTGGTCGCCCTCGGCCACTCCTGGGAACAGATCGTCTCCGGCACGCACACGCTGCAGGCGGTCCACACCGTCGTGTACGCGTTCCACATGCCGGCGTTCATCCTGCTGTGCGGCTACTTCTCGCAGCGCTTCACCGGCCGCCCCGACCAGGTGCGCCGACTGATCGAAGGGGTGCTGATCCCCTACCTCCTGTTCGAGGCGGCGTACTCCGCCACGTACAGCGCGGTGCGGGGCGAGCCGTACGTCTTCACCCCCACGGAACCCACCTACCTCTGCTGGTTCCTCATCGCCCTGTTCCTCTGGCGCCTGAGCACCCCCCTGTGGCGGGCGATCAGCCATCCCGTGCCGATCGCCGTACTGATCTCCCTCGCGGCCGGACTCACGACGATGGGCTACGACCTGGCGCTGCCGCGCGTACTGATGTTCCTGCCGTGGTTCGTGCTCGGCCTGAACCTGCGCCCGGAGCACTTCGCCCTGCTGCGTACGCGAACGGCGCGCCGCTGTGGCGTGGTGGCGCTGGTCTGCGCCGGGGCCGGGGCGTACCTGTGGATCCCCGCGCCCGACGAGCACTGGCTGTCCATGGACGTCGGCTACACGGAACTCGACGTGAGCTGGCCGCAGTACCTGGCCGTGCGCGTCGGCATCTTCGCGCTCAGCGCGGTGCTGGTCGCCGCGTTCTTCGCCTGCGTGCCCCGCCGCCGAACGCTCTTCACCGCTCTCGGCGCCGCCACGATGTACCCGTACCTCCTGCACGGCCTCCTGATCCGCGCGGGCGAGGCGGCGGGCCTGTACCCGGCCCTGAAGGACCTGGGCGCGGTCGGCCAGATCCTCCTCACGCTCGGCGTCGTCACCACGGTGTTCCTGCTGTCGACTCCGCCGGTACGGAAGGTGTTCCGGCGGGTGGTGGAGCCTCGGCTGCCGCGGGGGGCCGTACCGGCGGGTGAGCGCTCGCGGTAGGCGCGGCGGAGGGCAAGGTGGAACGCGCTCCCGCATTTCGTGGACGGGACGGCAGGAGACCGAGGTGGCCGAGGTGACCGGGACGGTGGCGTTGAACGAGGTGATGGCCGAGCTGGCCGCGCTCGACGACCCGAAGACGCGCGAGGTGAACGCGAGGCACGGCGACGACCACGGGGTGAACCTCGGCAAGCTGCGCGCACTCGCGAAACGGCTGAAGACGCAGCAGGATCTCGCCTGCCGGCTCTGGGAGACGCAGGACACCGCGGCGCGGCTGCTGGCCCTCCTGATCTGCCGCCCGAAGACGTTCGAGCGTGACCGGCTGGACGCCATGGTGCGCGAGGCACGCACCCCCAAGGTGCACGACTGGCTCGTGAACTACGTGGTGAAGAAGAGCCCGCACGCCGAGGAGCTGCGCCGGGCCTGGTCCGCCGACCCGGATCCGGTGGTCGCGGGCGCCGGCTGGGCGCTGACCACCGAACGCGTGGCGAAGAAGCCCGAGGGCCTCGACCTCTCCGGGCTGCTCGACGTCATCGAGGCGGAGATGAAGGACGCCCCGGAACGCCTCCAGTGGGAGATGAACCACTGCCTGGCGCGGATCGGCATCGAGCACGCCGAGCACCGCACGCGTGCGCTCGACATCGGCGAGCGCCTGGAGGTGCTCAAGGACTATCCGACCTCGCCGGGCTGCACGTCTCCCTTCGCGCCCGTTTGGATCACCGAGATGGTGCGCCGCGGGCAGGGAAAGTAGGACCGCGGGGAGGCGGGGGCGGGGAGGCGGCCGGGCGGTGAGGCCTCACCACAGGACGGGAAGCCTCTCGGGCACCCGCTTGATGTTGCCCGTGCGCCACACCAACTGATCGGCGGGCAGGGCGAGTCGCAGCCGCGGCAGCCGCCCCACGAGGACGGTGAGGGCCTCGGCGGCGTGCACGCGGGAGATCGCGGAGGCGGGGCAGAAGTGGCGACCGGCCCCGAACGACAGGTGGTTGTTGCCCGTGCGGTCGAGGTCGAACCGCTCGGGGTCCGGGAACTGCCGAGGGTCGAAGTTCGCCCCCTCGACGCAGACCAGGACCAGCTCCCCCGCCCGCACCAGGACCTCGCCGACCCGGACGTCGGCCCGGGCGATCCGGGGCAGTCCGTCCCCGATCGACAGGGTGCACCGCATCAGCTCCTCCACCGCGCGCGGCATCTCCTGGGGGTTCTTCCGCAGGCGCTCCACCACGTCCGGGTGCTGGACCAGGGTGAGCACGGCGTGCAGCAGAAAGACGTACGTACTCATGGCACCGGCCCCGAACAGGGAGGTGACCGTGGCGGCGATCATCTCGTCGGTCAGATCACCGCCGTCACGCCGCGCATCGTCCCGCAGCTCGCACAGCCGCCGGATCAGTCCGCTCTGATCGCTGCGCGCCGCACGCACGTGCCGCAGGACGAAGGCGAAGTCCTTGTCCCAGTTGGCGGTGCAGCCGTCGAACACGACGGGGCTGGTGACGAAGCCGAGGTCGAGCCCCGACATGAGCCGCAGCCCGTCCTCGTAGGGCAGGCCGAGTACCTGGCAGACCAGGGCGGCGGAGTACGGCTCGGCGAACCGCTGCCGCAGATCCAGCGGGGCCCCTTCCTCGACCATGACGTCGACGAGGTCGTGCGCCCGCCGGGACATCCACTGCGCGGACGCGGGACCGGTCCTGGGCCCGAACGCGCGGAGCACCTCCTGGTGCAGACCGGCGCTGTTGACGTTGCCCATGGTGTTGACGGCCGAGGCGGGGATCGTCAGGGCGTACTGCCGCGGCACGTCGGGAGCCGCGGTGTCGCGCAGGCTGAAGCGGTCGTCCTCCAGCACCTGCCGGGCCAGCGCGTAACTGGTGACCAGCCAGGCGTCGTCGCCGGTGAGGGTCCGGATCCGGGCGATGGGGCTGTCCCGGCGCAACTCCGCGCACTCGGCGGGTACGACGTCGCCGCGCCGGGACAACGGCCACTGCACCGGGGCGTACGGGCAGGAGGTGTCTCCTGCCACGGAGGAGGCGGCGCTCGCGACGGACGCGGACGAGGCGGACGAGGTGGACGAGGTGGACGAGGTGGACGCCGACGAGGTGGACGGGCTGGACGGGCTGGAATCCATGACGACCTGCTTTCTTCTGCGGACCCCCGGGCCCTGCGGACGGGTCATGCGAGGCAGGCGGCGACGATGGCGTACCCCTGGGTGTCGGCCGGGCGCAGCAGCCCCGTCGGGCGCTCGCCGAACAGCAGGCGCCCCAGCGCCAGGACGGTGTGATAGCAGTGGACGGACGAGTCGACGCCCAGGATGTGGGGGGTGTCGACAAAGAACGGCAGCTCGGCGTTGACGTAGTCGAGCGCCGCCTCGGTCTGCGCGGGCAGGGGCAGCGCGCCGGGCGCCAGTCGTTTGGCGAGGAACTGGTGGGCCATGGCGTCCCGGACGGACCGCAGTTCCATGTCGGTCTGCAGCGCGGTGCGGACCTGCGCGCGGACCTCGCGGTATCCGGGCTGGTCCAGGAAGTCGGACAGCGGCCGCACCCGTACGCGCCCCGCGTCCGGACCGACGTCCTCCAGGGCGCCCTTGATGCGCCGCCGGACCCCGCGCAGTTGCTTGGCCGCGCTCCGGCGCGCGGCAGGCCGCTCGTAGCCGAAGGCCTCCAGCATCGCCTCCAGGGCGACATCGGCGTGCACGACGTCCACGACCTCGAACCGGTCCACCGCCCACGCCATCACCTCGGCCAGACACCGCCGGGTGAAGTAGCTGTTCCCTGTGCTCACCCCGAACAGCGCATGATCCCCGCGCCGAAGAAGGTCTCCGCTCCGCATGCCCACGGGCACGATGTCCAAGTCGTTCTCGATCAGGGCCGGTTCGCTGTGGGGCACCACGGCTCCTCGCTGTCGCCTCGATGACGAATATGCGATTCAGGTATGCCCATGAAGAGTGCCAGGAATGTGGTCAATTCCCCGAAGTGGTGACGCAGAGTGAGCTCCCGGCGCGCGCAACACCCCTAAGACCGCCGGAACCGCCCCCTCTCCCCCTCCGCCCCTCGCCCTGAACTACGCCGCGCGGGGCCGCAGGTGACGCAGCCCTTCGATGTGGACATCCAGCGCGAATTCGAAGTGGGCGTCGAAGTCTGTGCTGGTGAGCACGGGCAGCGTGGCCGCGAGGTGCGGGTACGAACCGGCCAGCACAGCGCTCCGCAGGCGGTCCGGGTCCTCCGGCGTCCCGTTCTCGAGCGGTGCGGTGGCGGCCTGCTCCTCCAGCGTGTGACCGAGCGTGAAGTTGACCATGGCCATGAGGGTGCGGGCCGCGTCCTCGTCCTTGAACCCGGCCTCCCGGAGCACACCGAGGACGGACTCGGCGAAGGCCAGCGTGTGCGGACCGACCGAGTGGGTGCCGCCGAAGACCCTGGCACCGTCACGGTGGGCCAGGAGCGCCCGGCGCATCGCACGGGCGAGCGCCCGCAGGCGTTCCGCCCAGTCGGCCGCCCCGGGTGACACCTGGACGTCGCCGAGCATGCGTTCCGCCATGGCGGTCAGCAGGTCCTGCTTGGTCGTGAAGTGGCGGTAGAGCGCCCCGGCCTGGACGCCCAGCCTGTCGGCCAGCCTGCGCATCGTGAGCGCTTCGAGGCCGAGCTCGTCCAGCAGTTCCAGGGCGGTCCCGACGGTTTTCGCGCGGTCGAGGCGCGCCGGTCGGCCCCTGTTCGGGATTGACGGAGAGGTCATGCCCCCAACTATAGTGAACATCGTTCACGTGAACACCGTTCACTAATGAGGGAGCAGTCATGGAACCTGATGTCATCGTCGTCGGCGCCGGGCCGACCGGCCTCATGCTCGGGTGTGAACTCGCCCTGGCAGGCACTCGGGTGCGGATCGTGGAGCGCCGTGCGGAGGCCACCCGGAACTCCCGGGCCCTGACGCTGCACCCGCGCAGCCTGGAGCTGCTGGACATGCGAGGCCTCCTGCCGCGCTTCCTGTCGTCGGGCAGGACCCTGCCGGGCTGGCATTTCGCCAATCTGCCCACCCGGCTCGACTTCGGCGCGCTGGACAGCCGCCACGGCTACACGCTGTTCCTGGCCCAGGCGCGCACGGAAGCCCTGCTGGAGGAGCGGGCCCGCGAACTGGGCGTACGGATCGACCGCGGGCACGAGGTCCTGGCACTCGCACAGGACGACACGGGCGTATCGGTCGATCTCCGTGACAGCGACGGCCGGGCCACCACGTCCCGGGCGCGGTACGCCGTCGGATGCGACGGCGGACGCAGCGCCGTGCGGCGGGCCGCCGGCATCGGCTTCCCCGGCACCGACGAGACCCTCACCGGCGTACTGGGCGACTTCGCGACGGTCGGCGCCTCCCCCGAGGCCCTCGAAGCCGCACGGGCGAACGGCGTCATGGTCGTACCGCTGGAGGCCGGACTCACCCGCCTCGTCTACATCGACCCCCAACGCATGCGAGCCCCCGCCGACGAGCCCGTGACACTGGAGGAGTTCCGGGACGCCCTGACACGCATCTGCGGCGGCGACTGCGGCATAGCCGACCCGCGGTGGCTCTCACGCTTCGGCAACGCGACCCGCCTGGCCGAGCGCTACCGCAGCGGTCGCGTCCTCGTGGCGGGCGACGCCGCACACATCCACTTCCCGGCGGGCGGGCAGGGCCTGAACACGGGTCTGCAGGACGCCATGAACCTCGGCTGGAAGCTCGCCGCCGAGATCAACGGCTGGGCACCCGGCGATCTGCTGGACAGCTACGAAGAGGAACGCCGCCCGGTCGGACAGGCGGTCACCGAGAACACCTCGGTCCAACTGCTCCTCACGGAACTCACCCTCACCCCACAGTACGAGCGGCCCGCGACGGCCCTGCGCACACTGCTCGACGAACTGCTCGGCGTCCAGGACGTCAACCGACTCCTCGCCGACCGCGTCTCCGCGCTGAGCACTGCGTACACATCACCCCGGCAAGACGCCCACCCCTTGACGGGCCGCCGCATGCCGGACATCGAACTGAACACGGCCGACTCGAAGAACACCCGCGTCCACGAACTGCTCTCACCGGCCCACTTCGTCCTGATCGACTTTACGGAACACGACGGCGGGCAAGGCCAGTCGACGGAGAACGAGGAAGGGCCCCGGCCCCCGTACCTCACCGCGGCAACCGCATCACCGAACGCCACCCGCGACGATCTGCACGAAGCAACAGAGATCCTGGTCCGCCCCGACGGCCACATCGCATGGGCCACCCGAACCACCGACGCGGCCACCCGCCGGGCCGAGCGCACCGAGGCCCTGACGACCTGGACCGGAAGCCCCAGGCCCTGAGTACGACGTGCGGCCGGTCGCCGTTCCGGTGTCTTTCCCACCCGTTGCACGCCGCGCTCGCACCGTTCTCCCACCCTTCTCCGGCAGGGTCGAAGGGCAGGGAGTCGTTCCGTCACGCCGTCCAGGAGGGGATCCGTTGGCCATCGCAGGCACTCGCAGCAAAGTTCCCCTGTGGCTGGCCAGGGGCGCCCTCGCGGCGTCCGGTCCGGTCGCGTGCAATAACAGCGAAGGCGGTGAGGCGCGCCCGGCCGATGCGAGCGCGGGCGCGTCGTCCGGGCGTCCGGGCGTCCGGGCGTCCGAACACCGTGTGGGTCCTCACCGACGATCTCTCGTCGGCCCTGGTGAACCACATGCCGCACGTGAAGGCCATGCAGAGGGCCGGACTGTCCTTCTCCAACCACACGGTGACGGACTCGCTGTGCTGCCCCTCCCGTTCGTCCATCTTCACCGGCAAGTACCCCCACAACACAGGGGTGTTCACCAACACACCGCCCGCGCTCATCCCGGCATCCCGGCATCACGCCGCCCGGATCGGACAGCGTGGCCCCTCGGGCGCGCGTCGTGCACACCAGGTGCACCGGCAGGTCAGCGGCCCTTCTCAGCAGGCTCAAGGATCGCCACGCACTCCACATGATGCGTCATAGGAAACAGATCGAACGCCCGAAGCGTCCGCACCCGGTACCCGCCCTCACGGAAGTACCCGAGATCCCGCGCCAGCGCAGCCGGATCGCACGCCACGTACGCGATGCGCCGCGCGCCAAGGCCCACCAGGTGCTTCACCGTCTGCTTGCCCGCGCCCGCGCGCGGCGGGTCCAGGACGATCAGGTCGGCCTCGGTGATGCCGGTGCGCGGGAGGATCGATTCGACCTTGCCCTGTTCGATGCGGACGCGGTCGAAGGACGCCAGGTTGTGGCGGGCGTCCTCCACCGCGCGCTTGCCGGACTCGATGCCGAGCACCGCGCCCTTCTCGCCGACGCGGTCGGCCAGCGCGCCCGCGAAGAGGCCGACGCCGCAGTAGAGGTCGAGGGCCGTGTCGCCCTTGCGCGGGGTGAGGCCCTGCATGACGGCGAGCATCAGGGTCTCCGCCGCCTTCGGGTGGACCTGCCAGAAGCCGCCGCTGCCGACGCGGTAGGTGCGGCCGTCGGCGCGTTCGCGGACGAAGGGGCGGCCGTGGACGCGGTGCGTTCCGCCGTCCTTCTCGCCCACCCGCATCACCGACACCGGCTTGTCCAGCTCCACGATCGGGAGGCGTGCGCCGGGCTTCGGGGAGAGGATCACCTGGCGGTCCTGGGAGCCCGACGCCGCGATCGCCTCGACCGTCGCCATGCCCGACCAGTCGCGCTCCTCGATGCCGAGCTCGGAGACGCCGGGCGCCGCGATCATGCAGTGCTCGATCGGCTCGACCTCGTGCGAGCGGTGGCGGCGCAGACCCGCCTTGCCCGTCGAGGCGTCGACCGCGTACTGGACGCGCGTGCGCCAGGCCGGGACCTCACCGGCCGGGAGCTTGTCGCCCTCCGCCGGCATGACCGTGCCGTCCCAGCCCGCCTCCTCGGGGGTGAGCCCGGCGAGGCGCTGGAGCTGCTCGGCGATGACCTCGCCCTTGAGGCGGCGCTGCGCGCCCGGCTTCGCGTGCTGCCAGTCGCAGCCGCCGCAGCGGCCCGGGCCCGCGTAGGGGCAGGGGGCCTCGACGCGGTCCTTCGAGGCCTCGACCACCTTTACCGCGTCCGCCCGCAGGAAGCGTGCGCCCTCCTCGCCCTCCGTCACCCGCGCGACGACCTTCTCGCCGGGCAGCGCGTGCCGTACGAAGAGCACTTGGCCCTCGTCCGTACGGGCGATGCAGTGACCGCCGTGCGCGACGGGGCCGATCTCGACCTCGTACTCCTGGCCGATCAGCGAGACGCTCGCCTGGGAGGCGTCCGCCGACGAGTTCCCCGCCTGCGTTTTCTTCGGTTCTGCCTGCATGGCGGGGTGACTCCACTACGTAAAAGTAAAAGGGGAACGGCCGGACTACAGCCCACCAGTCTACGTGGGTGTCGTCCGGCCGCTCGCCACGAGCCGCCCCCGGCGGGGTCAGCCCTTCTTGCTCGGCTCCTTCTTGTTCTGCTCCTTGGGACGCCTCGGCTTCTCCACCGGCCCCCGCCGCACCGCACCCGGCGCGTTCCACTCCGAACGCCTGCGGGCCCGCTTCTTCGCGGCCTCGGAGGAGTCCAGCTGGTAAGGGACGGACGTCACCATCACGCCCGGCGTGAAGAGCAGGCGGCCCTTGAGGCGCAGGGCGCTCTGGTTGTGGAGCAGGTGCTCGTACCAGTGACCCACGACGTACTCGGGGATGATCACGCTGACGACGTCGCGCGGGCTCTCCCGGCGCAGGTTCTTGACGTACTCGATGATCGGGCGCGTGATCTCGCGGTAGGGCGAGTCGAGGACCTTGAGCGGGACCGTGATGCCGCGCCGCTCCCATTCCTCCTTGAGGGCCTTGGTCTCCGCCGGGTCGACGTTGATGCTGAGGGCTTCCAGGGTGTGGGAGCGCATCAGCTTCGCGTAGGCCAGGGCCCGCAGCGTCGGGCGGTGGATCTTGGAGACCAGGACGATCGAGTGGACCCGGGAGGGGCGCACGCTGTCGTCGTTCGGAGTCTCCGGGGCGGCGATCTCCTCGGCCACGCGGTCGTAGTGGCGGCGGATCGCCGTCATCGTCACGTAGAAGATGCACATGCCGAGGAGTGCGACCCAGGCGCCGTGCGTGAACTTGGTGACCAGCACCACGACCAGGACGAGGCCCGTGAAGAACGCGCCGAAGGTGTTGATCGCGCGGGAGCGGATCATGTGGCGGCGCTTGTTCTGGTCCTTCTCCTTGGCCAGGTGGCGGTTCCAGTGCCGGACCATGCCGATCTGGCTGAGGGTGAAGGAGACGAAGACGCCGACGATGTAGAGCTGGATCAGGCGGGTCGAGTCCGCGCCGTAGATCACGACCAGCAGGGCCGCGGCGCCCGCGAGCAGCACGATGCCGTTGGAGAACGCGAGGCGGTCGCCGCGGGTGTGCAGCTGGCGCGGCAGGTAGCGGTCCTGGGCCAGGATCGAGCCGAGCAGCGGGAAGCCGTTGTACGCGGTGTTGGCCGCGAGGAAGAGGACCAGGGCGGTGGCGGCCGCGAGGATCATGAAGAGGAAGCTGCCGTGTCCGAAGACCGCCTCGGCGACCTGGGAGATCACCGGGTTCTGGACGTAGTCGCTGCCGACGGGGACGCCGTTGTGGATCAGGTCCTGCGCGGGCTTCTCGGCCATGTGGACGTTGGTCGCCATGGCGAGGCCGATGATGCCGCAGAACATGGTGACGGCCAGGCCGCCCATGAGCGCGAGCGTCGTCGCGGCGTTCTTCGACTTCGGCTTGCGGAACGCCGGGACGCCGTTGCTGATCGCCTCGACGCCGGTGAGCGCCGCACAGCCCGAGGAGAAGGCCCGCAGGAGCAGGAAGATCAGCGCGAAGCCGGCCAGGCCCTGGTGCTCGGGCTTGATCTCGTAGTCGGCGGTGGGCGACGCCATGTCGTCGCCGAGGACGATGCCCCGGAAGGCACCCCACGCGATCATGATGAAGACGCCCGCCACGAAGACGTACGTCGGGATGGCGAAGAGCTTCCCGGACTCCTTCACGCCCCGCAGGTTCATCAGGGTGAGGAGGACGATGACGGCCACCGCGCAGAGCACCTTGTGCTCGACCACGAACGGCACGGCGGACCCGAGGTTCTCGATGCCCGAGGAGATCGACACGGCCACGGTCAGGACGTAGTCCACGAGCAGGGCGCTCGCGACGGTGAGGCCGGCTCTCGGGCCGAGATTGGTGTTGGCGACCTCGTAGTCGCCACCACCACTCGGGTACTCGCGCACGTTCTGGCGGTAGGACGCCACGACCGTGAACATCAGCACGACGACCGCTACGGCGATCCAGGGGCTGAAGTGGTAGGCCGACACACCCGCGATGGAGAGGACGAGAAGGACCTCTCCCGGCGCGTACGCCACAGACGAGAGCGGGTCGGACGCGAAGACGGGGAGTGCGATGCGCTTCGGCAGGAGCGTTTCTCCGAGCCGGTCACTGCGCAGTGCGCGCCCGATGAGGATCCGTTTGGGCACGTCGGTCAGTTTGGACACGGAGAGGATCGTAAGCGTTCGAATGGGGGCGCGCCCACCCACCACCCCCAACTGCTCCGCTTATCGGCCTTGTGCGATCCTGCGCGCCTCCGGATGGGCGGGGTGCGCCCCCGGACGGGCGGCGTGCGGCTCCGGGTGGCCGGAGTGCCCCTGGTCGGCCCGCGCCGCCGCGGCCCGTGCCTCCGCGCGCCGGATCGCGCCGGACGGCCACCAGGTGGCGCGGCCGAGCAGGAGCAGCGCGGCGGGCAGGATCATGACGCGGATCACGAACGCGTCGAGCAGGACGGCCACCGCGAGGACGAGGCCCATCTGCTTCATCTCCAGGATGTGCAGCATCACGAAGCTCGCGAAGACGGTGACCATGACGATCGCCGCGCTGGTGACGACCTTGGCGGAGGACGTGATGCCGTCGATGACCGCCCGGCGCGTGGGCACGCCGTTCAGGGCGGCTTCGCGGATCCGGCTGACCACGAAGACCTGGTAGTCCATCGAGAGCCCGAAGAGGATCACGAAGAGGAAGAGCGGCACGCGCGAGGAGATTCCGCCGAGTGAGATGAAGGAGAGCAGCTCTTCCGCCCACTCGCCCTGGAAGACGAGGACGAGCACGCCGAGCGCGGAGCCGACGGAGAGCAGGTTGAGGACGACGCCGAGCAGTCCGAGGACGACAGAGCGGAACGCGAAGACCGTCATGACGAAGGTCATCAGGAGCAGGAAGCCGAGGACGAGCGGCAGCTTGTCGTTCTGGTGTCCCACGTAGTCGAGGCCGCGCGGGACCTCGCCGGTGACGGCCGTCTCCACGCCGGGCAGCTTGCCGACGGTCGCGGGCAGATAGGTCCGGCGGAGGTGGTCGAGTGAGTCTTCAGCCTTCTTCGAGTACGTGGGGTGCGGAACGTTGAGTTCCAGTGTTGTGGTCGTCCGGTCCTCAGAGGAGCGGACGAGCGGAGTACCGGAGGAGTCCCGGTCGGCGGGGCGCGTGAAGAGAGGGTCCGCGTACGCCCTGCGCTCCAGCTCCCCCAGCGCCGCCCGTACGTCACCGGCCTGCGAGGCCTCGGCCCGCACCACGACCACGTGCCGGACCCGCTGCTCCGGGAAGGCCTCCAGCAGCCGGTCGTACCCCCGCATCGCCGCGATCTCGCGCGAGAAGCTGTCGCGCGCCGGGTTCTTGAGGTTCATGTCCAGCGCGGGCAGCGCGAGCCCCAGCATCACGAGGACCGAGAGGCCGAGGGTGAGTGCGGGGCGCTTGCGGGCGGGGGCGAGCAGGAGGCTCCAGACGCGGCCGGGCTTCTTCTCGCCGTACGTCCGGACGGGCTTCCCCCGTGCGACACGCTTCGCCGTCCGCCGCTCCGTCCGGCGGCCGAGCTTGACCAGGAGCGCGGGCAGCACCGTGACCGAGCTGACCACGGCGACGGCGACGACCAGGATCGTGCCCGTGGCGAGCGAGTCGAAGATGACGTCACGCGCCAGGAAGAGCGCCGTGGTGGAGACGATCACCGCGAGCCCGGAGACCACGATCGCGCGGCCGGCCGTCGCCGCGGCGGCCTCGACCAGCGCCTCCGAGGTGAGGCGGCCGCCCGCGCGGGCCCGCTCCTCGCGTTCGCGCTTGAGGTAGAAGAGCGTGTAGTCGACGCCGACGGCCATGCCGATCAGCAGGATCATGCTCATTCCGACGCCGGTGTCGGGCAGCAGGTGGGAGGCCACCATCGCCAGGCCCATCGTCGCCATGATCGAGGTGACGGCGAGCAGCAGCGGTACGCCGACCATGACGACCGAGCCGAAGACCACCGCCAGGGTGATCAGCGTGATGGGCAGCGTGATCGCCTCGGAGAACTTCAGGTCCTCGTTGCGCTGATCGTCGACGCCCTTGCTCACGGAGGCGTCGCCGGTCTCCTCGATCACGAGGCCGGGGTGGGCCTTCGCGGCCTCCGCGGTCTGCGCCAGGAGCGGCGGGACTCTCTCCTGATCGTCCTGTTCGGTTCCGGTGAGCTCCACCGGGACCCGCAGGACGCGTCCGTCGGCGGAGGACACCGGGGCCTTGACCGAGGCGACCTCGGGCAGGGCCTTCATCCGCGCGGTGATGTCCTTGACCGCGGCGTCGGCGGCCGCCTTGTCCAGCGGGCCCGGCTTGCCCGTCGAGCCCGACGCGTCACGGATCAGTACGTGTTCCGTGGACCGCAGCGGGATGCCGCCGTCGGTCGCCAGGGCCTCGGCCCGGCCCGCCTCTCCGACGCGGAAGTCCTCCGACGTCGCGCTGTTCATGCCCGCGGCGATCCCGCCCCCCAGGCAGAGCACCACGAACAGCAGCCAGCCGATGACCGCCTTCCATGGGTTCAGCGCGCTCCACCGGGCCACGCGCACCGTGGCCGATCGCTTCCTCATGACCATCCCCGTCCCCTTTGCCACTCGCCACGCTCGTGGGCTCACGACTCACAGCCCATGGCTCGCGGCCCGTGGCTCATAGCTCGTTGCTTCATGTGTAAGTGGAGACTGACAGGTGAAGGAAGCAGCCGTCAACTGTCATTCAGAGCGCATGCGGCGGCGGAACGGCACAGATTGACAGTGGATCCCGTCATACGTAAGTCTTGGCTGACAGGTTTCGGGACCAGTGCGAAGGCGGACCATGGACAGCGCAGAGCTGCTCGCCTTCCTCTCCGCTGTCGGCCACGCCCAGCGGATCCGGATCATCACCGAGCTCGCGCCGGGACAGCTGTACGTCAGCGAACTGGCACGGCGGCTCGGCGTCTCCCGCCCCCTGCTCTACATGCACCTCGAACGCCTGGAGAAGGCCGGTCTGGTCGTCGGGCGCCTGGAGCTCTCCGACGACGGCAAGGCACTCAAGTACTTCGAACTCGCGCCGTTCGACGTGCGATTGAACGTGGACACGATCCTCGCGGCCGTCCGGGAGGACGCGTCGGACGAGGCCGGACAGCAACCACCTGAGGGGTCTTGATGGACGACGTGATCATCCCGGTCGCCTTCTTCCTGATACTCGCCGGCGCCATCGTCGCCGTCGCGTACTTCCAGACGCAGCGCAACCGCGAGCGCGACCGGCAGTACGCCGAAGCCATGCACGAGTACCGAGAGGCCGTCGAGCGCGCCAGGTCGGAGCAGGAGTCGACCCGCCTCCAGCTCGTCGAACTCGGTCACCGCCTGCAGAACGTCGAGGGCCTGCTGCGCAGCGTGGACTGAGGTCTCACCCCCACCGGCCCCTTTCGCGTCCCCATGAGTGAGGACGTGGTCCCCATGAGTGCGGACGTGGGTGAGTGCGCGGGACCCATTGCGGCTTAAGCTCGTCTCTTGGCAACGCCGCACGCTGTTGCCCCGTGGTTGCCCGGCAGAGTGAGAGAGAAGAGTGAGCACGATGTTTTCGCAGGTCAGCGGGATGACCAGGAGTGCGGGGTAAAGGACAGGTGCACATCGTCATCATGGGCTGCGGGAGAGTCGGCTCCGCTCTCGCCCAGAACCTGGAACAACAGGGGCACACCGTCGCCGTCGTCGACCAGGACCCCACGGCCTTCCGGCGCCTCGGATCCGGGTTCGGCGGCCGCCGCGTCACCGGCGTCGGCTTCGACCAGGACACCCTGCGCGAGGCCGGCATCGAGGAGGCGGGCGCCTTCGCGGCCGTCTCCAGCGGCGACAACTCGAACATCATCGCCGCCCGCGTGGCCCGCGAGATGTTCGGCATCGAGAACGTCGCGGCCCGCATCTACGACCCGCGCCGCGCCGAGGTCTACCAGCGCCTCGGCATCCCGACGGTCGCCACGGTCCGCTGGACCGCCGACCAGATGCTGCGCCGACTGCTCCCGTCCGGCGCCGAGCCGCTGTGGCGCGACCCCACGGGTGGGGTGCAGCTCGCCGAGGTGCACGCGTCGTCGGCGTGGATCGGTCACAAGATCAGCCAGCTCCAGGAGGAGACCGGCGTGCGCGTCGCCTTCCTCACCCGGCTGGGCGAGGCGGTCCTGCCGACCTCGCAGACGGTCCTGCAGGAAGGCGACCTGGTGCACGTCATGATGCGCACCGACCAGGTCGACAAGGTCGAAGCCGCGTTCGCCGAAGGCCCCGAGGAGGGCGGTCACTGATGAGGGTCGCCATTGCCGGAGCCGGTGCGGTGGGACGTTCCATCGCCGGTGAGCTCCTGGAGAACGGCCACGAGGTCCTTCTCATCGACAAGGCGCCGACCGCCATCTCGGTCGAGCGCGTCCCGCTGGCCGAGTGGCTGCTCGCCGACGCCTGCGAGATCACCTCGCTCGACGAGGCCGCGCTGCAGCGCTGCAACGTCGTGATCGCCGCGACCGGCGACGACAAGGTCAACCTGGTCGTCTCGCTGCTCGCCAAGACCGAGTACGGCGTCCCGCGGGTCGTCGCCCGCGTGAACAACCCCAAGAACGAGTGGCTCTTCAACGAGTCCTGGGGCGTCGACGTCGCGGTCTCCACACCGCGTCTGATGTCCGCGCTCGTCGAGGAGGCGGTGAGCGTCGGCGACCTCGTGCGCCTGCTCCGCTTCAGCCACGGCGACGCGAACCTCGTCGAGCTGACGCTGCCGCCCGAGTCGGCCCTCGCGGGCACGCAGGTCGGCGACGTCCAGTGGCCCGAGGACACCTCGCTGGTCACGATCATCCGCGGCACGCGCGTTCTCGCGCCGACCGCGGACGACTCCCTGGAGGCGGGTGACGAGCTCCTCTTCGTGGCGGCCCAGGCCCGCGAGGAGCAGCTGGAGGACCTTCTCTCGGTGCGTCGCGAGGACGCGGTGGGCTGAGACCGCCCTGGCCGGCGGTACGACGAGGGGGCACCCGGAACGTTCCGGGTGCCCCCTCGTCCTTCTTCGGCTGCGGCGTCGTCGTGGCTGGGCGCGCAGTTCCCCGCGCCCCTGGGCCGCCCCTTCGGGGCGTGCTCTCAGGCGTCGCGGCGCTCCCGCTCGCGCTCCGCCTCGCGCTCCTTCTCCGCCTTCTCCGCCGCTTCCATCTCCGCGAAGACGTCGATCGGCGGCGGGGCCTTCGCCAGGAAGACCCAGGTCAGATAGACGGCGAGCAGGAACGGCGGGATCTTGAGGGCGATCAGGACCCAGCCGAACTGCGTGGTGTCCGCCCACCAGTACAGCGGGAAGAGGATCGCGCACTTGGCGAGCAGGATCAGGCCCCAGGCCCAACTGGCCTTCGCGTACGCCTTCTTGCGGCCCGGGTTGCGGGTGCGCCAGGAGAGGTTCTCCTTGAAGACCGGGCCGAGGATGAGGCCGATCAGCGGCACGCCCGCGAGGGTCGTGATGATGTACGCCAGGGCGAGGCCGAGGGTGTACAGCATGCCCGGCAGGTAGAAGTCCTTGGCGTTGCCGGTCATCATCGCGAAGACCACACCGAAGGCGACGCCGAAGACGCCGCTGAAGGCGTGCTTGACGGTGTCCTTCATGACCAGGCGGACCACGACGAGCACCAAGGACACCGCGAGGGCCGCGATGGCCGACATGTGCAGGTCCTTGTTGATCGTGAAGATGGTCACGAAGAGCAGGCCGGGAACGACGGTCTCCACCATGCCCCGAACACCGCCGAAGGCTTCGAAGAGCGCTGCCTCGGTCACGGCCCTGGAATCTGCGTCCTGCTCCGCGCTCCCGTGGTCCGTCGGCTTGTCGAGGGACGTCACCGGCTACTCCCGTCCGAGGGGTCTGAGTTCGTATTTCGGATTGAAGAGCACCCGGCGTCCCCGGCTCATCGAGATCCGGCCGGATGCGATCAGCCTGCGCCCCGGTTCGATTCCCACGATGGAACGCCTGCCGAGCCACACCACGTCCAGCGCCGCCGAACCGTCGAACAGCTCGGCCTCCAGGGCTGGCACCCCGGCACGTGGCCGCAGAGTGACCGTGCGCAAGGTACCAGTAACGGTGACTATCTGGCGGTCGCGGCAGTCGCCGATGCGGACGCAGCCCGCCGTCTCGGCGTCCTCCCGCAGCTCCTCCGACTCCAGGTCCTCCTGAGAGGAGGAGAGCCGGTCGAGCATGCGCCGGAAACGGCCCACCGGCTTGTCGGAACCAGAAACAGCACTCATACAAGAAGCGTACCGGGGGCCGAGGACACTGGGGAAAGGGGTGCGCTCATCTGTGCTTATGTCCGCTCAGTACCCGCTGCGGACCCCCCTGAAGCGACCGATCCGGTCACTTCTCGAACCGATATCCCATTCCGGGCTCCGTGATGAAGTGCCGCGGGTGCGCCGGGTCCGTCTCCAGCTTCCGGCGCAGCTGCGCCATGTAGACGCGCAGGTAGTTCGTCTCCGTCCCGTACGAGGGACCCCAGACCTCCTGGAGAAGCTGCTTCTGGCTGACGAGACGGCCGGTGTTGCGCACCAGGACCTCCAGGAGGTGCCACTCCGTGGGGGTGAGGCGTACGTCGCGGCCGCCGCGGTTGACCTTCTTGGCGGCCAGATCGACGGAGAAGTCGCCGGTGTCCACCAGTACGTCGCCGTCGCCCGTCCCGGTGGGCTCCGCGCGGCGCACGGCGGCACGCAGCCGGGCGAGGAGCTCGTCCATGCCGAAGGGCTTGGTCACGTAGTCGTCGGCGCCCGCGTCCAGCGCCTCGACCTTCTCGTCCGAGCTGTGCCGGGCGGAGAGGACCAGGATGGGGACGCGCGTCCAGCCGCGCAGGCCCCTGATGACCTCCACGCCGTCCATGTCGGGCAGACCGAGGTCGAGCACGATCACGTCGGGGTGGCGGGCCGCGGCGACCTGCAGCGCGGTCGCGCCGTCGGGGGCCGAGTCCACGTCGTACTTGCGCGCCTTCAGGTTGATCACGAGGGCGCGTACGATCTGCGGCTCGTCGTCGACCACGAGCACCCGGGTCATGCGTACCTGCCTTTCGGACTGCTGGTTCTGAGGCGTGGCCTCTTGGTTCCGGATCACGACGTGACCCGGGACGACAGCTCGGGACGGACCGGCGGACGCCCGGCCGCCGCCCGCAGGGTGAGGACCATGGTCAGGCCGCCGCCGGGAGTGTCCTCGGCGGCGAGGGTGCCGCCCATGGCCTCGACGAAGCCGCGGGCGACGGCGAGGCCGAGGCCCACTCCGGCACCCCGTGGAGCGTCACCGTAGCGCTGGAAGGGCGCGAAGATACGGTCCTTGGCACTGTCGGGGACGCCGGGGCCGCGGTCCACCACGCGGATCTCGACGCGCTCGCCCAGCGCGCTGGCGGAGACCTTGACGGGCTCGTCGTCGGGGGCGTACTTCACGGCGTTCTCGACGATGTTGGCGACCGCCCGCTCCAGGAGGCCCTTGTCGACGGCGACCATGGGCAGCGTTTCGGGGATGTCCAGCTCCGCGCTGCCGTCGGGTACGCCGCCGAGCGCCATCGGAACGACCTCGTCGAGGTCGATCTCGCGGATCAGCGGGGTGACGGTGCCGGTCTGCAGCCGGGACATGTCGAGGAGGTTCCCGACGAGGTGCTCCAGCCGGTCGGCGCCCGCCTCGATGCCTTCGAGGAGTTCCGCCTCGTCCTCGTCGGACCACTCCACGTCGTCGGAGCGCAGCGAGGAGACGGCGGCCTTGATGCCCGCGAGCGGGGTGCGCAGGTCGTGGCTGACGGCGGCGAGCAGGGCGGTGCGGATGCGGTTGCCCTCGGCGAGCGTGCGGGCCTGGTCGGCCTCGGACTGCAGGCGCTGGCGGTCCAGGACGACGGCGGCCTGCGCGGCGAACGCCGCGAGGACGCGGCGGTCCTCGGCGGGCAGGACCCGGCCCGAGAGGGCGAGCGCCATGTGGTCGCCGACGGGCATGTCGACGTCGGCGTCCTCGGGGCGTTCCAGCGGGCGCCCGTCACCGACGCTGCCCGCGCAGGTCCAGGGGTCGGTGTCGCCCGCGCGCTCCAGGAGGGCGACGGACTCCATGGCGAACGTTTCGCGGACGCGTTCGAGGAGGGCTTCCAGGCTGGTCTCGCCGCGCAGCACGCTGCCGGCGAGGAAGGAGAGTATCTCCGCCTCGGCCCGCAGCCGGGCGGCCTGGTGGGTGCGGCGGGCCGCGAGGTCCACGACGGAGGCCACCGACACGGCGACGCCCACGAACACCGCGATGGCCACGATGTTCTTGTTGTTGGAGACGGTCCACAGGTGGAGCGGTGGCGTGAAGTAGTAGTTGAGGAGCAGCGAGCCGACGGCCGCCGAAGCGAGCGCCGGGAGCAGTCCGCCCACCAGCGCGGCGGCGACCGTGAGGGTCAGGAACAGCAGCATGTCGTTGGCGAGGCCCAGATCGGCGTCGACGTGGGTGAGCAGCACCGTCAGGACCGTGGGCCCGGCGACGCCGACCAGCCAGCCCCAGATGGCCCGGGAGCGGCCGAGGCGGGCGCCGCGGGCGACGGGCAGGCCGCGCCCCTTGGCGACCTCGCCGTGGGTGACGATGTGCACGTCCAGGTCGGGTCCCGACTCGCGGGCGACGGTCGCGCCGACGCCGGGCCCGAAGACGTACTGCCAGGTCTTGCGGCGCGAGGAGCCCAGGACGATCTGGGTGGCGTTGACGCCGCGCGCGAAGTCGAGGAGGGCGGCGGGTATGTCGTCGCCGATGACGTGGTGGAAGGTGCCGCCGAGGTCTTCGACGAGGGTGCGCTGGACGGCGAGTTCCTTGGGGGACGCGCCGGTCAGGCCGTCGCTGCGGGCGATGTAGACGGCGAGGATCTCGCTGCCGGAGCCCTTGGCCGCCATCCGGGACGCGCGTCTGATCAGCGTGCGGCCCTCGGGTCCGCCGGTCAGGCCGACGACGATGCGCTCGCGGGCCTGCCAGGTGGAGCGGATGTTGTGCTCGCCGCGGTACTGCTGCAGGTATTCGTCGACGCGGTCGGCGACCCAGAGCAGCGCCAGCTCGCGCAGCGCCGTGAGGTTGCCGGGCCGGAAGTAGTTGGAGAGGGACGCGTCGATGCGGTCGGGCTTGTAGATGTTGCCGTGCGCCATGCGGCGGCGGAGCGCCTGTGGCGACATGTCGACCAGCTCGATCTGGTCGGCGCGGCGCACCACCTCGTCCGGCACGGTCTCCTTCTGGCGCACGCCGGTGATCGACTCGACGACGTCGCCGAGCGACTCCAGGTGCTGGATGTTCACCGTGGAGACGACGTCGATGCCGGCCGCGAGGAGCTCCTCGACGTCCTGCCAGCGCTTGGCGTTGCGGGAGCCGGGGACGTTCGTGTGGGCGAGCTCGTCGACAAGGGCGACCTCGGGGGCGCGCTCCAGGACCGCGTCGACGTCCATCTCGGTGAACGCCGTGCCGCGGTACTCCAGGTCCTTGCGGGGCACCTGTTCCAGGCCGTGCAGCATCACCTCGGTGCGCGGCCGGTCGTGGTGCTCCACGAAGGCGACCACGCAGTCCGTGCCGCGCTCGATGCGGCGGTGGGCCTCGGAGAGCATCGCGTACGTCTTGCCGACGCCCGGTGCCGCACCGAGGTAGATCCGAAGCTTGCCGCGTGCCATGGCCCCATTGTCTTCCCGAAACTGCTGTGTACGCAGCGTCGACCTTACGGCCAACAATTCCGGCAATACGGACGAGGGGGTACGGGGGTGCTGTCCTTGACACAACCCTGATGCCGTCGGCGCGGGGCCCAGTCGCCCTGGTCAGTGCACGGTCAGTGCGTGATGATCTCGCCGTCGCGCAGTTCCAGGACCCGGTCGGCCAGATCGAGCAGGGCCGCGTCGTGCGTGGCGACCAGGGCGGTGACGCCCTCGCTGCGGACCACCGCGCGCAGCAGCTCCATCACGGCGAGCCCGGTCTCCGCGTCCAGCTGGCCGGTGGGTTCGTCGGCGATCAGGAGGGCGGGCTTGTTGGCGAGCGCGCGGGCGATGGCGACGCGCTGCTGCTGCCCTCCGGAGAGCTCGCCGGGCCGCTGCTTGGCGTGGTCGGCGAGGCCGACGAGCGCCAGGAGGAGGGCGACGCGCTCCTCGCGCGCGCGGGGGTCGGTCCTGCGGAGCCGCAGGGGGACGCCGACGTTCTCGGCCGCGGTGAGGATGGGGATGAGCCCGAAGGACTGGAAGATGAAGCCGAGCCGGTCCCTGCGCAGCTCCAGGAGGCCGCTCTCGCCGAGTCCCGCGAGCTCCACGCCGTCCACGGCGATCTTTCCGTGGTCCGGGGCGTCGAGCCCGCCGACGAGGTTGAGCAAGGTCGTCTTGCCCGATCCGGAGCGGCCCTTCAGGGCGACGAGCTCGCCGCGCGGGACGGTGAAGGAGACGCCGCGCAGGGCGTGGACGGCCGCCGCCCCGGTGCCGTACGTCCGATGGAGGTCCTCGACGACGACCATGTTCCCGGTGTCCTCGGCGCCCTCGGCGTTCCCGAGGTCTTTGGCGTTCCCGGCCTGCCCCGCGCCCGCTGCCACCGACCACTCCCCCCGTTCCGCCCCCGGTTGCGCGGGAGCCGGGCGTCAGTATCGCCATCCGACGCCCGGCCCGACAAGGCTCGACAAGTACCGGCTCAGCGCGGATTGCCCGCGTGCGTCAGGGTTTCCCAGGCGACGAAGAGGTTGTTGGAGCCCGCGGGGCGGTTCCGTTCGGTGAGCTTCTGAGTGTTGGTCATGGTGTGGCCGAGGCGGCCGGCGAGGGCGTTGAAGCCGACCTCGGTGACCGGGCCGAGGCCCCGGTGGACCGTGCCTTTGCAGAGCGAGGCGGGGGGCGCCTCGCCCAGCTCGTACTTGGACTGGAAGCCGAGCCCCTGGCGCAGCCGCTCGCCGACGTCCGTCGAGTAGAGGTCCTGGCCCTGGATGCGGCTGGTCTCGGCGACGTGGGAGATCGCGGAGAGGCCGTACCCGGTGTGGGTGAAGTCGCGGCAGGTCTCCTGGGTGAGGCCGGTGGTGAAGGTGCCCTGGCCCTGCCAGTACTTGACGATCTTCTCCCGGGTGTCCAGGTTCTGCTTCGGCGCGGTCTTCGGCAGCGGCCCGTCGGACGCGAGGTAGACGTAGGCGGCGGTGCGCGTGCGGAAGGTGGCCATCGCCTTGTCGTACGACGCCTTGTCCTCCAGGAAGACGGAGATGCCGACGGCGGCCTCCATCATCGAGAGCTCCCAGTTCCCGTTGGAGTTGGAGCCGTTGATGACCTCGGGGAGGTAGACGTTGCGCAACATCGTCGCGAAGCGGCCCGAGTTCGACCAGTTCCCGTCGTACGTGTACTTGATGATCTCGGCGGCGCGCGGCCAGCTGGAGCCCGCCCAGCCGGTCTGCAGCGGGGCGTTGCTGTTGGTGTGGTCCTTGATCGTGGCCGACCAGGCGTCCATCAGCTCGATGGATTTCTTCGCGTAGCGCTCGTCGCGGGTGACGTACCAGGCGAGGGCGGTGGTGTACGCGGCTATCGCGTCCTCGCGCTCGTCGGTGCAGCCGTAGTTGGGGTCGGAGTAGGAGCCGCACTCCACGACCGCGCGGGGCTTGGGGATGCGGGAGAGGGAGGCGTACCTGCTGCCCATCATCTGGTCGTAGGCGGACTTCCAGGGCTGGGCGCCCGCGGTGACCTTCTCGCGGGCGAAGTCCAACTGGCCTCGGGAGACGGTGACTCCGGGGTGGGTGAAGGTGCCGGGGGCCGCGGC
>NZ_LIPN01000131.1 GCF_001418325.1 Streptomyces atriruber | reverse complement strand
GCCGTGGAGCTCGCGGACGGCAGCAGTCATCTGCTGACCGGGCGCATCTCGCCGCGCGACCAGACGTGGCTGGCCGAGCACCGGGTCATGGACAGCGTGCTGTTGCCGGGTTCCGCCTTCGTGGAGCTCGCGCTGCAGGCCGCGGTGCGCACCGGCTGCGAGGAGCTGGCGGAGCTGACGCTGCACACGCCGCTCGTCTTCGGGGACGAGGGCGCGGGTGCGGTGGACCTCCAGGTGGCGGTCGGCTCCGTGGGCGAGGACGGGCGGCGCCCCGTGTCCGTCCACTCGCGGCCGACGAGTGAGGGCGAGGAGGTCGTATGGACGCGACACGCCGCGGGCGTGGTCGCTCCCGCGGGGGCGGTCGCAGGGGACGCGTCGCTGGGCGGGGTCTGGCCGCCGCCCGGGGCCGCTCCCGTCGGCGGGCAGGACCCGTACGGCGAACTCGCCTCGTACGGCTATGACTTCGGGCCCGGTTCGCAGGGGCTCGTGACCGCCTGGCGGCTCGGGGAGGACCTTTACGCCGAGGTGGCGCTGCCCGAGTCGGAGAGCGGCGCGGCCGACCGGTACCAGGTGCACCCGGTCCTGCTCGACGCGACTCTGCACGCGCTGATCCTGGACGCGGTCACCTCGTCCGCCGACACCGATCAGGTGTTGCTGCCGTTCTCCTGGAGCGGGCTGCGGGTGCACGCGCCGGGTGCGGACAGGCTGCGGGTACGGATCGCACGCACCGCACCGGACCAGCTGGCCCTGACGGCCGTGGACGGCGGTGGGGCTCCGGTCCTGACGCTGGAGTCGCTCACGGTGCGGCCGGTGGCCTCCCACCAGATCGCGGGCGCCCGCGCGGCGGACCGGGACGCGCTGTTCCGGCTCGTGTGGACGGAGGCGGCCGCGCACGCCGATGCGGGTGGCGGCGGCGCTGTGCGTGCCGCTGTCGTCGCGCCCGCCGGGCAACCGCTGGGCGCGGCGATCGCCGACGCGCTGTCCGGCTCTCCTGTGCGGGACACGTTCGCCGCGCTGCGGGACGGTGTGGCGGGCGGGGACGGGGTTCCCGATGTCGTGCTCGCCGTGTGCGCCACGCCCTCTGCGGGTGGCGCGGATGGCACGGGTGGGGCTGTGGACGCTGCCGGATATGCGCGGCTGGCTGCCGTGACGCTGCTGTCGCTGCTCAAGGAGTGGGTCGACGATCCCGCCTTCGCGGCGAGCCGACTCGTCGTGGTCACGCGGGGCGCGGCCGCGGCACGGCCGGGCGAGGCCGTCGGTGATCTGCCGGGTGCGTCGCTGTGGGGTCTGGTGCGCAGTGCGCAGGCCGAGAATCCGGGGCGCCTCACGCTGCTCGACCTGGATGCGCTGGAGGCTTCCCTCGTCGCGCTGCCGGGCGTACTGGGCTCCGGTGAACCGGAGTTGGCGCTGCGGGACGGGCGGGCCTTCGTGCCGCGGCTCGTACGCGACGACGCCTCCGCGCGGCTCACGCCGCCGGTCGGTGCGCCCACGTGGCGCCTCGCCGGGGGCGAAGTGGGCAGTCCCGGGGGGCAGTTGGCTCTGGTCGATGCGCCGGAGGCCCGGCGGGTCCTGGAGTCGCACGAGGTGCGGGTCGCCCTGCGGGCCGCCGCGCCGGATCCGGGCCCGCTCGCGGCGGGCCAGGTCATGGGTGCCGGTGTCGTGACGGAGGCCGGCGGGGAGGCCGGTCCCGTGGCGGTCGGCGACCGGGTCATGGGACTGTTCGACGCGGTGGGGCCGGTGGCCGTCACCGATGCCGCGCTGCTCACCCCGGTTCCGGCCGGGTGGAGTTGGACGCAGGCGGCCGGATCCTTGGGCGCCTATGTGGCCGCGTATCACGTGCTGGCGGATGTCGTGGTGCCGCGTGCCGGGGAGACCCTGCTCGTCGCGGAGGGGACCGGCTCCTTCGGGCGGGCGGTGACGCACCTTGCGCGGCGCCTGCGCACGGAGATCGTGGACGGGGCGGCCGACGTCACCATCGGTCGTGACGGAGCGCTCGTGGTCCGGCGCGCCGGGGCCCCGGACGACGGGCAGGCGGTCGCGCCGCCCGAGCCCGGGCGCGTACGGGAAATCCTCGCCGAACTGGCGGAGCCGCCGGTCACCGGCGCCTCGGAGTGGGCAGGGCCGAGGGGCGACGACGGCCTCGTGCCCCTCGGCGTCACCGCGTGGGACATCCGGCAGGCCCCCGCCGCGGAGGCCGCCCCGCCGTCGGCGGGCACCACCGTGTACACCCTGCCCGTCGCCTTCGACCCCGACGGCACCGTCCTCGTCACCGGCGGCACCGGGGCCCTCGGCGCCCTGGCCGCCCGCCACTTGGTGGGCCGCCACGGAGCCAGGCACCTGCTCCTGGCCAGCAGGCGCGGCGCCGACGCGCCGGGCGCGCTCGAACTGGCGGCGGACCTCTCCGCGCTCGGCGCCCGGGTCACCTTCGCCGCCTGCGACCTCGGCGACCGGGACGCGGCGGCGGCGCTCCTGGACTCGGTGCCTGCGGAGCATCCGCTGACCGCCGTCTTCCACTGCGCGGGCACCGTGAGCGACGCCGTGGTGCAGAACCTCACGGCCGAGCAGGTCGAGGAGGTGATGCGGGTGAAGGCGGACACCGCGTGGAACCTGCACGAGCTGACGCGGGACGCGGACCTGTCCGCGTTCGTCCTGTACTCCTCGGTCGCCGGGCTCCTCGGCGGCCCCGGCCAGGGCAGCTACACGGCCGCCAACGCGTTCCTGGACGCGCTGGCCCGGCACCGGCAGGACGGCGGGGCGGCGGCGACCTCCCTGGCGTGGGGCTACTGGGATCTGGAGAGCGGCATGTCGGGGCGGCTCACCGACGCCGACCGGGCACGCCACGCCCGGGCCGGTGTGGTCGGGCTCGGCGCCGACGAGGGCCTCGCCCTCCTCGACACGGCCTGGGCCGGTGGTCTGCCGCTGTACGCGCCGGTCCGCCTGGACCTGGCCCGGATGCGCCGGCAGGCCGAGAGCCGCCCCGCTCCGGCACTTCTGCAGGACCTGGTGCGCGGCGCCGGGAGCAGGGGCGGCGGCTCCGTCTCGGCGGGCGCGTCCGCGCTCCTCAAGGCGCTCGGCGCGATGTCCGACGCCGAGCGGGAGGAGGCGCTGCTCGACCTGGTGTGCACGCACATCGCGGCTGTTCTGGGGTACGACGCGGCCACGCCCGTCAATGCGAACCAGGGGCTGCGGGAGCTCGGTTTCGACTCGCTGACCGCGGTGGAACTGCGCAACAGGCTCTCGACCGCGACGGGTCTGAAGCTGCCCGCCACGTTCGTCTTCGACCACCCGAACCCGGCGGAGCTCGCCACGCATCTCCAGCAGGAGCTCGCGCCGCGCGCGGCGGATCCGCTCGCCGACGTCCTCGCGGAGTTCGAACGGCTGGAGAACTCGCTCCTGTCGGTCTCCGCGAAGGACGGCACGGCACGGACCGAGCTGGCCGGTCGGCTGCGCGCCACGCTGGCCCGGCTCGACGTGCCGCAGGAGACCGCCGACGAGGCCGGGGTGGCCGCCCGCATCCAGGACGCGTCGGCCGACGAGATCTTCGCGTTCATCGACCGGGACCTCGGCAGGGACAGCGGCAACGGACAGGCAGTGGAGGGACAGCGATGAACGAGTTCGCCCGCAAGAAGCGTGCCCTGGAGCACAGTCGGCGGATCAACGCCGGGGACCTGGACGCGATCGTCGAGCTGTACGCGCCCGACGCCGTGGTCGAGGACCCGGTCGGCCTGCCGCCCCTCACCGGGCACGACGCGCTGCGCGCCCACTACGGGCTGCTCCTCTCCTCGCACCTGCGCGAGGAGGCGGCCGAGCCCGTCGCCGGTCAGGACGCCACGCATGCGCTGATCCAGATCACCTCCGTCATGGACTACCTGCCCCTGGGCCCGCGGTACGCCGAGCGCGGCTGGCTCAAGGCCCCCGACGCCCCGGAGACGGCGCGCCTGCGGCGCACGGCGATGCTCGTGATCCGCATGGACGCGTCCGGCCTCGTCCGGCACCTGAAGTCGTACTGGGGCACATCCGATCTCACGGTCCTCGGCTGAACCGCCAGCCCAGGTCTGCCCACCCTTCCTGGAGGTGCCATGCCCGACGAGGCCGCGCGCAAGCAGATGGCCATCGACTACGCCCAGCGGATCAACGCCGGTGACATCGAGGGCGTCCTCGACCTGTTCACGGACGACATCGTCTTCGAGGACCCCGTGGGGCGACCCCCGATGGTGGGCAAGGACGATCTCCGCAGGCATCTCGAACTGGCCGTCTCCTGCGGTACGCACGAGGTGCCCGAGCCGCCGATGACCTCGATGGACGACCGCTTCGTGGTGACGCCGACGACGGTCACCGTGCAGCGGCCGCGGCCGATGACGTTCCGCATCGTCGGCATCGTCGAACTCGACGAGAACGGGCTCGGCCGTCGGGTCCAGGCGTTCTGGGGAGTCACCGACGTGACCATGGACGGGCCCGCCGAAACCACCCACCCCGAAGGGATCCGCGCGTGACCACCACCCGACCCGCCCACGCCGTCGTGCTGGGTGCCAGCATGGCAGGCACCCTCGCGGCCCACGTCCTGGCCCGCCACGTCGACGCCGTCACCGTCGTGGAGCGCGACGCCCTGCCCGCGGAGCCTCAGCACCGCAAGGGGGTTCCGCAGGGCCGCCACGCCCACCTGCTGTGGTCCAACGGGGCGCGCCTCATCGAGGAGATGCTGCCCGGCACCACCGACCGGCTGCTCGCGGCCGGTGCCCGCCGTCTCGGCTTCCCCGAGGACCTGGTGACCCTGACCGGGCAGGGCTGGCAGCACCGCTTCCCCGCCACGCAGTTCGCGCTGGTCGCCAGCCGCCCCCTGCTCGACCTGACGGTACGTCAACAGGCTTTGGGCGCAGCGAACATCACCGTCCGGCAGCGCACCGAGGCCGTCGAGCTCTCGGGCAGCGGGAGCCGGGTCACCGGTGTCGTCGTGCGCGATCTGGAGAGCGGCGCGCAGGACACCCTCGACGCCGACCTGGTGATCGACGCCACGGGACGCGGCTCCCGGCTCAAGCAGTGGCTCTCGGCGCTGGGCGTGCCCGCCCTCGAAGAGGACGTGGTGGACGCGGGCGTCGCCTACGCCACCCGCCTCTTCACGGCCCCGCCCGGTGCGACGACCCGCTTCCCCGCCGTCAACATCGCCGCCGACGACCGGGTCCGCGAGCCCGGCCGCTTCGGTGTGGTCTACCCCATCGAGGGCGGCCGCTGGCTCGCGACGCTCTCCTGCACGAGGGGAGCCCAACTACCCAGCAGCGAGGACGAGTTCCTGCCCTTCGCGGAGAACCTGAGCCATCCGATCCTCGCCGAGCTCCTGCGCGAAGCGGAGCCGCTCACCCCGGTCTTCGGCTCGCGTTCCGGCGCGAACCGCCGCCTGTATCCGGAGCGGCTCGACCAGTGGCCGGACGGTCTCCTCGTCATCGGCGACTCGCTGACCGCGTTCAACCCCATCTACGGGCACGGCATGAGCTCGGCCGCGCGCTGCGCCGACACGATCGACCGCGAGTTCCGGCGGAATCCGCAGGGCGGTGAGGGATCCGCGCTCCTCCTCCAGAAGGCGATCGGCGCGGCCGTCGACGACCCGTGGATCCTGGCCGCGACCAAGGACATCGACTATGTCAACTGCCGTGTTTCCGCCACGGACCCGCGGCTCATCGGCGTGGACACGGAGCAGCGTCTGCGGTTCGCCGAGGCCATCACGGCCGCCTCGATCCGCTCACCCAAGGCGTCCGAGATCGTCACGGATGTGATGAGCCTGAACGCGCCGCAGACCGAGCTGGGCTCCAACCGCTTCCTGATGGCGATGCGCGCCGACGAACGGCTTCCGGAGCTGACGGCTCCCCCGCTGCGACCGGAGGAGCTGGCCGTGGTGGATCTGGATCCGGCCAAGATCACGCCTGCGGCCGTACGCTCCTGACGCGTCGCCGCTCCGACGTACGACCCCTGACGACCCCTGACGGCCACTGGCGGCCCGCTGACGGCCACGACGGCCACGACGGCCCTCACCGAAGCACCGGTGAGGGCCGTCGGTCATTCCCGCGCCCAATAGCCGATGCGGAATCGTGCCGTTTTTACAGTTCCCTTGATGTTCTGTTAAAAGCTGCCCTTGTCGCAGACCTTGTTGAAGGGCTGAGCACTGGGCCAGAGTTCATGCCGCAACGAGCCCCACGCTCGCTGCCAGGCAGGAACCCACCCCCCAATTTCCCGTATTACCGGAGAGTTCCTGCCTGCCATTCGGAAGGAATCAGTGTGTCGCATTCTCGTAGATACAGATTCGCCGCCGTGGCCGCCCTGCTCTCGGCATCAGTGGTCGTGGGAACCCAGGCCACGGCGCAGGCACAAGCACCGGTGAAGGACGCCGCCCCCGCCGCGCGCTACCAGCCGGAGATGGTGCGGGCGCTCGCCGCGTCGCTCGGTGTGAGCGAGAAGGCCGCGGTCGAGCGACTCGACCGGCAGGACGCCCAGCAGGCGCGTCTCGCCGAGTTGAGGAAGAGCGGGATATCCGAGGACGGGGCGTTCTTCGACGCCTCCGGCAAACTGACCGTCAACGCGGACGACAGCGCCGATGTCACCGCCATCGAAAAGGCGGGCCTCGAAGCCCGCGTACCGGCCCGCGGCCAGGACAAGCTCGACGGGATCAAGGCGCGGCTCGACGCCGCGGCCGACCGACGCGCGCCCGCCGGTGTCGTCGACTGGGCCGTCGACCTGGCCTCGGACAAGGTCACCGTGAAGGTCAACAGCGACCGCGGGGCGGCCGCCAAGGCGTTCCTCGCCGAGGCGGCGACGTACGGCTCCGCCGTGAAGATCGTTCGGGACCAGGAGAAGCGCGCGCCGCAGGCCGCGATCTCCCCCGGCAGCAAGATGACGATCAACGACACCAACGGGTGGTGCTCCGTCGGCTACGGCGCCCACGACCGGTCCGGCAAGCAGTACCTCGTCACCGCAGGCCACTGCGTCGCCGGTCTGCCCACCCTGCGCTACAACGGCACCGCGTTCGCCAAGGGCTCCCACACCCGCTTCGCGGTCGGCACCAACAGCGTCGACATGGGCGTCGCCGCCATCAACTCCGGTCACTCGATCACGACCAAGGTCGGCACCTGGGGCCAGGCCGGCAACGTCGCCGTGAACGGCAGCAGCCGCGCCGCGTCCGGCGCCACGCTCTGCAAGTCCGGCGCGACCACCGGGTGGACGTGCGGCAAGGTCGGTTCGTACAACGTCTCCGTCACCTACGTCGACCAGAACGGCGGCCCCGACACGGTCGTCACGGGTCTCGCCACCTCCAGCGTCTGCACCGAGGGCGGCGACAGCGGCGGCGCGTACATCTCCGGCAACCAGGCCCAGGGCATGACCTCCGGCGGCCCGGTGAACCAGCAGTGCACCGGGGGTGTGAACTCGCGCGGCTCCTCCTACTTCCAGCCGCTCGACGACGCCCTCTCGTACTACGGGCTGACGCTCAACACCGACTGACCGGCCTTCGGGGGAAGACCAGGGGCCGCCCACCGGCTAAGGTGGGCGGCCCCTGGTCGCCTGTGTGGCCTGAAACCGCCGTTGAGTCGCCTTCATCGGAGCGAGGGATCGCGCACCCAAGAGCCGATGGTGCCTCCCGCCCGCCGAAAGACGCCATGCCGAACATCCCCCACCCCGAAGGGCCCGATACGACCTTCGCGACCGTGTTCCGCCAGGCCCTCCAACGGCGTGGGCTGCCCCTGGAACGCATACGCGACCACCTCAGGGCCCAGCAGATCACCGTCAGCCTCGCCACCCTCAGCCACTGGCAACGCGGACGCAGCCAGCCGGAGCGCGCCCAGTCCCTGCGGGCCGTCGACGCGCTGGAGCCGCTGCTCAACCTGCCCACGGGCGCCCTGCGCTCACTGCTCGGCCCGCACCGGCCGCGCGGCGGGCCCCCACCGCTCGACCCGACCGTCGCCCGCACGGTCTACGGTGAGAACTCGGACGTGGAACAGGCCCTCGGTGACGCGTTCCGACGGTTCAACGAGGGGCTGCGGCCGCTGACCGTCCAGGAGACGGTGAGCCTGGACGAACACCGGTCCATTCACGAGACGTCGATCACCACCGTGGTGCAGGCCGTCCGCGACGCCGTCGAGCACCTGACCGTCGTCCACTTCCTCGACTCCCCGAAGGCGGGGACGGTCGACCTCGCCGTCCCCTTCGGGCCGCCGCCGCCCAGCCGGTTCCTGCCGGAGCTCGGCTGTGTGGCGGCCGACATTCCCCTCGGACGGCAACTGGCCAGGACCGAGACCGCGGTGGTCGCGTACACGCTCCGGTCCGCCTCGGACGTCTCCCACCAGCACGAGCGCCGCGTCACCACACCGCTCAAGGCCTATCTGCTGCACGTGCGCTTCCATCCCCGGGCGCTGCCCACCGGCTGCTGGAGCTATCAGCGCGAGCAGATCGGCGCCGAGCCCCGGCACCGCCGCCGTACCGCCCTCGACGCCTTTCACACGACCCATCTGCTGCCCACGCACTGCAAGCCGGGCGTGTACGGGATCGAGTGGGAGTGGCCGGACTGACGGCGGCGTTCGACCGCCGGCCGCCGACCGCCTGGGCTAGAGCCCCAGATCGAGCGCCAGGCACGAGTAGTACTTCCACGAGCCCTCGGGGTGGTAGGCGCCCGGCTCCGTGCCGCTCCGACCGGTCGACGCGCCTTCGGTCATGTCCTCGAAGCGGATGCGCTCGGGGAGGTGACCGAAGCGCTCGTGGCGCGCCGCGGCGGCGCCGCCGTCCGCTCCGGCACCTACGAGTTCCTTGTCCATGGGGATCTCCACTTCCACTGGCTGCCGCACGACTACTCGTCACCACTCTAGCCGGTGACGCGCCTCCGCGTCTGCGGCCGGGTCACACGGTGATGGTTTTGTACTCGGTGTAGGTGCCGAGGCCTGCCGCCCCGTACTCACGGCCGATGCCGCTGGCCTTGAAGCCGCCCAAGGGCCCGTCGAAGGCCAGGGGCGCGCCGTTGACCGTGACGGTGCCGGTGCGGACGCGGCGGGCCACCGCCAGGGCGTGCTCCTCGTCGCGGGACCAGACTCCGCCGGAGAGGCCGTAGTCGGAGTCGTCGGCGATGCGGACGGCGTCGTCCTCGTCGTCGTAGGCGATCACGGCGAGGACGGGGCCGAAGATCTCCTCGCGCGCGATGCGCATGGAGTTGTCCACGTCGGCGAACAGGGTGGGGGTGACGTAGTTGCCCCCTTCCAGGCCTTCGGGGACCTGCGGGCCGCCGGTGACCAGGCGGGCGCCCTCTTCGATGCCGATCCGGATGTACTCGCGCACGCGCTCCTGCTGGCCGCGGCTGATCATCGGCCCGATGAAGGTCTCGGGGTCGCTCGGATCACCGACCCGCAGCGACCCGACGAGCTCCGCCAGCGCGGCCACGATCTCCTCGTACCGGCCGCGCGGGGCCAGGATCCTGGTCTGGGCGATGCACGACTGTCCGTTGTTGAGCAGGGAGCCGAACCTGGCGCCCGCCACGGCCTTCTCGATGTCGGCGTCCGGGAGGATGATCGCGGCGGACTTGCCGCCCAGCTCCAGGCTGACCCGCTTGAGCTGTCCGCCGGCGATCGAGGCGATGCGGCGACCGGCCCGCGTCGAGCCCGTGAAGGCGATCTTGTCGACGTCCTCGTGCGACACGAGGTGCTCACTGGTCGCCCGGTCCGCGGGCAGGACGCTGATCACCCCGTCGGGCAGGCCGACCTGCTCCAGCAGTTCGGCCAGCAGGCCCATGCTCAGCGAGTTCTCCGGGGAGACCTTGAGGACCACTGAGTTGCCGGCGACCAGGGCGGGGATGATCTTCGACGTCGCCGAGGAGAACGGCGAGTTCCACGGGATGACCGCCGCCACGACACCGACCGCCTCGCGGCGCACCACGCTGCGCACGGAGGAGGCCGGGTCGGAAGGGGCAAGCGTCTCCTCCCAGGCGAATTCCTCCGCCGCTTTCAGATAGGCGTTCGCCTGCCGGGTCAGGCCGGACTGTCCCGCGCCGGCGAACCAGCGCGCCGAACCGCCCTCCAGCGACATCAAGTCGGCGATCTGCTCGGCGCGCGCCTCGCGCAGCGCGTTGAACTTCCGCAGGGCCTCGATCCGCTCGGCGGGCGCGGTCAGTCGCCACGTGCCGGAATCGAAGGACGTCCGAGCGGCGGCCACCGCCCGGTCGACGTCCGCCGGCCGCGCCTGGGCGGCGCGGCCGACCGGCGACCGGTCGTGCGGCGAGGCGATGTCCAGCAGCTCCGGGCTGCTCGGCCGGACCCAGGAGCCCCCGATGAAGAGCCGGGTGTGGTGACGCGTGGACATGCGCAGTTCCCCTTCCGCGGTGAGTTCGATGCCGTACACAAATGCCACATCAACGTAGCACTTAGATACGTTAGTGCCGCATGAAGATGCGAAGCCATCGCTAGGCAGCCGATCGCGTGGCGATTTTGCGTCACCCCTTTGACTGGTGACGCACGGCGTGCCAGGGTCGCTGTGCCACAGCCGCCCGGAGCGCCGGGTCATGGATGACGGAGGACTTCCGATGATGGACAGACGTACGTTCAGCAAGACGGTCGGCCTGGGGGCCGGAGCCACGGGCGTTTCACTGGCCGGACTCGGCGGCCCGGCGGCCGCCGCGCCCGGCGCACCCGCTTCGCCCCGGCCGGGAGGAAGCCCCGCGTCCACCGGACCGACGTCCGCCCCCACCGCGTTCCCCGCGCTGAAGCACGTCAAGGCGGGCGTCCTCGACATCCACTACGCCGAGCTCGGACCGGCCCACGGCCCCGTCGTCCTGTGCCTGCACGGCTGGCCGTACGACATTCACAGCTTCGTCGACGTCGCCCCGCTCCTCGCCGAGCAGGGGTACCGCGTCATCGTTCCGTACCTGCGCGGACACGGCAGCACCCGGTTCCTGTCCGGACGCACGCCCCGCACCGCCGAGCAGTCGGCCATCGCCCTCGACATCGTCGCCCTGATGGACGCGCTCAAGATCCACCGGGCGGTGCTCGCCGGTTTCGACTGGGGCTCGCGCACCGCCGATGTCATCGCGGCCCTGTGGCCCGAACGCGTCAAGGCCCTCGTGTCGACCGGTGGTTACCTCATCACCGACATCGCGGCGCAGCAGGAGCCCGCGGCCCCTGCCGTGGAGCACAACTGGTGGTACCAGTGGTACTTCGCCACCGAGCGCGGCAAGAAGACCATGGAGAACCCGGAGGACCGCATCGCCCTGTGCCGCTACGTGTGGACCCTCGTCTCCCCCGACTGGGACTTCGACGACGCCACGTTCGAGCGCACGGCCCGGGCGTTCCGCAATCCGGACTACGCCGCCATCGTCCTGTTCAACTACCGCTGGCGCATCGGCCTCGTCCAGGGCGAGCCCCGCTACGACCGTTACGAGAAGCGGCTCGCCGCCCGGCCCGCCATCCACGTGCCGACCGTCACCCTCGACGCGGCCCTGGATCCCTTCACCCCGCCCGGCGACGGTTCGACGTACCGCGATCACTTCACCGGGCCGTACGACCACCGCACGATCGCCGACGTCGGACACAACCTGCCGCAGGAGGCGCCCGCCGCTTTCGCCCGGGCGGTCGTCGACGCCGACCTCCTCGGGGCACGCTGATCCATAGAATCGGTGCGGTGAGAGCCGACGCAGCACGCAACCTGGAATCCGTCCTGACCACCGGCGCCCGGATGCTCGCCGAGGACCCCGGCGCCAGCATCGCGGGCATCGCCGCCGAGGCAGGCGTGGACCGGCGTACCGTCTACCGGCGTTTCGCGTCCCGCGAGGACCTGCTCACCGCCATCCACGAAGCCCGCCTCACGGCCATCGAGCGGGCCATCGAAGAGGCCAGGCTGCGCGAAGCGCCCGTCGCCGTCGCCCTGCACCGCTACGTCGAGAACATCATCACCGTCAACCGCACCTGGCCCGTCGACCTCGCCCGCATGCTGAGCGACGAAGCCGTCCGGCGACGCCGGAACGCCTCCGTGGAAGAGGTCGACGCCTTTCTGCGGCGGGCCCGCGACGAAGGTCTGCTCCGCCGGGACCAGCCCGAAGGGTGGGCGAGCGTGCTGCTGCCCCAGCTCATGCACCTGGTCTCACGGAACATGCCCGAGCTCGGCCCCGGTCAGGCGGCCGACGTCGTCGTCGACACCCTGCTCCACGGCATCGGAACCTCCTGACGCGGCGAGGGGACGGACCGGACCACAGCCCGACCGCACCCGCACCCGCACCCGCACCCGCACCCGCACCGGATCGTTCGCACCACGACAACTCCATTGCCGTGCACGGGTGTCCGGACGCACGCGGACGCCCGTCCACGACTGAGACGGGAGAAGCGCATGAGCCCTCACGAGCAGTGCCCTCACGAGGGGCACCGGGTAGTCATCGATCCCGCCTTCAAGGCGGACGCGCCCGCACGGTACGCCCGGCTCCGCGAGCACGGGCCCATCCACCCGGCCGAATTCCACCTGGGCCTGAAGGGCTGGGTGATCGTCGGCTACGAACTGGCACGGGAGGCGCTGACGCATCCCGCCCTGCTCAAGGACGCCACCCCCGCCGCCGCGGCACTGGCCGACGCCGGTTACGTCCTCCACAAGCCCTCGGTCGGGCTCGGCGCGCAGATGATGGAGGCCGACCCGCCCGAACACACCCGGCTGCGCCGACTGGCCGCGGCCGCCTTCACCCCGCGCCGCACGACGGACCTGGCGCCGCGCATCGAGCGGATCGCCCATGACCTCGTCGACGCGTTGCCGGTCTCGGGCGAGACCGACCTCGTAGAGGCGTTCAACACCCCGCTGCCCGCCCAGGTGATCGCGGAGCTCCTCGGCATCCCGCACGAACATCACCGCGACTTCAGCCTGTGGTCGGGGCAGGCCCTCCAGGTGGCTTCCGCCGAGCACCGCACGGCGCTGACGTCCCTGCACGGACTGCTGGCCGGCCTGGTCGCGGACAAACGCCGTCGACCGCAGGACGATCTGCTGTCCGCCCTGGTGGCCCTGCGCGATCACGACGACGGACGGCTCTCCGAGGAGGAGCTCGTCGGGACGGCCATGATGCTGGTCGTCGCGGGCCACGAGAGCACGGTGCACCTGCTGGGCAACGCCGTGCTGGCCCTGCTGCGCCGCCCGGAGCAGCTGCGGTTGCTGCGCGAACGGCCCGACCTCATGCCCGGCGCGGTGGAGGAGTTCCTGCGCCACGACACGTCCGTCGAGCGCTCGACGAGCCGTTACGCCGCGCGGGACATCACTCTGGGCGGGGTGCCGATCCCCCGCGGCAGCATGGTCGTCGTCGCTCTCGGCTCGGCCGGGCACGACGCCCCGCAGGCCGACGGCGACATCCCCGACGGCCTCGACGTGACGCGGCCGGGCGCCCGCCACCTGGCCTTCGGCCACGGCATCCACCACTGTCTGGGCGCCCCGCTCGCCCGTCTGGAAGCGACCATCGCCCTGCGCACCCTGCTCTCCCGCGTGCCCGAACTGGAACTCGCCGTCCCACCGGACCAGCTCGACTGGATCGGTTCCGGGATCATCCGCGGCGTGCTGCGGCTGCCGGTGCGCTACCGCGTGGCGTCCGCGTAACCGGACCGGCAGGTGATGCGGCGTCTTCGGACGCGACGGGCCAGACCGGAACCGGGGCCGGACACCTGCTACGCTCCGAAACGACCTGGACCAACTTGATCGAGGAGTCGCAGACGTGGCGGGTGAAGACGACATCTCCGGATGAGATCCGGATGTGACAGGCCACCGGTCGGCGCCGTGAGTGCGCTGTCGGCATGGCCCTGTTCGTCGTTCCCTCC
>NZ_LIPN01000130.1:277-5627 GCF_001418325.1 Streptomyces atriruber | reverse complement strand
ATCCGGGGGGATCACCAGTTCTGACAGGGGAGGGAAACCCGAAGGGGTCCGGCTGGGAGGCCGGACCCCTTCGTAGTTCCCCGCGTTCCCCGCGCTGTTCGGCTCGTAGTTGTCCACCGGCCCGCCGCGCTGTCGGTGCCGGGCGGTAGCGTCGGATCATGTCGAGTCCAGGTCCGGCGATGACGGTGCTCGAGGGGGTCCTCGAACGCATCACGTACGCCAATGAAGAGACGGGTTACACGGTCGCGCGGGTCGACACCGGCCGCGGCTCCGGTGACCTGCTCACCGTCGTCGGCGCGCTGCTCGGCGCCCAGGCGGGCGAGTCACTGCGGATGCAGGGCCGTTGGGGCTCCCACCCGCAGTACGGCAAGCAGTTCACCTGCGAGAACTACACGACGGTGCTGCCCGCCACCATCCAGGGCATCCGCCGCTATCTCGGCTCCGGCCTGATCAAGGGCATCGGCCCGGTGATGGCCGACCGGATCACCACCCACTTCGGCGTGGACACCCTCGACATCATCGAGACCGCGCCGAAGCGCCTGGTGGAAGTGCCCGGGCTCGGCCCCAAGCGGACGAAGATGATCGCCGCCGCCTGGGAGGAGCAGAAGGCCATCAAGGAAGTCATGGTCTTCCTCCAGGGGGTCGGCGTCTCCACCTCCATCGCCGTGCGCATCTACAAGAAGTACGGGGACGCGTCGATCTCCGTGGTGAAGAACGAGCCCTATCGCCTCGCCTCGGACGTCTGGGGCATCGGCTTCCTCACCGCCGACCGCATCGCCCAGTCCGTGGGCATCCCGCACGACAGCCCGGAGCGCGTCAAGGCGGGCCTGCAGTACGCCCTTTCGCAATCCACCGACCAGGGCAACTGCTATCTCCCCGAGGAGCGCCTCATCGCGGACGCGGTGAAGCTGCTCCAGGTCGACACGGGCCTGGTCATCGACTGCCTCGCCGAGCTGGCCGGCGAGGAGGAGGGCGTCGTCCGCGAGCCGCTCCCCGACCCGGACGGCGGCGACGACATCGCCGCGGTCTACCTCGTCCCCTTCCACCGCGCCGAACTGTCCCTGGCCGGACAGCTGTTGCGCCTCCTGAAGACCGGCGACGACCGCATGCCCGCCTTCCGGGACGTCGACTGGGACAAGGCCCTCGCCTGGCTCGCGGCCCGCACCGGGGCCGACCTCGCGCCCGAGCAGAAGGAAGCGGTCCGGCTCGCCCTGACCCAGAAGGTCGCCGTCCTGACCGGCGGGCCAGGCTGCGGAAAGTCCTTCACGGTCCGCTCCGTCGTCGAGCTGGCCCGCGCCAAGAAGGCCAAGGTCGTCCTCGCCGCCCCCACGGGCCGCGCCGCCAAGCGCCTCGCCGAGCTCACCGGAGCCGAGGCCTCCACCGTGCACCGCCTGCTCGAACTGAAGCCCGGCGGAGACGCGGCGTACGACAAGGAGCGGCCGCTCGACGCCGACCTGGTCGTCGTCGACGAGGCATCGATGCTCGACCTGCTGCTCGCCAACAAGCTGGTGAAGGCCGTCCCGCCCGGCGCCCATCTGCTCTTCGTGGGCGACGTGGACCAGCTGCCCAGCGTCGGCGCGGGCGAGGTGCTGCGGGACATGCTCGCCGAGGAGAGCCCCATCCCCGCCGTCCGTCTCACCCGCATCTTCCGGCAGGCCCAGGAGTCGGGCGTCGTCACCAACGCCCACCGCATCAACTCCGGCGTCCCGCCCATCACCCAGGGCATGAAGGACTTCTTCCTCTTCGTCGAGGACGAGACCGAGGACGCGGGCCGCGTGACGGTGGACGTCGCCGCGCACCGCATCCCCAAGAAGTTCGGCCTCGACCCGCGCCGCGACGTGCAGGTCCTCGCGCCCATGCACCGCGGCCCCGCCGGCGCCGGAAACCTCAACGGCCTCCTCCAGCAGGCCATCACACCCGCCAGGCCCGACCTGCCCGAGAAGCGGTTCGGCGGCCGGGTCTTCCGGGTGGGGGACAAGGTCACCCAAATTCGCAACAACTACGAAAAGGGGCAGAACGGCGTCTTCAACGGCACGGTGGGTGTCGTCACCGCCCTCGACGCCGACGAGCAGCGGCTCACCGTCCGCACCGACGAGGACGAGGAAGTCCCGTACGACTTCGACGAGCTGGACGAGTTGGCGCACGCCTATGCGGTGACGATTCACCGCTCGCAGGGCAGTGAATATCCGGCGGTGGTGATCCCGGTCACCACCGGCGCGTGGATGATGCTGCAGCGCAATCTGCTCTACACCGCCGTGACACGCGCCAAGAGGCTGGTCGTCCTGGTCGGTTCGCGCAAGGCTCTGGGGCAGGCAGTGCGCACGGTGTCCGCGGGAAGGCGCTGTACGGCCCTGGATTTCCGGCTTTCGGGGCGCCGCGGGACAGGCCCTGGACGTTTTGATCGATCAAACGAGTCGGAAAGGTCACACAGCACTTCCGGAACCGGGGCGAAGGGGGCAGGATGAGCAGGTTGGCGGCACTGAGTGCCGCCAATAGGCCCAATGGTCGACCCCGAGTGCACTCTCCAGGGCCAAATGGGGGATGGTAGAGACAGTCAGGGCACCTCGAAGAAGAGGCACAACGTCGGTGAGGGATGACGTGAGCGAGAACGCTAACAACGGTGTAGTACTGCGGTACGGCGATGGCGAGTACACCTACCCGGTGATCGAGTCGACCGTCGGCGACAAGGGCTTCGACATCGGGAAGCTCCGCGCCCAGACCGGTCTGGTGACCCTGGACAGCGGCTATGGCAACACCGCCGCCTATAAATCCGCCATCACCTATCTCGACGGTGAACAGGGCATCCTCCGGTACCGCGGCTACCCGATCGAGCAGCTGGCCGAGCGCTCCACCTTCACCGAGGTGGCGTACCTCCTGATCAACGGCGAACTGCCGAAGGTCGACGAGCTGGCCACCTTCAAGAACGAGATCACGCAGCACACCCTGCTGCACGAGGACGTCAAGCGGTTCTACGACGGCTTCCCGCGCGACGCCCACCCGATGGCGATGCTGTCGTCGGTGGTCAGCGCGCTGTCGACGTTCTACCAGGACAGCCACAACCCGTTCGACGAGAAGCAGCGTCACCTCTCGACGATCCGCCTGCTCGCCAAGCTCCCGACGATCGCGGCCTACGCGTACAAGAAGTCGCAGGGCCACCCGGTCGTCTACCCGCGCAACGACCTCGGCTACGTCGAGAACTTCCTGCGCATGACCTTCTCGGTGCCCGCCGCCGAGTACGAGCTGGACCCGGTCGTGGTCTCCGCGCTCGACAAGCTCCTGATCCTGCACGCGGACCACGAGCAGAACTGTTCGACCTCCACCGTGCGTCTGGTCGGCTCCTCGCAGGCGAACATGTTCGCCTCGATCTCCGCCGGCATCTCGGCCCTGTGGGGCCCGCTGCACGGTGGCGCCAACCAGTCGGTCCTGGAGATGCTGGAAGGCATCCAGGCCTCCGGCGGCGACGTCGACACCTTCATCCGCAAGGTGAAGAACAAGGAAGACGGCGTGAAGCTCATGGGCTTCGGGCACCGCGTCTACAAGAACTTCGACCCCCGGGCGAAGATCATCAAGGCGGCGGCGCACGACGTCCTCTCGGCGCTCGGCAAGTCCGACGAGCTGCTCGACATCGCCCTGAAGCTGGAAGAGCACGCGCTGGCCGACGACTACTTCGTCGAGCGCAAGCTCTACCCGAACGTCGACTTCTACACGGGCCTGATCTACCGCGCCATGGGCTTCCCGACCGAGATGTTCACGGTCCTGTTCGCCCTCGGCCGGCTGCCGGGCTGGATCGCCCAGTGGCACGAGATGATCAAGGAGCCGGGTTCGCGCATCGGCCGCCCGCGCCAGATCTACACGGGTGAGGTCCTCCGCGACTTCGTCCCCGTCGAGGGCCGCTGAGCCTCCCCGACAGAGCGGAAAGCGCCCCGCCATCGATCCCCCCACGGGTCGACGGTCGGGGCGCTTCCCTTTTTCCCGGTGCGGATTCCCCCCACGGGATCCGGCCGGGCGTCTGTGGTCGCCCTGCGGTCTGCCGGGACGCGTACGTACGGGAGGGCCGCTCAAAGCTCCCCGGTGCACGTGCCCCGGCAACGCAATTTCCAGGAACATCCCCCAAGATGTCCCTCGATGTCGGAAGACGTCCCCCAAGACATCTTCCTGCATCGCCCCATTAGACTCGCGACTCCCCTCAATGGTTACGTTGCAATCACTGTGATCTGCGTCTCCTGCATATGTCCAGTAGATGCGCAAGATCCCCGATATGTGGATCTCGGGAACGGGGTGAAGATGCTGAAACGACCGTGTGAAGACGTTATGTGAACGTCCTCAGACGAAGACTGTTCGTGACCACGAAGACCGAGGAGAAGGCCATCGCGGCCCCCGCGATCATCGGGTTGAGGAGACCGGCCGCGGCGAGCGGCAGCGCGGCGACGTTGTAGCCGAAGGCCCAGAAGAGATTGCCCTTGATGGTGGCGAGGGTCTTCCGGGAGAGCCTGATGGCGTCGGCCGCGACCCGCAAGTCCCCGCGCACCAACGTCAGGTCGCTCGCCTCGATGGCCGCGTCCGTGCCGGTGCCCATCGCGAGACCCAGATCGGCGGTGGCGAGCGCGGCCGCGTCGTTCACGCCGTCCCCGACCATCGCCACGACCTTGCCCTCGCCCTGCAGCCGCCGCACGACATCGACCTTGTCCTGCGGCAGGACCTCCGCGAACACGGCGTCCGGGGCGATGCCCACCGCGTCGGCGACCGTCCGGGCGACGGCCCGGTTGTCGCCGGTGAGCAGCACCGGTGTCAGACCGAGCGAGCGCAGCTCGCGCACCGCCTCGGCGCTGGTCTCCTTCACGGCGTCCGCGACGGCCAGGACGCCGCGTGCGGCGCCGTCCCAGGCGACCAGGACCGCCGTGCGCCCGGCGGCCTCCGCGTCGTCCCGCAGCTTCGCCACGGCCTCCAGGCCCGTCACGCCCGCCTCCGCGAGGAGCCGCTCGCGGCCGGCGAGCACCTCGTGCCCCTCCACCGTGCCGCGCACCCCGGCCCCGGCGACGTTCTCGAACCGCTCGGGCGTCGGCAGCTCCCCGGCGGCGAGACCGAGGCGCTCGGCGGCGCCCGCCGTGACGGCGCGGGCCACCGGGTGCTCGGAGGCGTGCTCCAGGGCGCCCGCGAGGCGGAGCAGGAGCCGCTCCTGGGTGTCCCCGGCGACGTGTACGTCCGTCAGCTCCATGCGGCCCGTCGTCACCGTCCCCGTCTTGTCCAGGACGACGGTGTCGACGCGGCGCGTGGACTCCAGGACCTCGGGACCCTTGATGAGGATGCCGAGTTGGGCGCCGCGGCCGGTGCCGACCATGAGGGCGGTCGG
>NZ_LIPN01000130.1:0-240 GCF_001418325.1 Streptomyces atriruber | reverse complement strand
GATCCGGTCGGCGAGGCGCTGCACCTGGGCCTTGCCGGTCTGGGCGTCCTCGACGAGCCGCGCCATCCGCGCCAGCCGGGTGTCCGAGCCGACCCTGGCCGCCCGCACCACGAGGCGCCCCGAGACGTTCACGGTGCCCCCGGTCACGGCGGCGTCGACGCCCACGTCGACCGGCACGGACTCGCCGGTCAGCATGGAGGCGTCGACGGCGGAGGCGCCCTCGACGACGGTGCCGTCGGT